>CALPMC020000044.1 GCA_943324565.2 Chitinophaga pinensis | reverse complement strand
CAATCCTGAGTTTTCTAACTTGACAAATTGAACCTCTTGAAAACCATTGGTGATAATATGTAAAGTAAACCCAAGTGACTTCAAATTTTTCAACGTTTCTATTGCATTCGGAAAAAGTGCTGTTTGTCGAGGTGAAATTTCAACGTAAGCATCACCAATTCTTTTAATTAAAACTTCTTCTGCTGGAAAAAAAGCATGTAATGCAGCACGAAATCGTTCATAGCGCAAAACTTCTTTTGTCATTAAACCTTGACCGTATAATATCCACAAACGCGCATTTTCTTTTACATAAAAGTCATGAAAAATATCAAAACTAGGTATGTGATTCTGTAATTTTTCTTCTTCGAAAATATGTCGCAAAGCAATTTCAGAGTTTTTTTCAAAATCCCAAAGTGTTCTGTCTAAATCAAAAAAAATGTGTTTACCCGAGAATGGCATAGGTTATAAAGGTTGTAATTGCGGCATTAATTGCCATTCCAAGTACAATTAAAGGATAGGTTTGGTTGAGTTTTCCATAGAATTTTGCAACGATAATACTTCCAAGCGGAACAGAAAAAAAGAAAGGAACCCAAAAGCAAATACCATAAATTCCAAGTTTCATTTTCATACCGATAATGATGCGATTCGTTTTTGTAAATTTCTTTTTGTGAGGAACTAAAACACCTTTAGTAAGTAATTCTTTTTCTTTAGCCATTTTTTTATTGTGCGTATATTCCATGAATTTATCACTCGCAAAATAAAAAAATGCGGCACTTATAGAACCACCGGCAAATGCAGCTAAAAAAGTTTCATAAAAAGCTAATCCGAAAGCAGGCCCTCCAAAAGTTGAGAACATGAATTTGACAGTTGCAATAAAAAAAACGCCTGATAATCCTCCCCAATTCATAATTAAACTTTTATTCCAAATGCTAAATCACCAGCGTCACCTAAACCAGGAACAATATACGATTGAGCAGTTAATTCTGTGTCAATTGCGCCCACCCAAATTTCTGTGTTGTCTGGAAAGTTTCTTTTAATCAAATCGATAGCGTCAGGTGTTGCTATAGCTGAAACAATGTAAACTTTGGAAGGTTTTCCGCTTTTTAAAAGTGCTTTGTAAACTGTCACCATAGAACTTCCTGTAGCTAACATGGGGTCGCTTATAATCCAAGTTCTACCATCAAGTTGAGGTGAAGCAAGGTACTCGACATAAATTTCAAATTCTTCAGGAGTGGTGTGTTTTCTAAAAGCCGAAATAAAAGCGCTATCAGAACGATCAAAAACTCTCAAAAGTCCATTGTGCATTGCTAATCCAGCTCTCAAAATTGTAGCCAAAACTGGTTCGTCACTCACTATAATTTCATCAGAAATACCTAACGGCGTTTGAACTGCCAATGTTTTTGTAGCCATTTTTTTGGACAACTCATAACCTAAAATTTCAGCAATTCGTTCCATATTGAAGCGAAAGCGCATTGGATCTTTTTGAATCTGTTCGTCTCTAATTTCAGCAATGAAATTATTGAAAATGGAATGTTGTTGAGAGAGATTGACGACCATGTTTTTTATTTGGTTAAAGATATACAGAAAATCAAACCCTGAACTTTAGTTGAACTAACTTTCTACAAAATTGAGCTTATTTTAGTAAAAATTCTAAATTCGTTGCATGAAAGAAATTCAAACTATTCCGAATCGAAAAATTGTTATCCTAATAATCGTTGCTGCACTGGGGTATTTTGTTGACATCTACGACTTGGTTTTGTTTGGTGTAGTGAAAGCAGAAAGTCTTAATCAGATAATGATTGGTGCAACTGACGAACTTAAAGCTTCAACAGGTAAATATTTGTTTAATATGCAAATGCTTGGAATGCTAATCGGTGGACTTTTATGGGGAGTAATTGGCGATAAAAAAGGAAGATTGAAAGTTCTTTTCGGTTCTATATTATTGTACTCTTTGGCCAATATGGTGAATGCTTTTGTAACTGATGTGACGGCTTATTCTATTGTTAGGGTAATAGCTGGAATTGGTTTAGCGGGTGAATTAGGTGCTGGAATTACACTTGTTTCTGAAATGATGTCGAAAGAAAAACGTGGTTATGGTACGATGATAATTGTGACTTTTGGTGCTTTGGGAGCCGTAGTTGCTTCTTTAGTTGGTTCGGAAGGAACAGTGATTGCAGGAGTTCTAAAAAGTTTGACCGGAATATCGTTTGCTAATTGGCAAGTTGCCTATATCGTTGGCGGTTTGATGGGTTTGGTTTTGTTATTACTACGTGTGGGAACAATTGAATCTGATTTTTTCAAAGATGCTAAAGCAGACAATCAAATTAGAAAAGGTGATTTAAAATTGATTTTTTTCAACCGTGAAAATTTAATCAAATACATACATTGTATATTAATTGGCATTCCAATTTGGTATATCATTGGTCTATTAATAATGAATTCAAAGGATAATTTTGGCCCATTGCTTGGAATACAAGATATTGAAAATGGCAAGGCTGTAATGTATGCTTACATTGGTCTTTCGTTCGGTGATTTATTGTCTGGGATTTTAAGTCAGCTTTTGAGAAGTAGAAGAATTGTGGTTTCAATTTATTTAGGTTTCACCTTGATTTTAACAATTGCATTTCTATTTTTCTCCAAAGGGATCTCAAAAGAAACGTATTATATTTTTTGTTTTCTATTGGGCACAGGAACTGGATATTGGGCGATTTTCGTTACCATCGCAGCAGAGCAATTTGGTACAAATATTCGATCCACAGCGGCAAATACGATTCCGAATTTTGTACGTGGTTCAGTGAATATCATTGTTTTAATATTTACCTTTTTAGTAACACTTCACCTTTCTGATGCCTGGTCAGCATTAATTGTCGGAATTCTATTTATAGGTTTGGCTTTCTTTAGTATTTCAAGACTAAAGGAAACCTTTGGTAAAGATCTGAATTACATTGAGGAAATAAACTGAAACTTTTCTCTTACTTAAATTAGCTCATACTTTTCATCGAATAATCCTCAAAGTCTTCTGTCATTTCCTGGTTAATCTGACTTGTAACTGAAATTGGAATATAATCAACAAATACATTGGTTTTATCCAAACCAAAATCTTCAGCTGGTTGTAATCCTGTTAATTTAACAAAACGATAGCCTTTTACGCAAACCTGTTGAAAGGCAGTTAATTTATTATCCATTGCAACTCTTGAGTTAAGTACAATAAATTTAAAGTCAATTTCATCAATTTTGTTTCTTACAGAATCAAAAACACTTTCGTTTATTAATTCACCTTTCTCTACCATTTTACAATGAATTTTACGCATCATATACTCAATTCGATGCTCCTCTTTAAACCCTAATTGAAGTTTGACGTAATAGCAAGTTTTATCAATTACTTCATTTACAGAATAATGAACGCCCCAAGGCTCACTTAAAATATCTAAGTGTAAAAACCAAATCACACCTGCTTTTCTTGGTTTTTTCATGAACAATGAATGGAAAACAGTTTGATCTAATTTTGATATTGAATTACTCCTTGTTGGGAAAACTAAATTTGTTGCTTCAAAAGGAATTTTATCATCGTTTTTTACTGCATTTATCAATGGAATAACCTTAGACATTGGTACATATTCAGTTATGCTCGTTCTCAATTGTCTTGCTTTGTAATATAAGAAAAGTAACAAGAAGAATGAAATTGATAAAATTAATGTGAACCAACCACCTGAAATGATTTTTCCTAAATTGGAGAACAAAAAGATTCCTTCAATAAAAATAAAAAGAGTGAAAACGAGAAAATAAATTGCTTTTAGTTTTGGATAGCGAAGGAATAAAAGAAATGCTAATAGAATCGAAGTCATCACCATGTTTACTGTGATAGCTAAACCATAGGAATGCTCCATTGCACTTGATTCTTTAAAAATCACGATAACTAAAAGACATCCAAACATTAAGAACCAATTGATAAATGGTATATAAATTTGTCCCTTGTGATCTGTTGGATATTTAACCTTTAAGTTTGTCCATAATTTCAATTTAATAGCTTCATTCATCAAGGTGAAAACTCCAGTTATTAATGCTTGTGAAGCAATTATAGTGGCTGCTGTTGCAATAACAATTGCGAATGGTAAAATTGAATCAGGTACCATTGCATAAAAAACGGTCTGTCCTTTTTTCAATGCAAATCCATCAGATAAACAAAGCGCTGATTGGCCTAAATAATTCAAAAACAGTAATAAGGAAACAAAAATCCAATTTATTCTAATATTTCCTTTTCCACAGTGACCCAAATCAGAATATAAAGCTTCCGCACCTGTTGTACAAAGAAATACAGAACCAAGTACAGCAAATCCACCGTCAACATTGACCACTAAATTATAAGCGTAATAGGGATTAAAAGCTTGGAGAACTTCTGGGTTTTTAATAACATTTATAAAACCTAAATAACCGAGAAACCCAAACCAAATGATCATTATTGGTCCGAAAAGTTTACCAATTGCTTGTGTACCAAATTGTTGAACCATAAACAAAACTATAATGATTCCGACGACAATTGGAATAACTGGTGTTTGAGGATAAATGTTTTTAATACCTTCAACAGCAGAAGAAATTGAAATCGCAGGTGTTATGAAGCCATCTGCTAAAAGTGTTGCACAACCAATCAATGCAGGAATGATAATCCATTTTAATTTTCGCTTTTTCAATAGCGCAAACAAAGCAAAAATCCCCCCTTCTCCTCGGTTGTCAGCATTCAAAGCAAAGTAAATATACTTAATTGTGGCCAAAAGGATTAATGTCCAAATAACACTAGAAAGCGCACCGAAAATAAATTCTTTTGAAATGTTTTGACCACCATTAGTTATTGCTTGAAAAACATAGAGCGGCGATGTTCCAATATCTCCAAATACGATTCCTGTTGTAATCAATACACCTGCTAAAGTAATTTTATGCGACGAGTCAGACATTTTTAAAAAATTTGGGTAAAAATAGTTGATTTATCAGTTGTTGTATATTTTATTTGATAATAAATTTCAAAACCGAAAAATACAGATAGAACATTAAAAAAACTTTTAACTTTGCCGAAATAAAGAAGTGAAATTTTGTAAGAAATAGTTTAGAATCAAAACTTCACTTTCACTTTTTTGAAACACACAAATTGATTAATGTAACCGTCAGAATGACAGTTATTTGTGTTTTATTTTGTTTTGCGCACGTGGTGAAATTGGTAGACATGCCATCTTGAGGGGGTGGTGCCATTAGGTGTGCTGGTTCGAATCCAGTCGTGCGCACGAAAGAAGTCTGGCAGTTAGTGCTGGACTTTTTAGTTTTCGGACAAATCCAAATTCCATTTGAGATTTGGCAAAAACTAAAAATGTCCAATGCTTCGTAGAAGCACAGACTTTATGCTCGGGTAAGACCAGTTTTAAGGTTCTTGAAAAAAATCCAGTCGTGGGCACTAAAGAAGTCTGGCACGTAGTGCTGGACTTCTTTAGTTTTCAGACAAATCCAAATTTCTTTTGAGATTTGGCAAAAACTATTTTTTTCGTGTCGACCACAAAATCCCAACTATTAAAAGCGGTTGAAATGGTAAACGAATTAATCTTTTTAAATCAGAATCTAGACCAAAAGCATCAATTCCTTGAAAATATTGGTTGAGGTTTCCAGTAAAAACGATCACAAAAAAAAGCGCAATTATCCATCCAACTTTAGCTCTTTGTTTTTGCCAAAATAGGAGTAAAAGTCCTAATAAAACCTCAACAATGCCAGAAGAAACAACCATAAAGTCAGGATCAAGTGGTAACCAATTTGGGACTTGTGCTTGAAAATCAATACGCAACCAAAACAAATGGCCAAGTCCTGCAAAGATTAGAAGTGATGCAATTAAAAAACGAATAAGGTCTTTCAATTATAAAATGATTTGTATTCTTTAGAATCCGCAATTATTCTATATTTCCTTAAATGATTATAAGAGGAAACCCAAACAATAAATCCAGTTACACCAATTACTGAAGGAGCGATAAATACTAAAGGATTTACATTTGCAAAGGTTAAACCGTATGTAAGCAAAGCACTGGCTATTTGTAAAGCTATTCCGCCTTGAGAATTGTCAGCAAACTTTGTAAGATAATAAGTTAATTTATCACTTTGCAATTGCTTAAAATTGCCAATCTTATTTGAGATTGAATCGACATTTATTTTATAATATTCCAATTTATTGCCTAAACTAAAATAGTAATATTTATCAAATTTATAAATTACACCGTCAAACAAAACCTCTTCGCCATTTTTCAACATAAAAGAATTTACTTGAGTAACTTGAGTAAATGCAAAGTTTTTCATTACAATTAATGCAAAGCAAAACAATAGATGTTTTAACGTCGTCATAGTTTCTTTTTTCTCAAAAATAGTCAATAATGTTTAAGTTAGTTTTTATTGCTGAAAATAGGGAGTTTTTGAAATTATGGGGAAATAATGGGGAAACAAAAAAGCTAACTAACTGATTTAAAGATAGATAGCTTTACTAATTATGGCCCCGAAAGTCGAATAATCTAACTTTTATAATGATTTGGAGCGAGTTATAGAATTTACCAAGTACTCATCAAAGAACTGTGACCATTCTTTACCTTCAAAAACGGATCAGAAGGTAAAATAGCTATATTTTACTGTTTGTTCTAATTTGAAATAATATTTTACCGTCTAAAAAGAATCATACTGTATATTTTTCAATTTTTACCGTTTACTAATTTAAAATAGTATATTTACAAAAAAGATAATTATGTCCGAGTTACTTTATCAGATAAATCCAGACCGCAATAAACCTTGGAATGATTTACCAGAATTACCAATCCGAAATGAATTGATTGATTCAATTCCTATATTAAAAAAACTGGGAGATGCGAAAGCAGCGCTTGCCAAACTTCAAGGCAGAAGTGTTGTTATTCCTAATCAAGGGATGCTGATAAATTCAATTAGTTTACAAGAGGCAAAAATCTCATCTGAGATCGAAAATATTTTCACAACAGATGACGAACTATATAAGGCATTTAGTGATGGACAAAGTGAAGCAAATGGTGCTTCAAAGGAAGTGTTGAGATATCGAGAAGCGCTTTGGTCAGGGTATAATTATCTTTCGAAAACACAGCAATTCAATCAAGATTATTTCCTTCAAATTTTTCAAGAAATAAAACAAACAAAAGATAAAATAAGGCCTCCCTTTCTTGAAACATCAATAAAACAAGGTGGCACTGGACCAATTGCGGGCAAAGTAATTTACACGCCACCTCGAGGAGCAGGTGTGATCGAAAAGAAATTATCAAACTTGATAGATTTTTTAAATGATGACCAATCATATAACATGGATTACCTCATTAAAATGGCAATCGCTCATTTTCAATTTGAAGCAATTCACCCCTTTCGTGATGGTAATGGCAGAACAGGTAGAGTTTTCAATATCCATTATTTGACAGCTAAAGGGTTACTAGATTTTCCAATTCTATTTTTAAGCAGATATATTCTCGATAATAAAACCGATTATTACGCCGGACTACAAGGTGTTTCACAAAGAGGGAACTGGGAAGAATGGATTCTATTTATGCTTAATGCAGTTGAACATACTTCCAAGATTACGTATCATAAAATAAACGAGATCATTTCGGTTAAAGACGCAATATTAGACTATATTAAAAAGGAAGGTAAATTCCTTAATCCCAAGGAATTGATAGAGTTCATATTTAACCAACCCTATACAAAAGTTAACCAACTGGTTGAGCATAGCATATATGCTGAAAAAACAGCAAGAAAATACCTGAATGAGCTTTGCACCATGGGCGTTCTAGAGAAAAAAACAATTGAGGGAAAACATTATTATCTTAACCTTGAATTATATAGGATTCTGTCAGAATAACATACCTAGTTCTAACTTTTGAATTTTCAAATAATGCAGTAGATACAAGGAATAGAACTTCATTTAATCAAAAATTATTCCGCTTGGGGTGTGAGCAATAAAAAAGTCCCAAACCTATATAGAATGGGACTTTTATCTTACTTTATGACCCCGAAAGTCGAAAAATCTAACTTTTATATAGATTTGGAGGGCCTTTTGAATTTGGATGATTCCGCCAAAAAGAATGAAAAGGAGGTAAAACAAAAACGAGAATGACGCTCTCGCTCTCATTCTCGTTTTGTTATGTGACCTTGTTAGGATTCAAACCTAAAACCTCCTGAGCCGTAATCAGGTGCGCTATTCAGTTGCGCCACAAGGCCGTTTGAGAGTGCAAAGATAGATAATATCGTATTAACTTTTCAAGATGAATGAAAATATTTTAGAATTTAAGGTAGTTTTTTGATTTTCAGTTTTTTACATTTGTAAATTTCATCTAAACAATGGTTAACTTTCAAAAAAAATACCCAATCTGTTTAAGATTGAGCATTTTAAATTTTTATATTTCTTTTTACTTACAAAATCAACATAGCATCACCGTAAGAATAAAAACGATATTTTTCTTTGATTGCTTCTTGGTACGCTTGCATCATTAAATCGTGACCACAAAATGCTGAAATCATCATTAATAATGTTGAAAGTGGCGTATGAAAATTAGTGATTAAGCTGTCGGCAATACTGAAGTCATAGGGAGGAAAAATAAATTTGTTTGTCCAACCGTCAAATGGTTTTAGTAAACCATCTGTAGAAACTGATGTTTCAATTCCGCGCATACAAGTTGTTCCAACTGCACACACACGTTTTTTGTTCAATTTTGCTGTGTTTACCGTATTAGCACACAATTCTGGAATTATTAATTGTTCTGAATCCATTTTGTGTTTAGTTAAATCTTCCACTTCAACTGTACGGAAAGTTCCCAATCCAACGTGTAGTGTTAATTCCGCAAAATTAATTCCTTTTAATTCCAAACGTTTCATCAATTGACGAGAGAAATGCAAACCAGCAGTTGGAGCAGCAACAGCACCTTCAACACTTGCAAAAATAGTTTGGTAACGTTCTTCGTCTTCTGGTTCAACTTCACGTTTGATATATTTTGGAATTGGTGTTTCACCTAATTCAGTAATTTTTGCTTTGAAATCTTCGTAAGGTCCATCAAACAAGAAACGTAAAGTACGACCACGAGAAGTTGTGTTGTCAATTACTTCCGCAACTAATGAATCGTCATCTCCGAAGTATAGTTTATTTCCAATTCGAATCTTACGCGCCGGATCAACCAATACATCCCACAAAAGACTTTCACGGTTCAATTCTCTTAGTAAGAAAACTTCAATTTTCGCACCCGTTTTTTCTTTGTTACCATACATTCTTGCAGGAAAAACACGTGTATTATTCATAATCATTACATCTCCGTCAGAGAAATAATTAATCATGTCTTTGAAAAGTTTATGTTCAATTTTCCCAGTAGCTCTATGAATAACCATCAAGCGTGAATCGTCGCGATTATCGGTTGGGTGGCTAGCAATTAATTCTTCTGGAAGGTCGAAGCTGAACTCCGATAATTTCATTTTACTCATAAGTGAACTGTATTTCTTTTAATATAGATTCGCAAAGATACAACATCAAGCCCCCCCTTGTCAAGTCTTTTAGCATTTAATTACGAAAAGTCTTTGTGAATCAAGGTATAACAAGTCTTGTTAGTTACATTTTCTTAATTTATAGTGAATTATACAAGTGTTAATCAATATGCTTATTAGATTAATTTTCTAATATAAATTTGATTGGTAACATTTAAAAAAATGCAGCATTAATAAACGATGCTGATAAGTTAATTATGATTAATATCAGTAAAAATAAGCGATGACAATCAGTTTTTAACTTGACTTAATGTCATTTTTTTCATCAGGTAATTCAGAGAAATTTGTGATTAAAATTAATCGCTATGGAAACTCAAAATTTGACTAATGACATGGAATTTAATCGTTTTGGTTTGATTTCTTTTGTTTTAATTGTAGTAGGTTGCTTAGGTGGACTTACCGTTGGAATGGGAGCTATTGAAAGCACTGCAGCTTTGGTTACTGTTGTGATTCCAACAATGATCACTTTAAGTTTATTGCTTGCCGTTTCACCAATGAAATGGATAATGACCTCAGCAGCAATAGCATTATCAGTAGATATTATTCTATTAACTTACTATATTATAAGTTAATATTACTTGAGAATTGTTTAGAACGCTTTGCAGAAATTCAAGGCGTTTTTAGATTAATAAAAAGTAAAATTTACTCTTTATCTTGCTCCCATTGACCAACAACAGAGGTTGCAATTGAATTTCCAAGAACGTTTGTTGCACTTCGAAACATATCACAGAAATGGTCTATAGGTAAAATCAAAGCGATTCCTTCGATTGGAATGTTAAACATGCCACAAGTCGCAGCAACCACCACCAAACTAGCTCTAGGAACGCCTGCGATTCCTTTACTTGTAAGCATCAAAACAATTAACATTGTCATTTGCGTTCCGATATCTAACGGAATTCCATAAGCTTGTGCAATAAACAAACTTGCAAATGTCATATACATCATACTTCCGTCCAAATTGAACGAATAACCCAAAGGCAACATAAAAGAAACGATTTTATCCTTGATTCCAAAACGCTCTAATTCTTCCGTTAATTTTGGGAAAACAGCTTCACTACTTGTCGTTCCAAATGCAATTACCAAGGGACTAACAATACGTTGTAATAAGGTTTTCAATCGTTTTCCTAAGAACAAATAACCCACAATCAATAAAACCACCCAAAGCGAAGCAATACCAACTAAGAATGAACTAAAGAATTTTGTGTAGGTCATCATTAAATCAGAAACATCTTTCACAGCAAAAACACCTGCTATTGCTCCAAAAACACCAATAGGAGCGAATTTCATTACATAATTCACCATTTTCAAAATGATGTGAGAAAACTTATCTAAACCGTTGATTACAGGTTTAGCGTTGTCACCAATTGACGCTGCTGCTAGCCCAAAAAAGATAGAAAAGATGACAATTTGCAAGATTTCATTCATTGCCATTGCTTCAAAAATCGACTTAGGAATGATATGCTCCACGAAATTTTGAATTGAAAACGACTGGGTTTTTTCAGTAACCTCAGAAGCGGCAGTTAAATCAACATCAGCTAAGTTTAAGCCAACACCTGGCTTCAAAAGATTCACCCAAACTAAACCAATAATTAATGAAATAAATGAAGCTGTAAAAAACCAAGCAAGTGCTTTTCCTCCGATTCTTCCAACAGCTTTAATGTCACCAAGTTTAGCTATTCCGACGACCAAAGTTGAGAAAACCAATGGCGCAATTATCATCTGAACCAAACGAATAAAAACGGTAGCTAATAACTTAATGTTTGTACTGAATTTTTGAGCAGTTTCTACATCGTAATAATTGTGAATGATCGAGCCCAAAATTGCTCCAGCCAACATAGCAACAAGAATAAAAACAGTTAATAAATTTCTTGGCTTTTTTTCAACGCTTTCGTTCGTGTGATGATTACTCATACTTCTCAGTTAAATTTTAATAATTCGTGAATTTAGGAAAAAATATACAAGATGATGATTCTTGATTTAATTCAATTTTCGAAATTATGTTTTGAATTCCTACTTAATACTAGTGATTTTAGCTTTTAACTAAAATCTACTTATTGAATATTAACGAACATAATCGGCCTTGAATTTCTAGGTTTTAGCTACTGAACTGAAACTGTTAATTTTTAAAATTTCTGTAAGAACATTTTTAAAAAATTTCAGTTTCAGAAAGGAGTTAAAATTGTTCGCAACGAGTTTTAACTATTTATAAGACAAATATTTGCGAACAAAAAGAAATTCAGAGCCTTGATTTTTGATTCTTTTGATCAAGCAAAAGAATTGAAAAATAAATCTAAGTTTAAGCAGAGATTTTTTTGTTATCAAGGTTTAGTTTTTTGGTTGCGATTGAAATCATCGAATATACCAAATCATGTTTGGAATGCTATTCCTCTCAATTCGCAGAATTAACTCAAAGTTCTTTTGTTATATTTGAATCCCAAATAAAAAACATGGCAATTTCTCCCAAAGAATTAGAGTTCAATTTCAATGATGACCAAATGCGTTTAAAAATTAGCGCATTGGAACAACAACTTTCAAAAATATATGAAGGTGGTGGAAAAAATCGCGTTGAAAAATTGCACGCAAGCGGTAAACTTACTGCACGTGAGCGCATAGATTTGTTGTTAGACCCAAACACAGAACGCGTAGAAATTGGCGCATTAGCTGGTTACGGCATGTACAAAGAACACGGAGGTTGCCCTTCAGGTGGTGTTGTGGTCGTTATTGGATATATCAAAGGAAAACAATGTATCGTTGTTGCAAATGATGCTACAGTGAAAGCTGGTGCTTGGTTTCCGATAACTGGAAAGAAAAATCTAAGAGCGCAAGAAATTGCAATGGAGAATAAATTGCCAATTATTTACTTAGTTGATTCTGCCGGTGTTTATTTACCAATGCAAGAAGAAATTTTCCCGGATAAAGAAAACTTTGGACGTATTTTTAGAAACAACGCACAAATGAGTGCTATGGGAATTGTTCAAATCGCTGCAGTAATGGGAAGTTGTGTGGCTGGTGGCGCTTATTTACCAATTATGTCTGACGAATCATTGATTGTAAACGGAACGGGAACAATTTTCTTAGCAGGTTCATATTTGGTGAAATCGGCAATCGGCGAAAGTATTGACAACGAAACATTAGGTGGCGCAACAACTCAAACTGAAATCTCAGGTGTTTGCGATTACAAAGTTGAAAACGATCAAGAATGTTTGAAAACAATTCGCGATTTGATTGGAAGAGTTGGACAAAAAGAAAATGCTGGGTTTGACAGAATAAAAGCAGAAGCACCGCAAGTGGACATCAAAAATGTGTACGGAATTATGCCTGCTGACCGTTCAAAACCTTACAATACCAAAGAAATTTTGAAATGTTTAGTTGACAATTCAGAATATACGGAATACAAACCAACTTACGGAAAATCAATCATAACAGCTTACGCTCGTGTGGATGGTTGGAGTGTTGGAATTGTGGTAAATAACCGTGAAATCGTTAAAAATGCAAAAGGTGAAATGCAATTTGGAGGTGTAATTTATTCTGATTCAGCGGATAAAGCAGCACGTTTCATAATGAATTGCAATCAAAAAAATATTCCATTGATTTTCTTACACGATGTTTCTGGCTTCATGGTCGGTTCAAAAAGTGAGCAAGGCGGAATCATCAAAGACGGTGCGAAAATGGTGAATGCGATGGCAAATTCAGTGGTGCCGAAATTCTCTATCGTTATGGGAAATTCTTACGGCGCTGGAAATTATGCCATGTGTGGAAAAGCTTATGACCCACGTTTAATTGTTGGTTGGCCAACTGCTGAAATCGCTGTGATGAGTGGTGCTGCAGCTGCAAAAACTTTATTACAAATTGAAGTAGCAACTTTAAAAGGAAAAGGGGAAGAAATCACTCCTGAACGCGAAAAAGAATTGTACGACCACATCAAAAATCGATACGACGAGCAAATATCACCCTATTACGCTGCAAGTCGTTTGTGGATTGACGCAATCATTGACCCAGCTGAAACGCGTAAAATTATTTCTATGGGAATCGAAATGGCAAACCATGCTCCGATTGAAAAAAGATATAATGTTGGTGTGATTCAAACGTAGAATTTGAGTTAAAAGTTAATAGTTGAGAGATGAAAACTGAAAGTGTATAGATAACTTTTTACAAGGCGGTGAAAACTTTAAAACGAACTCAACTATTCTACGATTAGATTTGGTAGTACTTCAAACTAAAACAAATGAAACAGCTCTTTTTTCTTTGCATAAACTTACTTTTTTCGGTTTCAATTTTTTCGCAAACTGATTCTGCGTTTATTCGTAAAGTATACGATGAAGCATTACTACGTGGAAAATCCCATGAGGATTTACGTCAGTTGTGTAAAGATATTGGTGCGCGTCTATCAGGTTCAGCAGAAGCCCAAATGGCAGTTGAATGGAGTGAGAAAAAAATGAAGGAATATGGTTTCGACAAAGTGTATTTGCAAGAAATCAAAGTACCACATTGGGAACGAGGAACCAAAGAGAGTGCTTGGATTCGCACGAAATCGGGTAAATTAATCAAGTTACATTTATTAGCGCTTGGTGGTTCGATTGGTACAGATGGTTTGTTGCAAGGCGAAGTAGTTGAATTTAAAACAATTGACGATTTAAAGAAAGCAACTGAAAGTCAAGTGAAAGGAAAGATTGTTTTTTTAAATCAAGAAATGGATGCTGCACAAATTCAAACGTTTAAAGCGTATGGTGCATGTTACGCTATTCGTGGAAATGGTGCGGTTGAAGCAGGAAAATTGGGTGCAAAAGCTGTTGTTATTCGTTCGCTAGGTTTGCCTTTAGACGATCACCCACACACAGGTTCAATGCATTATGAAGCAAATATTGCTCGAATTCCAGCGGGAGCTTTGGCAACAAAAGATGCACAGTTGCTTTCAGAAGAATTGAAAAAAGGAAAAGCTGAATTGGTTTTAGAAATGGATTGTCGCGTTTTTCCAGATGCTACTTCTTACAATGTTATCGGTGAATTGACAGGCTCGAAATTCCCAAATGAAATCATCACTTTTGGTGGACATTTGGATTCTTGGGACACTGGCGAAGGCGCACACGATGATGGTGCTGGTGTCATTCACTGTTTAGAAGCTTTACGTATCTTGAAAACAATGAACTACAAGCCAACTCATACCTTGCGAGTGGTGTTTTTTATGAATGAGGAAAATGGCAATATGGGAGGAAAAACGTATGCAACTTGGGTGAAAGAAAAAGGGGAGAAGCATATTGCAGCCTTAGAAAGTGATCGAGGCGGATTTGCCCCAAGAGGTTTTACCTGTGACGGAAGTGATAAACAAGTGGCATTTTTGAAAACGTTTGCACCTAATTTTAAAGAATACGATTTACATATTTTCGAAAAAGGTTATGGAGGTGTTGACATTGGTCCATTAAAAGATTCTTTCCCTGGGATTCCTTGTTTTGGTTTTGTACCTGATTCACAGCGTTATTTTGATTTTCATCATGCTCCAAGTGATGTATTTGAAAGCGTAAATAAAAGAGAATTAGAGCTCGGCGCTGCTGGAATTGCTAGCTTTTTGTATTTGTTGGATAGGGGGATTTAGACAGTTGCCTTCGAGAGCCTCAGTCAACTGTCTAATCAAGTTTTTTAATTATTCTTCGAATTTTAGAATGACAAACGTTACTTTCGAGTTACAAAGTCAACTGTCAAATCAAGTTTTTTTTAATTATTCTTCGAATCTTATAATGACGAAACGTTACTTTCGAGTTATAAAGCCAACTGTTAAATCTCGTTACTTAAATAATTATTGTCTGCAATTCTTGACTTGATTAAATATTTTCAACCATCCCCAATTGTTGATTGAGGCTCTCGAAGGCAACAATTGTTCTCACTCCCCAAAAAAATAGCTCAACAAAATACCACAAGCAATACCAACATTCAGCGATTCTGCTTGTCCTTTTCCAGGAATAGTTAGTGGATTTTTTAAAAAAGGAAGTAATTCTGGACTGATACCTTTTCCTTCATTTCCTAATAGAATCATTTTTACATTCTCCTTTGGAATTTGTTGATACGAAATTCCATCCATCAACGCAGCGTAAACTTTCTCTTGATTTTCAAACAGAAAAGGTTTTAAGTCTTCATAGTGCACATTAACGCGCAAAAAACTACCCATTGTCGCTTGAAGTGTTTTTGAATTGTATAAATCTACAGTTGTTGGTGAACATAAAATTTGGTCAATTCCGAACCAATCTGCTGTGCGAATAATCGTCCCTAAATTTCCAGGGTCTTGAATGCCATCTAAGAGCAACAAACTTTTTGACGCATCAATGGCTTTAGTTTGAAATTTTTCAACGACAGCAAGAACAGTTGAAGCAGTATTCAACGTCGATATTCGTTCCATTTCTTCAGTATTTGCCTGAAAAATCCGTTCTTGACTAATGGTTTTTAATTCTTCCGATTTTTCAATAAATGAATTTCTACAAACAATCAAACGAACAAGTTGCGGGAAATTTTGAATCAATTCATTCACTATTTTTTCACCTTCCACGAGAAAGAGGATTTCTTTTTCCCTATTTTTTTTGAGGTGAAGTGACTTAATCCATTTAATCTTTTGAATCGAAATAGTTTCCAAGTGAATAATGTTAAATTTGCAATCTTGAATATGTTGAAAAAAGCGAAATTACAAAATATAAATCTACTCTTGTTGTTGCTCGTTTTGAGTGCTTGTAATATCACCCGCAATGTCCCCGAAAAAAGATATTTACTAAAGGCTAATGTCGTTAACATTGACAACAAATCGATTTTAATTGATGATGTTTTGCCAATAATACGCCAACAACCGAATCAAAAAACATTGGGGATAAATTTTAAATTGCGCATTTTCAATACAATAGATTCAGCAAGAGTTGCTACTAAAAAAGAAAAAAAAATCAATCGTTTTTATCTAAAAGTCGAGCGCAAAAAGTTAAAGACAAAGGAGATTAATGCAAAAAGAATAAAAAAAGCACGCAAAAAGCAAAGAACGGAATACACTGAAAAAATTTACAAAGACACAGTTTATGATCATGTGATGTTACGTGAACGAATCAAATATAAATTCGGGCAAAAACCAATTGTATTTGACACAATTCTTTATAATAAAAGTGTTGAACAATTAGGTTTATATCTTAAAAAACGCGGCTACTACTACAATTCGGTGAGTTCAAAAGTTGATTTCAATGAAAAGAAACGATTTGCAATTCCGACTTATACATTAAGAACAGGGCCTGTTTATCTTATTGATTCTGTTAAAGTCGAAGGACAATTATTAATAAAGGACAAATACAATCTATTTCTTAAACGAACAATAGAGGGTACGGGCGAAAATCCTTTAATTGGAAAACCTTTTGACATTAATTATTTGGATGAATACCGCGAAACAGTTGCCAAATTTATGCGCGATGAAGAAATTTATAAATTTTATGGTTCCAATATCAAATTTGTAGCTGATACCTTTAAAAACACAATGAAAGTAAATGTTGTTTTGAAGTTTGATGACCGCTATATCCCAGATCCAAACAATAGTGACTCGCTCATTAAGGTTCCATTTAAAGCAACAGTTATCAATGATGTTTTCTTTCATTTAGCTGACACACTCAATTATAAAGGCGAATTCTACAAGGAACTAAGAGCAAAAAATATTTACAGTAATAAAAATTCTGAGTTTGAAAAGTACACGATTACCTTAAATAAAGTCAAATATCAGGAAATCAATTATTCTAAAAAGAAATTGAAACAGAAAAAATTACCAAAAGGAAGTAAAGATCCTTTTAGAGAAATAAATGTAACTTATAACGGTAAAAGTCCTTGGGTGCGACCGGGTCTTTTAGAGCTTCAAAATTATTTAGAACACTCCAATAAATACAAAGAATACTACTTAGATAGAAGTTATCGTAGTTTGAATCAATTAGGAATTTTCACTTCAATAAAAACAGAAATCGTGGAAATCCCTGGAACAAATAAGGTAAATGTTCATTATTTTCTTCAAGCTGCAAAAAAACATTCTTTTGGAATTGAACCTAAATTCACCACTTCTTTTGGTCTATTAGGTGTATCAGCATCTGTGAATTATACCAATAAAAACTTAGCAAAAGGCGCACAGAAAATCACCGTTTCGATTGGTGGTGGTTTTGAATCGCAACCTCAAGTTTTTGATGATAATACACGTTCTCGAACTTTTAATACATTTGAAATTGGTCCGAGTATTAAATTTGATTTACCAGGGTTGTTTCCAGTACCAGTTACTAAAATGTCTAAACGTCAAAAACCAAGAACCTTGATGGCAGTTGCATTCAACTGGGAAAATCGTGATATCTTCGATAGACGTGTCTTTCAGCTCAATTATTTGTGGAAATTCTTTGTAGGCAAGACCCAAATCTTCCAGATTGGATTACCTGGTGCTTCGATAATAAAATTCGTAAACATTGACAAAAGCACTGCATTCAATAATCAGTTGAATCAAATAAACGACGTGTTTTTAACGAATACGTATAGTAATCAATTTATTTGGCAAGATTTGAAGTTTAGTTTTGAATATAATAATAAAGACAAAGATTTTAGGGATGGTAACAAACGCTTTTTAAATGCTGGTGTTTACTACACTGCATCCTTTGACGCTGCTGGAAATACACTTTCTCTTTTCAAAGAAAATCAAGACACAGCAAATAATCAGAATTTGTTTAATAATTTGCCTTACTCTCAATTTGTACGTTTTGATAATCAGTATATACTGACAAAAAAATTACCTCATAATACTTCTGGTCACGTTAAATTAAACGCTGGATTCGGAATTCCTTATGGAAATACGAAAACTTCGATGCCCTACGATTACAGCTTTTTCGCTGGTGGATCGAATGACAATAGAGGTTGGAGAGCACGTTCTTTAGGTCCAGGAGCTTATAAATATCATTTAGATACCAATCGATTATCAACTCAAATTGCCGATATACGAATTGGTGGCTCTTTAGAATATCGCTTTTCAATGGGTTCACTTTTGAAAGGTGCAGTCTTCACTGATTTTGGAAACATTTGGACGTATAAAGAAGAACAAAGTCGAATCGGAAGTCAGTTTAAATTCAAGACTTTTTTACCGCAAATTGCATTAGCAGCTGGAGCTGGAATTCGAATGGATTTGGATTTCTTTATTATACGTTTAGATTTCGGGTTCCCGATTTATAATCCTGCTTTTGCTGATGGTGCTCGTTGGGTATTCCAAGATTTATTTAGCAAAGAGAATTTTAGAAAAACATATTATCAGGAAGGAATGACTGCGTTCGGTATGACTTTAGATCAAGTAAAGAAAATTATGCCTAAGCCTTTTGTACCGTCTATTAACTTTGGAATTGGTTATCCTTTTTAGTTGAGAATTTCGAATTGCAAATTGCGGATTACGAATTGCAAATAGCTCTAACTCACCTAAAAAGTCTAATTTCACTCCCTCATTCCTCATTTACTCATAATGTCATTTCTCATTCGCTCATAAAATCATTCCCTCATAAAGTCCAAAAAATGAAACACCTCCCACTTCTTCTCTTACTTTTCTTAAGTTCCTGTATGAAAGGAATCAAAGTTGATATGGTTATACACAATGCGCGTATTCATACAATGGACGATTTAAACACCGTTGAGGAAGCAATGGCAATTCGCGATGGAAAAATTATCGAAGTTGGTCCAGAGCGACAGATTTTAAATAAATACCGATATGACGAATCAATCGACGCGCAAGGAAAAGATTTATATCCCGGTTTAACCGATGCACACGGACATCTCATTTCTTATGCCGAGCAGCGATTAAGTGCTGACTTGGTGGGTTCCAAATCCTTTGAAGAAGTAATAGTTCGCTGTGAAAAATATGCCAGTCGAAAAAATAAAAAGTTTGTCATTGGTAGAGGTTGGGATCAATCACTTTGGGGAAATTCAGCGTTACCAAGTAATGAAAAATTAAACGAACTATTTCCAACAATTCCAGTTTGTTTAGTGCGAATTGACGGTCACGCAGCATTAGTAAATGACTATTTATTGAAGAAAGCAGGAATTGATGAAAACACAAAAATTGAAGGCGGAGAAATTGTTATAAGCAATGGAAAGCCAAGCGGTTTATTAATAGATAATGCGATTAACTTGGTTCAACAACACTTGCCAAAATTTACCGATAAAGAAGTTTCAGAAACGATACTTGAGATTCAAAATGAGCTATTGATGTATGGAATCACAGGTGTACACGAAGCAGGAATTGAGTTCAAACACATTGATTTATTTAAAAATTTAGTAAGAGATAATAAGTTGAAAATCAATTTGTATGCTATGTTATTACCGTCGAAAGAGAACTTTAATTTCGCTCGAAAAAATGGACCATTTCGTTACAAAAATTTACATATTCGAAGCTTCAAAGTTTATGCTGATGGTGCACTAGGTTCAAGAGGTGCCTTGTTGAAAAAACCCTATTCAGACGCACATCATTCGCATGGTTTGTTATTGACTTCGATTGCTGAAATTAAGTCGATTGCAGATTTTTGTTTGAATAACAACTATCAAATGAACACGCATGGCATTGGTGACTCGGCAAATGCCTTGATTTTATCGATTTATAAAAATGCTTTTGAGCGTAAAAAAGACCATCGTTTTAGAATAGAACACGCACAAGTTGTTGACCCACTGGATTTTGCTCGTTTTGCTGAATATGCAGTTTTTCCATCTGTGCAACCAACCCATGCTGTTTCCGATCAACGTTGGGCAGAAAGTAGAATTGGTAAAGAACGACTCAAAGGAGCTTACGCTTATAAAACCTTACTGAAACAATATGGAATGTTGGCTATTGGAACGGATTTTCCAGTAGAATTGACCAATCCTTTTTTAACGATTCATGCAGCTGTAGAACGGAAAAATGCTTCTAATCAACCAATGGATGGTTTCTTGTCTTCTGAGTCTTTAAGTTTAGAAGAAGTGATGCGCGGAATGACGATTTGGGCAGCTTTCGCCTCATTCGACGAGAATAGAATTGGTACTTTGAAAAAAGGAAAAGATGCGACTTTTGTTATTTTCGAAAACCCGCTGTGTTCATCACCCAATTTCCAACAAAATTTCTCTTGGAAAACCGTTATAAAAGGAGAAATCGTTTATGCGAGTGATGAGTTGTAATCTAACTAGTTCATTGGGTTAGCCAATAAACTCAAGTGAAAAAGAGACTCGCCGATTTCTTTTTCGCTTAATTCGATATCGTACAAACAGCTTCCGATTCCATTTAAAAGACTGCCGAGAATTTTGCCAGATTCATTTTTTTTGTCTTGATACATTAATGAAATTACAGCGCTTACTTCGTCTGCATTCAATGAAATCATCGGGAAACTTGCAGTGATTGTTGTTTCAATATCGGTAAAATCTTCTTTGCTAATCCATTCTCGTTTCATAGAAATAAATGATTCTGCACACATTCCTAAAGCTACAGCATGCCCGTGGGAAATTGGAGTTTTATCTAAGAAATAACTTTCAAGAGCATGACCAATAGTGTGACCAAAATTTAAAACTTTACGCTCACCATTTTCGCTAGGGTCACCTTCAACAATGTCGTTTTTGATTTTTACAGAAGTCCAAATAATTTCCTTCGTTGTCAATTCTTCTTCGGAGTGAATCGTTCTAATTTTTGACCACAATTCTTGATCTTTAATTAATGCGTGTTTGAGCATTTCGGCATAACCATTGAAAATTTCTTCGCCAGGTAAAGTGCTTAAGAAAATCGGGTCAATAAAAACATGCGTTGGATGTGAAAAAGTTCCTAATTGATTTTTAAAGTTATCTAAATCAATTCCTGTTTTTCCTCCAATTGCTGCGTCAACCATTCCTAATAGAGAAGTTGGAATGTTGATGAATTTTAGTCCACGTTTGAAAATCGAAGCGATGAATCCACCCATGTCTGTAACCACACCACCACCGAGATTAATCACTAAATCTTTTCGTCCGAATCCATATTCAGTAAAGGCTTGCCACACTTGAAAACAAACTTCCATCACTTTATTTTCTTCACCAACTGGCAACAAAATTACTTCTGCTCGCTTCAATTCAGGAAAAGAAGTAATCATGTATTCCAAACAACAATCATGTGTGTTTTCATCAACAATGATGATTAGATTATGAATTTCGTAGGCTTGAAGAATTGAACTTAACGAGCCTTCAGTTATGGAACCAATTTCTACTTGTGTTTGTGAGTTGGAGAGCGTTTTCATAGGTTAAATGTGACACAAAAGTAATTAAACTTTAAAGATTGGATTCTGTTTTTAAAAAAGCAATTACATTTGATGCATGGTTTCTTTTGACAATACTGAAGTAGCTTTTCAAAGCAAGACAAACAAGGATTTAAAACGTGCTTATTGGCTGTTTAAAATAATTGCTTCTCCAACAATTGTAAAGATTGGAAAGTTCTTTACCAACTTGGCGTTAAAAATGGGATTGCCAATTCGCAGACCTGTGAAAGCCACTATTTTCAAGCAATTTTGTGGTGGAGAAACTATTCAAGAGTGCTCAGAAACGATTAAACATTTAGGTTCGTTTCAAGTAGGAACAATCTTGGATTATTCAGTAGAAGGAAAAACCTCAGATGAAGATTTCGATAAAACAGTAAACATTATCATCAGCACCATTGAACGTGCGAAAAACGACCCTAATATTCCATTTGCTGTTTTTAAAGTAACAGGAATTGCACGTTTTGATTTACTAGAGAAAGCATCCAACAAACAGCACAAATTAACGGATAAGGAACAAAAAGAGATTCAAGTAATTATTAATAGAATCGACAAAATTGCGAAAGCTTCTTACGATGCTAAAGTTCCTTTATTTATAGATGCTGAAGAAACATGGATTCAAGATGCGATAGATACTTGGTCTTTTGAAATGATGTTGAAATACAATAAGGAAGAGGCAATTATTTATAATACTTTACAAATGTATCGCCACGATCGATTAGAATTTTTGAAAGATTGTTACGAGCTGGCTAAGAAAAACGGTGTGTTTTATGGTGTGAAATTAGTTCGAGGTGCATACATGGAAAAAGAACGCGAACGAGCAAAAAACTTGAATTATCCTTCGCCTATTCAACCCAATAAAAATGCAACCGATTTCGACTTCAACTCAGCTTTAAAGCTCATTGTAAAACATGCTGATGTATTTGCTCTATGTGCTGGATCTCACAATGAAGAAAGTTCTTTTATTTTGACACAATTATTAGAAGAGAATAATATTTCTTCTGATAATAAGCATTTTTATTTCGCACAATTATTGGGTATGAGTGATCACATCTCTTACAATTTATCGCACGCAGGTTTTCAAGTTGCGAAGTATGTACCTTTTGGCCCAGTTAAAGAAGTAATGCCTTATTTGTTAAGAAGAGCCGACGAAAATACCTCTGTTGCTGGTCAAACAAGTAGAGAGCTTTCATTGATTATGAGGGAGTTGGATAGGAGAAAGTCAAATTGATATTTGATGCTTAATTTTAATAGAATTTTTATTCGCCGCGGTGAGGAGAAAATTGTTGAGATTCTTCACTCGAACAAAAGATTTTTTTAATTCAACATTCAACATTAAAATTCAACATTATTAATTTAGTTTCACCAATTTCGTTACCGAGTTACCGATTTTTAGAAAGTAGGCTCCGTTATTTAAAAATGAAGTAGAGTAGATGATCGCACTTTTAAAATTAAAGGATGCAATTTCTTGACCGATGTTATTTAGTAAAGTAGCATTTATATTTTCTGAACTTTCCAATTCGATTGTAAATTCATCTTTGAACGGATTTGGATAAACTTTTCCTTCAAAAATTTCGGAGTTGATTTCGATCCCAACAAGCTGATTTAAAGTGTATTCACCATCACTATTTGGATAATTAGCATTTCCACTAACTTTCATTAGGTAGATGTTACTCCCACCGTTTAATGTATATTGACCTACACCTGTATTGGTATTCATTCCTACAGCTACATATCCTCCATCAGAAGTTGGCAATAATTGTCCAATTTCATCTATACCTTCATTTAAAACTGTTGTAAACTGATTCGTCCACTCCACATAACTTGGATCAAAATAAGCAAAGACTAAGTCAAAAGTATCTTGAAAAGTCCCCGAATTTTGAGTGTAATATCCAATAGCGACTTTGTTTGCAATCGGATTGAATATAATTTCTTTATTTTGAATATTGGGGTTTTGAGCATTATCAATTGTATATTGACTAAATAATGTTCCATCGTTATTAAATGCTGCCGCATAAGCTCCACTTTTTCCATTTGGTTTTAAACGATAACCTGCAACATAATACATATTCACTCCTAATGACATATCAGTAACAGCATAATGTCCCGACAGATGACTAATAGTATCTTGCCATAAAACACTACCATACGGATCAATTTCAATTATAAACCCTTTATTAACAAGCGAATCTTCTATATACCATTCACCACCAATTAGAAAATTTACACCTTTTTTTACAATTGTATTTGCGACATCAATTCCTTCTCCACCTATTTGTTTCGTCCAAAGCGTATCGCCATTTTTATCCGTTTTGATGATTAATATATTTGAATTTCCTGAGTTCATATCTAAGGTTTCACCAACCATTACAATACCCGAGTCAGCGGCCATCACAGCATCGTTTATACGTTCCCAATTGTTTGGTTTTCCGTAGTTTTTTTCCCAGATCTTAGTTCCATTT
>CALPMC020000043.1 GCA_943324565.2 Chitinophaga pinensis | reverse complement strand
GTTAGTGCAGCTTTAGCAGCAATTTTCTACTATTTAATTCAATTATTTAAATATTAATTTTTTATTTCATTTTTCGATTATTGTTTTAAATTTGTGTAAACTATAATCAAAATGTATATGAAAAAATTATTACTTACCTTATCGGTAGTCGCTTTGGCTTATTGGTCAAGCGCTCAAGTAATTGTTGCTGGTGTATCACCAAATTCAATTATAGCTAATTACGCTTTTACATGGGCTGAGCCAGGTGCTTGGGGAACTCCAGATTTTAACATTCCTGGAACTTTTGTTCAAGATACCTTAATGTTAGTAGACGATGGTTCAACTGGAACAAACGCTCAAGGACATCCTGTTGCTCAAGAAGGCTGCAACCCCTTAGTTAATAACTTAACAGGTAAAATTGCAGTTATTTACCGTAATAATTGTGAGTTTGGAACAAAAGCTTTCAACGCTCAAGAAGCTGGGGCTGTTGGTGTAATCATTATCAATCGCGATGCAGATGTTATCCCTATGGGTGGTGGTGCTGATGGTCCAAATGTTACAATTCCTTGTGTTATGCTTGGAAATGCAGAAGGTGCTCTTTTAGTTGAAGCAATGCAAACTGATTCAGTTGTTGTTTTCATGGGTAACAAAACTGGTTTATTTGCTAATGACATAGGTTTATCTAGAAATGCTGCATTAATCCCTAAATTAGGTGCCGTTCCTGCAATATTAGCTCAAAGCGGTACTGAATTCAACTTTGAATTAGGTGCGAGAATCTACAATCCTGGTAGTAACGACCAAACAAATGTTAGTATTAACGCAAAAATTGTTGATCCTTCTGGAAATACAGTATATGACAATTCAGTAAGTGGTTTAAATATTTTAACTACAGATAGTATTGATGTTGATCCAACTACAGCTGGTACTTTACCTCAATTTTCTTTAGCTTCATATCCAGCTGGAAGATATACTTTAACTTATACGATTTCCCTTGATGGTGTAGCTGATGAATATGATGGCGATAACTCAATTTCATCAACATTTACTATTAATGAAAATATTTATGGCTACGCACAGCTAGATCCAACAACAAATCTACCTAAGCCAACATTATTTTACAGACCAAATAATAATCTAAATACATTTTCAATCTGTACTGTAATTAATGACCCTAATGCCTCAAGAGTTGGTGTTGCTGGTGTTTATTTTGCTGCAACCAACAACACGGCATCTTTAGCTGGTCAAGAAATACTTTTATATTTATACACTTGGGATAACCAATTTACAGATTTAAATGACGCAAATTTTCCAGCAAATGATGCTTGGACTTTAACTGAAATTGCCTCTGGTAATTACGATTATCCTTCTGATTTACAAAACGAAACAGTTTACGGTCAATTTATAAATGCTGTAGCTTTGGAAGATAATAAAAGATATTTAGCTTGTGCACAAACATCAAATGTTGAGGTGTTCTTAGGACATGAAGGTTCAACAAACTTAACATGGAACACAGACTATTATCTTCAACCAACAAGTCCAGGAGAAAGTGATGGAACGCGCTTTGCTACAGGTTTTGGTGCTGATATTCCTAATTCATTAGCAGTTAAATTAATTGATGTTGCAACTATCGGTTTAGGTGAAAATTCTTCTGTTGAAGGAAATGCATTCCCTAACCCTGCAACTGATGCAGTTACAATCACTATCGACGGTGAAGGTGTTGCTAACTTAACTGTAACAGATGTTGCGGGTAAAGTTGTAATTTCAAATGCTGTTACATTAAATGCTGGTAAAGCAAACGTAAATATAGCTTCTTTGAATGCAGGTATCTATGTGTTTAACGTAGCATTGGAGAATGGTAAAACATCTCAATTTAAAGTGACAAAAAGATAATATTCTTTTTTAAACTATATTTCAAAGGGTCGGCTTAGGTCGGCCCTTTTTGTTTTACTGAATTGTTATCTTTGCAAAACGATGAAAAAAGCAGCATACACAGTTACAGCAGCCTTGCCTTATGCAAATGGCCCTCTACATTTAGGACACGTCGCAGGAGTTTACTTGCCTGCGGATATTTTTGTGCGATTTCTGAAAATGAATGATCACGAAGTTGCCTTTATTTGTGGAAGTGATGAACACGGAGCTGCGATTACTTTACGTGCGAAAAAAGAAGGGATTACTCCACAAGAAATTGTAGATAAATACCACGTTTTAATTCGTGATGCTTTCAAAGATTTCAATATCAATTTTGATATTTTTCACCGTACTTCAGCTCCAATTCATCACGAAACATCAGCAGACTTTTTCAAAAAATTATACGATAGTGGTAAATTCATAGAAGAAACATCCGAACAATATTACGACGAAGAATTTCAGCAATTCTTAGCAGATCGATACATCACAGGTCAATGTCCAAAATGTTCGAATCCATCCGCTTATGGAGACCAATGTGAGAAATGTGGTAGCGATTTAAGTCCAACGGATTTAATCAATCCAATTTCAACTTTAAGTGGAAAATCTCCTGTTTTAAGAACCACTTCTCATTGGTATTTGCCAATGGATCAACACGAAACATGGTTGAAAGAGTGGATTGAAAAAGGAATTTTAGACGGCGAACAACAACACGATCCGAAAGCTTGGAGAAATCAAGTGATTGGTCAATGTATGTCTTGGATAAATGGTGGTTTGCGACCTCGTGCCATGACCCGTGACTTAGATTGGGGAGTGAAAGTTCCATTACCAAATGCAGAAGGAAAAGTCCTTTATGTGTGGTTGGATGCTCCCATTGGTTATATTTCTGCAACGAAACAATGGGCTTTAGATACTGGTAAAAATTGGAAAGATTACTGGTGTAAAACCGAAGCTCAAGATAGAAAATTAGTCCACTTTATTGGAAAAGATAATATTGTATTTCACGCGATAATTTTCCCGATTTTATTAAAAGATCACGGAGATTTTATACTTCCAGACAATGTTCCAGCATACGAATTTTTGAATTTAGAAGGTGATAAATTTTCAACCTCAAGAAATTGGGCAGTTTGGTTACATGAATACATTGCCGCCTATCCTGATAAAATTGACGAGTTGAAATACGTTTTGACAGCAATTGCACCAGAAAATAAAGATTCAGAATTTACGTGGAAAGAATTTCAAACACGCGTGAACAGTGAATTAGCTGACATTTATGGTAATTTCGTAAACAGAACATTGGTTTTGACGCAAAAATATTACGAAGGAGTTGTTCCAGCTCCAAATGAATATACTTCAACAGACGAAGCAGTTTTAGCAGAATTAAAAACGATTCCTGAGCGCATTTCAAAATTGGTTTATGCTTATAAACTGCGTGAAGCACAAGCTGAAATGATGAATCTGGCTCGACTTGGAAATAAATACTTAGCAGAGCAAGAGCCTTGGAAAGTTGTGAAAACGGATCCAGAACGCGTGAAAACGATTATGTATGTTGCGTTGCAAATCACTGCCAATTTATCCATTGCAACCTTACCATTTTTACCAGACACAGCTTTGAAACTTCAAAAAATGTTGAATTTTACTGCTAATTCTTGGAGCGATTTAAGTAATCCAAACTTGATGCAAACTGGAAATTCAATTGGAGTTTCTGAAATCTTATTCAAAAAAATCGAAGATGAATTAGTTGAAACGGAAGTTCAAAAATTGCACAACACGAATGAAGTTCCAAGTGATTTTCCTCCAATTAAAGAAGCAATTAGTTTCGACGATTTCTCGAAATTAGACATGCGTTTGGGTACGATCCTTCACGCTGAAAAAGTTGAAAAAGCAGATAAATTATTAAAATTGACTGTGAAAACCGGTGTTGATGAACGAACGATTGTTTCTGGGATAGCAGAACACTATCAACCTGAAACTATAATTGGTAAAACAGTTTTGGTTTTATTGAATTTAGCACCTCGAAAAATCCGAGGAATTGAATCTCAAGGAATGATTTTAATGGCTGAAAATGAAACTGGTGAATTGTGTTTCTTATCGCCTGAAAAAGCTTTTGAAGCGGGACCAGAAGTACGATAAATTAAAAGATTGTTAAAATATACTTGCAGATAAGGATTAAATACCTATCTTTGTAGTCCCAATCGGGATAGGATTTAACGAAATCTTTAAAACATAAAATTAATTTAACGATATATTGCGAGGTGGAGCAGTTGGTAGCTCGTCGGGCTCATAACCCGAAGGTCGTCCGTTCGAGTCGGGCCCTCGCTACAAAGAAAAGAGTTGTCAGTTTTGGCAACTCTTTTTTGTTTTATAAAGTTTTTAATAATAATAATTTGTGATATGAGAATAGTCAAAGTAACTTTATTTACATTTCTCAAAATCAATGAAAATTAACGAAGTCCTTTTTTAGGTAATAGCTTTCCAACTAATCATCATTTTTTCTATTTAACTTTCGAACTGCGATTACATTATTCTTTTTTCCTTATTTTTACTTCAATCAATGAAGGAAACTAAATTTATTCAGGAAAATAAAGAGAAATGGCAACGATTTGAAAATCTAAACAGCCAAACGAAAGCTAATCCAGAAGAGCTTAGTAATCTTTATATTGATATTACTGATGATTTAGCTTATTCACAAACACATTACCAACGAAGAACTGTTCGCGTTTACCTCAATCAATTGGCTCAAAATGTTTTCATTGGTGTCAACAAGTATAAAAAAGATTCGTTTAAAACACTTCTTCGGCAGGTTACAACAGAGATTCCATTAGAAATTTATCGCGCACGGAAAACCTTATTGACGGCTTTGATTGCCTTTTTGATTTATGCAGGAATTGGGGTGGTTTCCACGATTATCAATCCTGATTTTCCGAGAGTGGTAATGGGCGATGACTACGTTGATATGACTATTTCCAATATCGAAGCTGGAAATCCTTTGGGCGTCTATCAAAGTATGGATCAAATGTCAATGTTTATTCGCATTACAACCAATAATTTGATGGTCGCATTTTTGACATTTTTCGTTGGCTTGCTTTTTACTTTGGGCACACATCTTATGCTTTTTAGCAATGGTGTTATGCTTGGAGCTTTCCAATATTATTTCTACACCAAAGGTTTATTAATCACTAGTTTTCTGGGGATTTGGATTCACGGGGCATTCGAAATTTCTGCTATTGTAATTGCTGGTGGAGCTGGAATCACCATCGGAAATGGGTGGCTTTTCCCTGGGACATTTACGCGATTTCAAAGTTTAAAACTAGCAATGCGACGAGGTGTTCGTATTATGTTACTCCTTGTTCCTTTCATCATTATGGCTGGGTTTTTAGAAAGTTATGTCACTCGGCATTACAATACTTTGCCCGATTGGTCGAAACTTGGAATCATTGCTTTTTCTTTCATTTTGATGCTTTTTGCCTTTGTGATTTATCCTTTTTATTTAGCAAAAAGATATCCTTCAATTGTTGAAAAAGAGGAGGAAATCAGTAGCACTAACCAATTTGAACCTGTTTTTAATACGGTTAAAGGTATAGGTGAACTGATTCGAGAATCGTTGTTGTATTATTCTAAATATTTCTCTAAACTATTCGCTTTCATTTTTTCATTCGTTTTTATCATAGCCTTGGTTTTAGTGAGTCTCCGAAACTATTTGCGTCCTGAGGATTTATTTCTAATCTATTGGTTTGATTGGGCGGGACAAATGGAATTCATCATTGGCTATGGATTTTATTTTTGGTTTGACTTTGTTTTGGCTTTTAGTTGGTTGCTTCTTTTTAGCTTGGTCACCAGTAAAGTGCTGCATCATTTAGGTAATAACCGCTATTTTGAGTTATCATTTATTGCCTTTCTAAAAACTTACTTTCTGAAAATTTCAGTTGTTACTACCATCCTTTTAATACCTGTTTATTTTTTAACTTGGAATTTTTTAATCCTTTATTTATTAATTCTACCTTTCTTGCAGTTCTTGATTCCTGCAATTGTATTTGATAATGGAACAATGAAAGAAAAAATCTCGAAAGGAATTAAATATGGAACGGCAAATTATTTTAATTCAACTGCTGGACTTTTACTTTTGGGAGCAATTGGATTCCTATTTTCTCAACCGATAGCTTTTGTTTTTAGCATTGTAAACGAGTATACAAAAGAACCAATAGTCCCAGATTTTTTAGATATGCTTGCCGATTTTGTGATAAAAATTGCGGATACTTACGGCGCAAATGGCATTTTCTGGTCAAATGTGATTCGTCAAATTGTCTATCTCGTATTTATGCTCTTAGCTTTACCCTTGTATTTAATTCTAACTTGTTTGATGTATTTCTCGGTAGTTGAAAAGAAAGAATCAAAATTCTTAAAGGAAGAGTTTTATAAATTTGGAAAAAGAGATCGTTTTAAAGAAACTAAAGATTTTGAAGACTAATAAAAAAGTAGTTCTTATGTTTTTTGCGTTGCTTTGGTGTATTTCACTCATTGCACAGAAAGATGCTGGATTAGCGAAAGATTGGTCGAAGCAAAATAAGTCCATTGCTTATAAAAAAGAGAGTAAATACAAAGGTCCTGAAGATTGGTATTCTTCTATTCCAAATAGTATAAAGTCAAGTCTAGAAAGTTTTTTTGAAACGGAACCAGAAAAAAATATCGATGGGATCATCAGTAAAAATCGTTCAATAGAAGCAGGAAAAGGAGGTTCAGAAAAGAATATCAAAAAACCAAGAGAAATTGAAATTCCTGAATTTGATCCGCCAGAATTTGATGATCCAGATATTGATGTGGATGCGCCAGACCCCTCGAAAATTTCTAAGTCAACTTGGAGAACACTTTTATTCATTTTGCTTTTTGCAATCGTAATCGTGCTTCTTTACTATTGGCTAAAACGTCAAAATTTCAGTTCGAAAATTAATCAAATCGTTGACGAAAATTGGAATCCTGAAGTAATTACTGTTTCTGAATTGGAAAGCAGATTAGAAAATGCCTTGAAAAATGAAGTTTACAGAGAAGTAATTCGTATTTATTTCACGATGATTCTTCAAGAACTGATTCGATTACAGTTAATTAAGTGGCGTTTAGAAAAAACAAATCAACAATATATTTACGAAGTAAAAAATCAAATATTAAGAGCTGAATTACGAAAATGCACGCGTTATTTTGACATCGTGTGGTACGGAGAATACAACATCGACCGTGCTAAATTTGAAGAAATACAGCCACATTTCACACGATTTATTCAAACTTTAAAAGCGAAAAAGGATGAATAAAAACTTTAAATTAATAAGTATCGGTGTGGCATTGATTTTTGCGCTAGCACTCTTTTTTGTTCTAAAATGGGATAGTAGTGTTAATGATGAAAGCGATGCGAGTTTTGTTTCCAATAATTGGTCAGAAAGATATGGCTTGGAAAGTAAACATCCTTTTGGTTTACATTTGTTTTTTCATTTAGTAAAACTCAAAAATCCAAAGCAACGAATTGTCCAAATTTCAACTAAATATCAGTACGATTCAATTATTAAACTGAAAGAAAAAGCTACTTTTTATATGATTGCCGACACGGTTGGTTTGATGCCCAAAGAATCCGAACGTTTGCAAGAAAGATTATTGGAAGGTAGCAGCCTTTTGTTGAGTGCTTCATTGTTTAGTGAAAAGTTACTTGATACATTTAATGTTCGCTTGAAACCTGCTTTTGTTTATGAAAAAAGTGTCAAATTTCATTTCAATGCCGACACTGTACGCTTTCATTCCATCTTTCAAAATGATACAATTTACGATGAATGGTACGGTTTCAAAAAAGTGCTAAATGAGTCAGAATATCCTGTTTCAGATTTAATTCGTTTTCAGAATTTAAGTTCGTTACTGAAATTAAAATTACCTGAAAGTACCGTTTTAATTCACTCAAATCCAACGACTTTACAGAACATTAACGCAAAAAGTAAAAACGCTTTTAAGTATATAAATTTTATTCTCAATCAATTACCAACGAAGCAAACGATTTATTTTGTTGATTTCGCAAGGGTTCAAAATAAAGGTGAAGAAGAAGAACAAATTGAACCTGAAAACAATTTGATGCAGCTGATTTATGAAAATAGAATTCTTCTCAATTCAATGATGCTGCTGTTTTTTACTGGTTTACTATTCGTTATTTTTAGAACAAAAAGAAGACGTGAAGTGGTTCCTGTGATTCCTCAAGAAGTCAATATTACCAAAGCATTTGCAGAGACAATTGGTTCCATTTATCTGAACAAACAGAATCCTTCGAGTATTCTTGCACTGCAAAGAAAGAACTTTTTTGACACCGTTTACCGCTATTATTACGTCGATTTGAGCAAGAAACGAGAAGAAACGAGCATTAAATCGTTAGCTGAAAAAACGAATTATGATTTCAACGAATTGAATCATTTAATTAGTCATTTAGACGCTGAAAATAAAGAAGTTGGAAACGATTACATCATCAAACTAGCCAAATTACAACATGATTTCTATAAACATTGTGGCATTATCGAAGACAAAATCGAAACGAAGGTACAATCCTTTGAGGTAAGTAGAAATATGTGGATTTCAAGTTTCTTCTTGACCGTTGGTTTCCTTGCTTTTCTGACAGGATTATATTTACTAACGAAGTCAAACGCTGCTGGGGTAATCATTTGGATTGCTGGATTCTTGCTTTTGGTTTATGGTGTTTTAAGGTTCCTTCGTCCACATTTAAGCATCCAAAAAAATCAAGTTACTTACTTTAATTCTTTTGGTTTTCCTACTATTTATTCCTTCGATAAAATAAAGTCAATGGAGGTGCAACAAGCTTCCATTCAAATCATTACAAAAACAAAGACTATACAAATTCCTTTATTTGATACCTTGAAAATAGATGTATCGCAATTGAAAAGATTTATTCACTTAACTAAATTTTATGACAACTGAAAACACAGATTTTAATTCAGAAGAGCAGACAGAATTTCAAAAAGATGCTGCCACTTCTTCTTCTTCAGAGGGTTTAAGTTTTGAAAGAACCAACCACGATTTAGTGTGGGTTTCGGATAAAATTAATAGAGTAAGAGAAGAACTCGGTCGATTTATAATTGGTCAACATGAAATCGTTGAATTACTCATTGCTGGAATTTTTGCAAACGGTCACGTACTTTTGGAAGGAGTTCCTGGAGTGGCGAAAACGCTTTCTTCAAAAGTTTTAGCTAAAACCTTGAATGTCAATTTTTCAAGAATTCAGTTCACTCCCGACTTGATGCCATCTGACGTACTTGGAACGAGTATTTTCAATATGAAGGAATCAGAATTTTTCTTCAAAAAAGGTCCGATTTTCTCAAATATTGTTTTAATTGACGAGATCAATCGTGCACCAGCGAAAACGCAAGCTTCACTTTTTGAAGTGATGGAAGAGCGCCAAATTACCTATGATGGAGTTGAATATCCGATGTCTTTTCCGTTTTTGGTGGTGGCAACTCAAAATCCAGTAGAGCAGGAGGGAACCTATAATTTACCCGAGGCACAACTAGACCGTTTTTTATTCAAAGTAAAAATTGGATATCCTGATTTGGCGGAAGAAGAGGATATTTTAAGAAGATATAAACATCAAGTTGGCGCGGCAGATTTGAACACAATTAATCCTGTTTTCTCAGCTGCAGACCTTACAAAAATCCACAAAGTGATGGAAGAAATCATCGTAGAAGATCATTTGCTAAAATACATCGCTGCAATTACCCACAAAACGAGAAATCACGGTAAACTATTTTTAGGAGCGTCACCGCGTGCTTCTTTGGCGATGTTGAGAGCTGCGAAAGCAATTGCGGCCATTCGAGGAAGAGATTTTGTAACACCTGAAGATATTCGTTTTGTAACAGCTCCTGTTCTTAATCACCGTTTGATTTTAACACCAGAAGCAGAAATGGAAGGTTTTTCTTCGGAAGAAATCATTAAAGAAATTGTGGAATCAATCGAAGTTCCAAGATAAATGTCAGTACTGAGCAACATCGTATTAACCAAGCGATTTTTCTGGATTTTTAGTTCCTTAATAATCGTTTATGCCACTGGTTTTATAAACCTTTGGATGACTACACTTGCTCAATATGGATTTATTGTAATTGCTATTTTATTGGCGATTGATTTAATGTTGCTTTTGCTGATTGGGAGAAAACCATTTTTTGAACGAAGCTACAAAGAACGCTTGTATTTGGGGGATGAAAACACAATTACCATTCGTTTAAAAGCACAAGGTGTTTTTGTTTGGAATTTTGAGTTAAACGAAGGTTTTCCAGATTTCAAGCAAGACAGAAGCACCAGTTTTAAGGGTACAATTTCCGCTACAAAATCGGTAGAAATAAAATACGTACTTCGCCCAACCAAGCGCGGACGCTATCAATTCAATACTGCTTACTTGTTTCTTTCTTCCTTTTTAAAATTAGTTGAAAGAAGAGTTGTATACAGCGAAACCAATAAATTTCAAGTTTATCCATCTGTGATTCAGATGAAAAAATATGAGTTACTTGTTTTTCAGCAACAAAAAACGAGTGCTGGTATTAAACGAATTAGACGTTTGGGTAATGCCACTGAGTTTGAGCAAATCAGAAATTATGTTGCGGGTGATGAACTTAAAACGATCAACTGGAAAGCAACAAGTCGCAAAAATGAGTTGATGGTCAATCAATACCAAGATGAAAAATCACAACCGATTTATTGTATCATTGACAAAAGTAGAACGATGCAAATGGAGTTTAATGGTTTAACGCTATTAGATCACTCCATCAATTCTACTTTAGTTTTTTCCAATATTTGCTTATTGAAAGGCGATAAATTTGGCTTGTTGACTTTTTCGGATAAAATGGGTTCGCAGCTTCCAGCGGATAAATCCTCTACGCAAATGAAGCGAATAATGGATTTGCTTTATGACCAAAAAACGAAGTTTAAAGACGCCAATTTTGAATTGCTTCAAAGTGTTGTGAGACAAAAGATTAAAACAAGATCACTCATTTTATTATTCAGCAATTTTGAGAATGAATTTGCAATGCGACGTGCTTTGCCGTATTTAATCCAAATGAATAAAAAGCACTTGTTAGTGGTTGTGTTTTTTCAAAATTCTGATTTAAAGGAACTTGCTTACAATCGCTCGTACACTATTAGAGAATTATACACTTCAGTTGTTGCCGAACGAATGATCACTATGAAGGCTAGAATGGCAAGAGAAATGAAACAATTCGGAATCCAAACGATTTTAACCAATCCAGAAGAACTTTCTGCCAACGTTATCAATAAATACTTGGAGCTTAAAGCGAGAGGGAGATTTTGACATTCAGACTGCTTATTAATTGCAAACGGATTCCCATAATGCATATTAATTGCGAACTTATTAATTGCTCCGCCGCGGCGGATTGCAAACGTAAAACCATAATATTTATTAATTGCGAGGTAAATACGCTCATTCCCACGTTCTCTCACTCATCATTCCTTCATTCACTCATCGGTCATTCCCTCCTAAAGTCCTAACGTCCTAAAGTCCTTCTCAAAAAAAACAGCTTCTCAACTATCTATTTTTCATAAATAAACCATTTGAGCGTTTCATTGTAACATTTGTTTGTGTTTCTTTGTTAAACTTTAAAATAATAACATGATTCGTTTTCTTTTAGTAGTTATTGTTGGAATTTCATTCACTGGTTTTTCTCAAAATACCAAGGTTAAATTTTTTGACAAACTAGCTAGCTCAAAATATATAAGTGATGGTTCTGAAATGTATAATGTAGGAAGAACTTCAGACGCATTAATGTTTTTCAGACAAGCAAAAGTTAAAAATCCAACTAACTGGAAAGCTTATTTTTGGTTGGCGACTACTGAATTTGAATTGAACAGTTACGACCAAGCGTTGATGAATGCAAGTAAAGCGCTAGAATTAACAAAAGAAAAATCAGATGGAGAATTACAATTATTACTAGGTAAAATCAACCATAAATTAAACATGATTGAAAGTGCAATCACACACTTCAAAAATGCAAAAATAGATTTTGGTGATAAATTAGCTGCTGATTATGATATTCCAATTTATATTGCGCAATGTGAATTTGCATTAAACGAACAAAAAAATGGAGTGCAAAACAAACGAATTTCCATCTCCGACAAGCTGAATACAAAATATGACGAATACGGTCCAATTTTAATTGATGGCGGAAAACATTTATTTTTCACAGCTCGTAATTCTGAAACAACTGGTGGAAATTTAAATCCCGAAGACCAACGTTTTTTTGAAGATATATACCACGCTGTATGGAATGTTGAATCAGGAGAATGGGTATTAAACGCAGAAACTTTTGATGGAATTAATACCGAAGGCTTTGATGCTTTATCATTTGTTTCAAGCAATGGTTTATATGGTTTAGGAACTTTGAATACAACTGCATCAAAAGAAAAAACAACTACAAGTTCTGATATTTTTGAAATTAATACCGATATTCCTGGAACGTGGGGAGGAATAGAAATCATCAAAAATTCAGGGATAAACAATTCTTTTTTCGACGGTTCAGCTTCAATTACAGATACCTTATTCAACGAAGATGAATCCTACTCCCAAACTATGTATTTCGTTTCTGATCGTACAGGTGAAAAAACATTGACCGATATTTATTCTGTTGAAAAAAAGAATGGTGTATGGCAAACGCCAAAAGTACTACCAAAGGAAATCAATACAAACGGTCGTGAGACTACACCTTTCATATCTCCTGATGGAAAGTATTTGTTTTTTAGTTCAGATGCATTTCCTGGAATGGGTGGTTACGATATTTATTATTCAGAAAACCTAGGAGCAACTTGGGGTAAACCAGTAAATTTAGGAGCGAGATTCAATACAGTAAACGACGACAGCCATTTCCAAATTTACTTAAACATTAAAAAAGCAGTACTTGCTGGAATTGAAGAAAATGAAGGTGTCTACAATTATGATATCTTTGAAGTAAACGTTGAAGGAATGGACTTTCCATTTTTGAAATAAAATTCCATCTTGATTTTTTAAATTTTAATCAGATTTTTTTATTGAACTTTATGGATTCAAAGATGTAAGCGCATCTTTAAGAAAAATATATTCTATGAAAAATCTATTTATATCCCTAATTGCACTGATTGCAGCGAATTTTTCTTTTTCTCAAAAAGAAGTTAGTGCGATTGCAGAAATGAAGAAAGTAACTGTTTTCTTTACTGGAGCTCAAATTCAGCACGAGCATAAAATCGAATTGAAAGCTGGTAAACAAGAATTGATTTTCCAGAAATTAACTGATTTCATCGACCCAAATACGGTGCAAGTGAAGGCGATGGGTGATTTGACGATTCTTTCCGTTCGAACTAAGAAAAACTACGAAGATCAAAAAATATCTAGTGAAGAAATCAATCAATTGAATTCAAAACGAAAAGCTTTAAATACGCAAGATCAAACGCTACGCGATGAATATACAATTCTTGAATTAGATAAAAATCTATTAATGCGCAATCGCGATTTGAAAGGCTACAACGAAGGTTTGAAAGTTGCAGAATTGAAAGAAGCTTATACGTTTATGCATACGAAATTGTCAGAAATCACTAATAGACAATCAGTTATTGAAGAAGAACTTGAAACTTTGCAAAAGAAAATGAATCAATTGGAACAGGAAATTATTTCGCAAAGAAGTAAACCCGTAATTAATTATTCTGAAATCGTTGTGGAAGTCGATGTTGAAAAAACAAATAATGCGACTTTCGTATTTAACTACATTTCTCCTCGTGCGACTTGGAAACCGTACTATGATATGCGCAGCGATGGAATCGGAAAACCAGTTCGCTTAGAGGCAAAAGCAAACGTCAGTCAAACTACAGGAATTGAATGGAAAAACGTGGATTTAGTTCTTTCAACAAATGATCCCTATCAAAATGCACAAGAGCCAACTATGAGTCCTTGGTATATTTATTACAATAATGCACCTCAACAGAAAACACAAAGTGCACGTAATATTCCTACAGTTGATTATTCTGGTGAGAAATTACGTGGAGAAGTGATTGATGCATCTACAGGTGAAGCTTTACCTTTTACAAAAATTACCTTCCCGAATTTCCCAAATGTTGCTGCTGTAACTGATTTTGATGGTAAATTCGAAATTACAGTGCCAAAAGGTGCAAATTATGCAAAAGCTTCTTATGTCGGATATTCAGATGTTCAGTTGCAAATAACTGCGGCTTACTTGAAGTTTTTCATGAAGCCAAATGAGTTACAATTGGAAGAAGTTAAGATAACCTCAAGTCGCCAAGATATTAGAAATGCACCGATGAGTTCTTACGCTGGAGTAGCAAGCTCAACAGTTTCTGGCGATTATGAATTAGAAGCAATGGAAATTTCTCGTGGTGCAAGAAGTAAAAGTAACGGAAAGAAAAATAAGGCGCTTTTTGATGATAAAGATGGACTTCAGCAAAGTAACTGGTCACCAACTGTTGCCACAATTATTCAGAAAAAAGATATGCGAATGGAATACACAATTCTTTCAAAAATGTCAATTCCTACAGATGGAATGGATCACCGAGTAAGTATTGGTAGCTTCGATTTGAATGCAAGTTATGAATATCACGTTATTCCTAAAATTGACCCTAGTGTTTATTTGGCAGCACAAGTGAGTGGCTGGGAAAAATTAAACTTAATGAGTGGAGAGTCAAATATTTACTTCGATGGAACGTTTATGGGGAAATCGTATTTAGATGTGAATTCTACAAAAGATACACTTTCATTCTCTTTTGGAAAGGACAACAAAATCAGTGTGGACAGAACGAGAATAAAAGAAAAATCGAAATCAAGGACGATTGGTTCTCGTCAGAAGTTTGAAGTGACTTGGGAAATTAAAGTTAAAAACAACGGTGGCGCAATGATTCCGTTGATTGTTAAAGATCAATTCCCAATTTCCAACAATGCAGATATTAAAGTGAAAAATGGAGAGTTTACTTCCGGAACTTTAGATGAAAAAACAGGAATCATTACTTGGTCTTTCTATAAAGGAATAATGGGTTCACAGACTTTTACGTTTGATTACAGCGTAGATTATCAAAGCGGAATGATGCTTTATTTGGAATAAAGACTAATTATCAATTTTTAATAAAGCGAAATAGTATTTCCAGATTCTTGTTCCCTTCCATTTCAATTTTTCTTAAAAAGAGATATCATAAGTGGTGTAAATGAAAAAAGTCACCGTGTTTTTTATGGGGCCCAAATCCAATGTAAAGACAAACTAGAGTTGAAACTACAAAAACAAGAACATTGTACTTAGAATAATAGAGAATTTAAAATTTTCCTTAAACATACCCAATCATTATTGCAATCTAGCAAATATGCGATTTTACGAATTAGCGTATCTAACGCATCCGCATTTAAACTTCGTAACAATCAAAAATGTATCTTTGCCCAAATTTTAAAATTTCTTTATGGCTACCACAGCAGATATCCGAAATGGTTTATGCATTCGTCACAACGATAAACTATACCAAATTATTGAATTTCAACACGTAAAACCAGGGAAAGGCCCAGCGTTTGTACGTACAAAAATGAGAAATATCGAAACAGCAAAAGTGATAGATAATACATTTTCAGCGGGTCACAAAATCGATATTGTACGTATTGAAAATCGCGAGTACCAATATTTGTATCAAGAAGTAGATTCTTATGTTTTCATGAATAATGAATCGTTTGAACAAGTAAATATTCCTTTGAAGATGATTGAAAAACCGGGATTCTTGCAAGAAGGTATGATTGTAAATATTTTATTCCACGCGGAAGAAGAAGCACCTTTAGTAGTTGATTTACCGATGTATATTATTTCGGAAGTTACTTATACTGAACCAGGAGTTAAAGGCGACACAGCAACAAATTCAATGAAACCAGCAACAATCGCAACAGGAGCTGAAGTAAAAGTTCCTTTATTCATCGACAACGGAGAAGTTATTAAAATCGACACAAGAACAGGCGTTTACGTGGAGAGAGTGAAAAATTAATGCAGAATTGAGAATTGAAAATGTAGAATTGGGAATTTTTAGTCGAAGTGAGATTTGGTTTCCTCCCTTGAGGGAGGATGAAGGAGGGTGACAAATTTAGATTAATTAAAAGGTTCAAAAGTCATCCCCCTCAATCCCCCTTCTTCGCCGCGGCGAAGGGGGAAGAAAAAAATCTCACTTCGAAACATCATTCCCTCATTTGTCATAACATCATTCCCTCATAATATCCTAAAGTCTTAATGTCCTAAAGTCATTTCCTCATAAAACAAAAAAAAATGAAAAACACAGCCCTATCACATAAACACATCGAGCTTGGCGCGAAGATGGTACCATTTGCAGGTTACAATATGCCTGTTCAATACGAAGGTGTAAATGCAGAACATGAAACGGTTCGCAATGCAGTTGGCGTATTTGACGTTTCTCACATGGGGGAGTTTATTTTGCGTGGCCCGAATGCATTGGCTTTGATTCAAAAATTTGCTTCTAACGACGCGAGTGTTTTGTTTGATGGAAAAGCTCAATATTCGTGTATGCCTAATGGAAAAGGTGGAATCGTGGATGATTTAATTATTTATCGCGTTAATGCTGAAGAATATTTCATCGTTGTGAATGCTTCAAACATTGAAAAAGATTGGAACTGGATTTCTTCTTTGAATGATCTAGATGTAGAAATGGAAAACGCTTCAGATAATTATTCTTTATTGGCTATTCAAGGACCAAAAGCTGCGGAAGCAATGCAATCTTTGACAGATGTGAATTTATCTGAAATGATTTATTACACGTTTACTCATGGAAAATTTGCAGGAATTGAAAACGTTATGATTTCAGCAACAGGTTACACAGGTTCTGGAGGTTTTGAAATTTATGTGAAAAACGAAGATGTTGAGCAAGTTTGGAATGAGGTATTTAAAGCTGGAGCTGATTTTGGAATTAAACCAATTGGTTTAGCTGCAAGAGATACTTTGCGATTAGAAATGGGCTTTTGCTTATATGGAAACGACATCGACGACACAACCTCTCCTTTGGAAGCAGGTCTGGGTTGGATTACTAAATTCACAAAAGACTTCACTGATTCTGAATTTTTGAAAAAACAAAAAGAAGAAGGTGTAACTCGCAAATTAGTAGCTTTTGAAATGATTGATAGAGGAATTCCTCGCCACGATTACCAAATTTTAGATGCATCAGGAAATTTGATTGGTAAAGTAACGTCTGGAACAATGTCTCCTAGTATGAAAATTGGAATTGGCTTAGGTTATGTTACAAAAGAATTCAGTGCTTTAGAATCTGAGATTTTCATCGAAATTCGCGAAAAAGGAGTAAAAGCAAAAGTTACTAAACTTCCTTTTTACAAAAAATAAAACGTACAAAAATTAAATTTCTTGGTGTCGTTTTTGTAAAACGGCTGAAAACTATAATTTTATAACAAACTAATTATTTATGAAACAATTATTTACTTTTCTTTTTTGCGCTTTCGGAAGCCTTCTTTATTCACAAAGTAATTTCACAGTTTTCAATAATGGAGGACAACAGTTTTATGTAATCCTAAATGGAATCAAACAAAATTCGGTTCCTCAAACTAATGTTTCTGTTTCTGGAGTAAAAAATGGTGGTTACTCAGTGAAATTGATTTTCGCAGATGGAAAAACTGCTGATATCGACAAAAATTTCATGATTGATTCTCCGATGGACATTACAACGAAAGTTGCATTCAAAAAAGGAAAAGGAAAAATTCAATTGGTAAGTATGGAGCCTACGCATGGTACTATAACATCAGGAGCAGTAATTTATCGTCAAGATAATAACGTGATTTATTCAGATGCGCCAGTTGTAAATGTTCAAACTCCACCATCTAATACAACAATAACTACTACACAAACTGTTCCTTCTAATGTAAATGGGAATGTCCAAGTTAACGGAACGCAAACTCAAACGCAAAGTCAAACAAATATGAACACTTCCAATCAAAATATGAATGGTAACGTAAATATGAATGTTGGAATAAATGGAACTGTTGGGGTAAACGGAACAACTTCAACAAACGGGCAAAATGGGAGTGTTAACATGAATACGAATGTTGGTTCAAATGGGATTAATATTTCAGTAAACGATCCAATATCTGGTGAGAATATCAATATGAATTTAAACGTTGGTTTCAATACAAATGGAACAGATATGACAGTTTCTGATCCAATGATGAATGGGAATATTAACATGAATGTGGATATGAATGGAATGCCAATTACAAATTCTACTTCAACATCTACAGTATCCACAACTTCTTCTCAGACAATTAACGGTCAAACAACTTACCAATCAGGAAGCACTACAACTCAAAATAACAATGGGAACGTAACAGTTACAACTTCTGGAACTCCAAATATGAATGGAAATGTTACAGTTACAACTACTGGAACCCCTAACATGAATGGAAATGTAAACATGAATACTAATCCTAATGGAAATGTTAACATGAATTCAAACGTTAATGGAAATACGAATGTTAATTCAACTAATACTATTAACACAACTCAAAATACAAACACCACTTCAACAGTTGTGACGAATGGCAACTTCATCAATTGTACAAGAATGTTGCTAAATACAGATGAATTTATTGCTGACTTAAAAACGCAAAAATTCGAAGATGATCGAGTAGAGATTATCTATAAAGATTTAGTAAATACATGTGTTACTTCAGCTCAAGTTTACAAGATTTTAGAAACAATTACTTTTGAAGAAACAAAATATGAAGTAGCTCAATTTTTATATTTTAGAACGAGTGATAGACAACTTTTAGATAAAGGAATGTTGCCACTTTTCACTTTCGATAGTACTAAAATGGAATGGAGAGAATTTGTTCGAGAAAACCAGTAACAGAATTTTCATCGTGATAAGTCACATTAACATTCACTTTAGCTAGTTCATTACTATATAAAACGATGCTGTTTTCCATCTATGATTCGATTTTTCTAATACCTAAATATAACAAATAATTCTTGATTTTTAGTTTTTAATTTTTGATTAAGATTTCTGTCTCGAAGAAAATCCCACCACAATCGTTTCCCGTAGTGAGATTTGAACTTCCCTCCTAGAGGAAGGAAAGAGGGAGGTGATAAGTTAAAATTTTGGCGAATAAGGGTGGATGAGTGAATAATTGGTTATTTAATTCACCTCTCTCAATCTGCTGACCGAGAGAAGCAATTCTCAACTCGAAGAAAATTTGACTAAAATCGTTTCCCGAAGTGAGATTAAGTTTCCCCCTTAGCGAAGCGATGAAGGGGGACTGAAGGGGGATGACTAAATTAGTTTAGTGTAGGATGATTCATTTTTTAAGTTCAGTAAGTCACCTCTCTCAATCTCTCATTTCGGCAAGCTCTATGCAGCGCCTCAAGTCTGACGACTCTGACGAGTATCCAGACTCCGTCAGAGGGGAGAAGCCGTACTCTATTCAAAGAAAACCCCACCGAAATCGTTTCCCGAAGTGAGATTAAGTTTCCCCCTTAGCGAAGCAATGAAGGGGGACGGAAGGTGGATGATTCATTTTTTAAGTTCAGTAAGTCACCTCTCTCAATCTCTCATTTCGACTAGCTCTATGCAGCGCCTCAAGGAGAGAAGTAGTTCCCGTTTCGAAGAAAATTATATCAAAATCGTTTTCCGAAGAAATGAACTCTTCTCCCGATAGCTATCGGGACTTCACTTTTAACTCTTAACTTTTCGTTCTCCGCTTTCAGTTCTCAACTTTCCACTCTCAACTCTTAATTTTTCACTTTCAGTCCGCTGCGGCGGATCAGTTTTCAGTTTTCAGTTTTCTTTCCTATCTTAGCATCCTAAATTTAACAAAAACTTAAAACAATTGCATCTAAATCTATATAACCGCTAGTGTTTCTAAGCTTTGAACTATGAGCCGTAATTTCTCCTTTTTTCTGTTCATGAAGCAAAATCTCCTTGCCAAATTATTGGTCCTAATCGCTTGTGCATGTTTTGTCGGGAAGGGTTGGGGGCAGACAACACCCTTTACATCTTCTACAACTTGGACGGTACCTGCAGGGGTTACTTGTATTACTGTTGAATGTTGGGGTGGTGGTGGAGGTAGCGGTGGTGCTAAAGGAAGTTCTTACACCGATGTTTTTGGAAACTCTGCAATTTATGGCGCTGGAGGAGGAGGAGGAGGTGGTGGTGCGTACTCTAGAAGTCAAGTAATAACTGTTACTCCCGGTCAAGTTTTAGCAATTACTGTTGGTGCTGGTGGTATTGCAGGAGTTGCACCAAGTGGGTCTACTAATCCTGGGAATGCTGGGAATGGTGGGACAAGTTCTGTTGTCGTAGCTGGTGTAACATATCAAGCACTTGGTGGATCGGGTGGAGCAGGTAGAAATTCTACTACTGCAAATGGCTCAGGAACTGGTGGTAATGGAGGTGTTGCTGAAACAAATGGAACTCTTTATGCTATAATGCGAAAAGGGGGAAATGGAACGGCAGGTCTTGTAAACGGTAGTTTTAATTTTGGAGGATCTGGAGGAGGTGCAGGTGGCCCAACGAGTGATGGTGGAAATGCAGCCCAACCTGTCTCAAACAATCCTTCAGTTCCAGGCACAAGTGGTGGCACTCCTTCTGGTGCTGGAGGTCAAGGTCAAAAAGCATATGGATTTGGCTCGGTGAATTCTGCAGTTGGTGTTTTAATTGGAGGAGGTGCAGGTGGTTCTGCAAATGCCAATACTACAGCTGGTGTTGCAGGTAGAGCCGGAGCTTTAGGTGAAGTAAGAATTACAGTTTGTATTCCCCCTTGTACAGCCCCAACATCCGTTTCAGCAGGTTCCAACATTACAATTTGTGCTGGGTCAAATCTAAATTTAGCAGGATCAGCTACAGGAAATACTTCTTGGTCGTGGTTAGGTCCTAATAATTTTTCTTCAACAGTTCAAAGCCCAAGTATTGCTTCAGCTACAACAGCGGCTAGTGGTACGTATTTCCTTACTGCACAAAATTCCTGTGGCACAGGAAGTGGACTTTTTGATAATTTTAGTGATAATGAGTTTACAAGTAATCCTATTTGGACACCGCAAGTTACACCATTGTCGAGCCCAACAGTTACTAGCTGGAATACAAGTGTTGGTTACTTACAAGGTTCGACGACGGCTTGGACTCAGGAGATTATAACTACACCGAGTACGCAGACATCAGGAAGCTGGAAATTTGATTTTACAATGGCAGCTTTAAATAATTTTAATGAGGTTCTCTCATTCTTTTTCATCTCAAATAATGCTGCCTTAAATGGGGGGCAAGGCTATTACGTAAGTATTAGAGGTAATACTACTTTAGCTTCTAGCACTGTATATTTAAGAAGATATAATGGAACTGTAAATCAAGGAGCTGATGCTAGCAATATATCATTAGGAAGTTATACTTGGCCTAGCGCAAATATAGGTTCTAACACTTTAATAGTTACTCGATCCTTATCAGGGATATTTAATGTTTATTTAAATGGTTCAATAATTATAACGTCTACTCCAGACTTAACATATTCAACTTCTACACATGCAGGGTTTTGGAGTTATTCAAACGCAAATAATACCAATCACATTGTTGACAACATCGTTTGTTCAAGTACTTTGGTTGATGTAACGGTAAATCCAACCATCACCACGCCGACTTTTACTTTGGGAACTGCATCCACACGCTGTATTGCCTCAGGAATAGTCACTTACACCGCTACTTCAACAAACTCAACAGGAATTACATATTCTTTAGATGCTACATCAATTTTAGGTGGAGTAACCATAAATTCCGCAACTGGTGAGGTTACTTATCCTTTAACTTGGTCGGGAACAACTGTTATAACGGCAAGTGCAGCAGGTTGTGGCGGTCCATTAATAGCAACGCATACTGTATCTACTTCACCAAAAATAATTTGGGCAAACACCCAATCGCCCGCTTCAGGTGTAAGTTGTTCAAACGACAATTTTAATGTTTACGGACAAGTTTATATCCCTGGAATTACTGATAATACAAATCAAGGTGCGAACGTCACGGCACAATTGGGTTACAGTACCACAAACACAGACCCAAGCACATGGACAAACTGGGTAAATGCAACGTACAATTCGGCTGTTACAGGCAACAACGATGAATACATCGGAACACTGTCAGGGCTTGCGGGAAACACCTACTATTATGCTTTTCGCTATTCATATAACGGATGTGCTTATGTTTACGGGGGTTATAGTGCGCCAAGTGCTTCATCAAATATTTGGACAGTTAACACAAATAGTGGTGGCATTTTTATTGGCAATTCTAATAATAATGGTGGCGGAAGCTCTGGAATAAATTCAAGTAATAATCAAGCTTTTGGTTTGTATAACTCAGCTGGTGGAACAACTGAGGCCATACGAAATTTTCCGGCCTTGCTTTCAGGTCAAACGATTCAATTTGATTTGGACAATGGCTATGTCAATAGTTCTGGGCCGTCCGTCGGCGTTAGTTTACAGAATGCAATTGGTAACAGCGTTTGGGAATTTTATTTTTCGGGAGGAGCGAGTAGTTATGCGATTAACGCAGGACCTGTTCCTCCGACAGTTAATATTCCTTATTCGGCAAATGGTTTAAGAGTAATTCTAACCTTAACGTCAAGTTCAACTTACTCTGCAACGATTCAAACCCTGAATGGAGGAACATCCTATGGACCTTACACCGGTTCACTTCTAAACCCAGCTGGAGGACAGAACATCACGCGATTTAGAGCTTTCAACTACAATGCTGGAAGTGGTGCTAATTATGATTTTTATTTCAACAATATTGTTACCCCAAGTTTTTTTGATAACGCATCAACGTATTCATCTCTATCAAATGGATTGCAATCAGCAACATCTGTCGGTGGAATTTGGAACAATCCTACGATTTACAATGGAACTTTAACAGTTACTACTTCTCCCACCACTTCCAACGCCGGAGCTACTCAAACAATTTGCGAGGGAGCAACAGCAACATTATCTGCGAATGCGCCTTCTGTCGGAACAGGAGCTTGGTCGATTTCATCGGGACCGAATACCAACACCAGTCAGCTCACAAGCACTTCCGCCAATAATCCTGTTTTCACACCAACAGCCGCTGGAACTTACACCTTAGTTTGGACGATTACCAACGGTTCTTGTACTTCAACATCCAATGTAACAATAACAGTTACAAGTGGAATTTTGAATTTTGTGAATGTTCAAACGCCAACTTTTACGATATGTAGCGGTGCTTCGCAATTGATTTACGGTCAAGTTAATGAACCTGGAGTAACGGATACAGATTACAGTCAAGGAGCAGGCATCACCGTTGAATATGGTTTCAGTAGTTCAAATACCAATCCGAGTACGTGGGCGTCAACTGTATGGACAACAGCAACTTATAACACGACAAGTTACGGAAACAACGATGAATATTCTGGGAATCTTTACGGATTAAGTTCTGGAACGTATTATTATGCTTTCCGCTACAAGTTGAACTGTAGTGCATGGCAATATGGTGGAACAGGCGGCACTTGGTCTTCGAATAGTGGTATCTTATATGTGAATGATTGTTACGGTTCTTTTGGTTCAGCGGTTTACATGCAAACGTGTTCCAATAATGTCAACAGCAATGCATTCTTTCGAACAGAAGGGACAATTTCTTCTAACAATTTTACTTCGAATAATTTTGGTTCGTATTATCAAAATTCAGGTGATTTGAAAATTCAAGGAGGCGAAGTGAAAACATGGAAAGCTGTTGGTGCAAATGTTTGCGAACCAAAACTATACTATAGTGTTTACCCAACGGGCGTTCCATCGGGTGTTTTTAATCCAATTACTTTGCCATTTTACGAAAATTGTAGCGGTACAGCATTCGCATCTGGTGATCCCTGTACAAATATTCGCGATCAAAAATGGCAACGACCAGGTTTAGCAGGAGTTAGTTCATTGTCAAATATTGATTTAACAACGTATTCACCAGGAACCTATCAAATTGAAGTGTATTATGAAAATCCAGGAAATCACTCTGGAACGTCAGGTTGTCCGGACACTGTTTATGTAAATAACAATGGTACAAATTACATCGCAAGTTTTACAATTGTTGCTGCACCATCCGCTTCAAATACTGGTCCGTATTGCGTTGGAAATACGATTCAATTAAATGCCAGCAATGCTTCGAGTTATTCATGGAGTGGCCCGAACAGTTTTTCAAATAGCACACAAAATCCAACGATTGCTCCTGCTACTTCTGCGATGGCGGGCATTTATACCATCTCTGCTGCATTGGCTAATGGATGTACTGAAATTGCAACCACAACAGTTGTTATCAATTCGCCAACAATTCCAACCTTCAATCAAGTCCCAGCTATTTGTGCAGGAGCAACATTGTCTGCATTGCCAACCACTTCAACCAATTCGATTACTGGAACTTGGGCGCCTGCTTTAGACAATACACAAACTACAACTTATACCTTTACACCAACTGCTGGCTTGTGTGCAAATACGACCACCATGACCATTACAGTGAATCCTATACCTTCTCTAATTGCTGGCAGTAACAGTCCTGTTTGTGTAGGACAAGCTATTAATTTAACCGCGACGGATGGTTTTTCAACATATACTTGGTCAGGTCCAAATTCATTTTCAAACGCGACACAAAATCCAAGTATTAGCAATGCCCAAGCGGTGAATGTTGGTACTTATACGCTAACTGTTACTGATG
>CALPMC020000042.1 GCA_943324565.2 Chitinophaga pinensis | reverse complement strand
TATTCCACAAGAAGGATTTGCATTTTCTAATAACTCAATGGGAACTTTTGGCCCACCATCGTACAATCAAGCAAAATTCAACATTCCAAAGAATAGCACTGTTACCCAAAATATATCTTTACGATTTTTGTAGTTAAGAGAATGTTTTAAATTATCCTCTACTCATCCACTTTGCAACATATTTTCCAATAATATCGAACTCGATGTTTACGATATCACCCACTTTTAATTGATGAAAATTGGTGTGTTCATAGGTAAATGGAATAATGCAAACTGCAAATGAATTTTCTTTAGAATCAACTACTGTTAAGCTAGTACCATTAACAGTTACGGAGCCTTTTTCAACGGTTAATTGATCATCATTGTATTTAAAAGTATATTTCCAACTTCCATTTTGGTCTTCAATATTTGTGCAAGTGGCGATAGTATCTACATGTCCTTGAACGATGTGCCCATCCAATCGACCATTGAAAGCTAAGCATCTTTCTAAATTCACTTTGCTACCTTTTTCCCAATAGTTCAAATTTGTTTTATCCAATGTTTCTTGAATGGCTGTTACAGTATAATTCTGTCCCTCAATTTCAACAACAGTTAAACAGCAACCGTTGTGAGCAACACTTTGATCTATCTTCAAATCAGGAGTCATTTGCGCTTGAATCGTAAAATGAATATTTCCTGCTTCACGTACAATTTTTGTTACTGTACCAATTTCTTCAATAATTCCTGTGAACATAAGCTTTTGATTTTTGAGACTACGAAAGTAAGGTAGATTTTTTGTTTTGGGTGAAAAATGTTGACTTCGTCTTTTATTATAAAACTAAGACAATTATGACTCATCTTTAAATTTATCCTTTGCCCAATTTTTAGGATTATCAAAAATATATTTTTCAATTCTATCAAATTCCATATAATCACGAATTATTCTATCAAAATAATCTCGTTGCCAAACTGGTCTATTTTTAGTAAAAGTATCTGGATACTCGTTTCTTATCCATTTGGTTACGCCTATTTTAAACCCTCGAACAATTGAACCAATAGTTTTAGTCGGCGATTTGAATTCGGTTAGTTGGGGAGAAAAATTTTTCTCCCCAACTAACCAAACCGAATTTTTCAAATCCCAATTAGAACTTGAATTTTTATGAATTCCCATATTTTCAACGATTTCTATAATACCATGAATATGATTCGGCATAATTACAAACTCATGCAATTTTGCATGAGGAAAATGGCTGGGAATATCTAACCAGCATTGTTTTGCTACTTTTCCGCAATCATTTAGAATCATTTCGTTGTCAATGATTTCTCCAAATAAATGAATTCTACCATGTGTACACATTGTAATAAAATAAAAAGCTTCACTAGCATAATCGAATCGTTTAAGCCTAATGGATTTTCGGTTATGAATTAAAGGATTGTAAGTCATTTTATAAGGTTTTCTAACCCTAATATACAAATTCCCTTTCTGAATTCCTAGACATACAACGTATCTCGAATCACTTCCATGGATTTGGCAACGTTGAATTTTGGGGTATGAATTGTCAAATAATCTAATAAAATATAAAGCGCTTTTCGAGTTGTTTCGTTTGAATAATTGGTTTTTAATTCGTCTTGAAACAAAGAGCTTAACAAATCAACCACTTCACCTTCAATGCCAATTGAGTTAATAGATTTGAAATCTGAAAATTCTCCCTTTTTTATGTCAAAGCTTATTGGATTGTCGGACTCAAATAGGGGAGAGTAACCCAATTCTTTGGTGAGCCCCGCTAGGAAATGAAGTGGGAAATTAAAACAATCTTTACTGGATTCAAGGACTAAAATTTGATTTTTTAAAAACACAAAAAGCAAGGGGTCAGCCTCCTCCATTTTTATGGTTTGTTTCAAAATGTCAGCAATAAAAAAGCCAAGAATGATCTTTTGAGGATTGCTGTAGAAGTCATTTAATGGAACTGCATTATCCAAGGAGTTGATAATTCCCATGTCACTTTCTGGTCGTTTGAAATAGGTAATTTCATATATCCCCAAAGCGAAAATGGCTTTTTGTTTCTTTTTCGCACCTTTAAAAATATAGGTTGTAAGTCCTCCCTTTTCTGTGAAAAATGTTAAGATTAAACTACTTTCAGAATAGTTTTTTCGGTAAATTAAAATACCAATATCGGTTTGTTTCACAGTATTTATTCCTTTTTGGAAATCTTAAAATCAATTTTATAATAGAAGATTGGTAAGAAACCTAATTGTGTTTTTTGTGCAGTAGGCTGATAACCTGGTTGTGCAACCTCATTTGGGTCAAGACTTGGAGCATAAGCTAAACTCAATAGATTTCTTGTGTTGAAGATGTTTACTAAATCCAACCCAATTTCATGTGTTGCTTTTGCAGCGTTCATTCGCCAACTAATTTTCAAATCCATTCTGAAATAGTCTTGAAATTGTAAATCATTGAACATAGAATCTAAAAAGATGATTTCTTTTAATTCTTCTGTTTCGGCAATGTTCACCAATCCATATCTTCTTCCGCCAGCAACGGTAACTTTCCCTCCAATTCCCAATACATGTTTAGCTCCCAATTTGAATTCTTTCCCGATTAATAAATTCGCAACGTATTTCCCATTATAAGAAGTGTTTCTTAAAATCCCATCGCTACCAGTGTATTTAGAATCGTACAGGGTTCCTGAAAACAAGAAAAAGAACGATTTATCAAAGTATTTCTGAACGGTCAATTCTAAACCATAATTCAAACCTGTTCCTGTATTTTGCAATGAATCTGGAAAAATTCGAGCAAAACCACCACCCATATTAATCATTGAAAAAGAAGATGGAGCAATCGTTACTGGAACATCGTATAAATATTGATAATAGGCTTCTGTACGGATATTCAGACCAGCTTTAGCGATTGATTTTTCATAACCAATTCCAGTGTGTAAACTTCGCATAAAATCCATGTTTTTGTTGTGGTAGATTTTCGAACCATCGTTTGCAGTCAAGTGGTAGGTGTAAGTGTAAAGTGGTTGAATTTGACTATGCATTCCAGCACCCATAAAAATAGATTGATTGCCATTCATTCGGTATTTTAATCCCAAGCGAGGCTCGGCAATGCTAATACTATTTGACATAGAGAAATATTGAGAATGGATTCCGGCAGTGATATCTAAGTTGTCATTTGCGCGCCATTTCCATTGCACAAAAGGTTGTACCAAAGCTGTAAATCCTTGATAATCCCAGCGAACAGCAAAATCATTTGGAACTAAAACGTTCTTTAATGCAGAATCTAATTGGTTCATATAAAATCCATCGACATTAATTCCGGCTTTGATTAAATGTTGTTTGTTGAATTTATGATTGACACTGAAATAACCAGACAATTTATTAATTGAAAATTTATAGGACATCAGTTGATAAATCGAATCAACTCGAATTGTAACTAAATTGCTAGTTGCGTTTGTGTCTAAACTACGTTGTAAATAGTTGTGTAACGAATGTTGTTCTTCAACAGAATATGCTAAAGTTGAAGCAATAAATGTTTTTTCATTCAACGCCTTTTTATAGTTCAATCCCGTTACAAACATCGAAGTTCCAAAATACTGATCGCGGTCGCCTTCACCATAAAATTCTTTGGAATATTCTGTTTGCTCTGAAATCATAATAGAAATATTACTTTTTCCTCCGATTCCAAAAGCCGAAAGTTGACCGCCTTTTTTTAATTGCCAATTGAATTTAAAAGCACCGTCGCCATAAACAGGAACGGCATCGGTTCCGATTTGAATTCCCAATTGCTGAAACAAGGAAAGTGTAGAATATCTTCCCATCACCAAATAGCTTGATTTTCCGTTTTTACTCATCGGTCCTTCAGCTAAAAGTTCTGTTCCAAGAAAACCAAATTGTCCTGTAAATTCATGTTGATTTTTGTTTCCATTTCTCAACTTTAGATCAAATATTCCGGAAGTACTGTTTCCATACTCAGCAGGAAAGGCACTCATAAAGAAATCGGAATTACTTAAAATTTTATTGTTTAAAACTGATACTGGTCCACCTGTGCTACCAGAAATTGCGAAATGCGAAGGATTTGGAATATCGATACCTTCCACACGCCAAACGACTCCAAGTGGTGAGTTTCCCCGAATTACAATGTCGTTTCTGGAATCGTCGGCACCTTGAACACCAGCAAAATTGGAAGCCATTCGCGCTGGATCCATTCGTGAACCTGGATAACGATTTGTTTCTTCCACACTGAATTGCTGTGCAGAAATCAAAGCCATTTCATTAATTACCTCTCCCTTTTTTCTACCACTTACTGTTACTTCACCTTTCGAAAAAACTAACTCGGTTAAAGGAATATTTATAATCATCTCTCGTCCTGAATTCACTTCAATCGTAAGCGTTTTACTTTCATACATGGAATAAGTAGCTGTAATTTGATGCTTACCAACAGGTACTTTTTTAATTTCAAATTCTCCTTCAGGATTCGAAATCGCTCGATAAGGCTCATTGGTAGTAATTTTGATTTCCAATTTTACACCAACTAAGGGGAAATTCGTTTCGCTGTCGTATATTTTTCCGCGAACGGTTTGGGTGGGTGCTTGAGCAACTAAAATAGTAGTTGAAAAAGAAAACAATAAAAACAAAAAGATGTGTAACAATTTAATCATAAGCTAGTTTTAATAGAACGAATATAAGTGCAAAAATTAGCTTGAAGCATATATAAGGAATCAAGTTAAGAAAAACCAAATGTTAAAATCGTGAATTTAACTTCAAAAAACTCTGAAATTGAAAAATAAATTCAATTTGCAAACAAACCTTAAATTTTTTGCACGGTATTTGAAAAGGGGTAAAACTTATTATCTTTAACCAAAATTTTATATATGAAAACAATTTTCACAGCTGCGTTTTTCTTGCTTTTTAGCACGATTACTTTTGCTCAAGAGTCATTAACGTGGCACACAGACTTGGAGAAAGCAATTTCAATTTCTCAAAAGGAGAAAAAACCTATTATGTTATTTTTCACAGGAAGCGATTGGTGCGGTTGGTGTATCCGACTTCAAAAAGAAGTTTTCAAAAAGCCAGAGTTCGTTGAGTGGGCAAAATCTAATGTTGTACTTGTTGATGTTGATTTCCCTAGAGTTAATAAACAATCAGAGGCAACGAAAACACAAAACAATTTATTACAACAGCAATTTGGAGTTCAAGGTTACCCTACTTGCTGGTTTGTTAAACCAGAAAAAACAAAAGAAGGAAAGTATAATTTAACGCAATTAGGTTCTCAAGGCTACTTAGCTGGCGGTCCTGAAACTTGGATTACGAGCGCAAAAACGATAATTAATTCAAAAAAATAAAAACCAGGTAAGGGTTAAAAGTAAATGCTTTTTCACTATTAATTCTTTACTCTACTTAAAATAAGACCTATCGATTTCATGTCGGAGGTTTTTTTTTGGTTTAGAATTTTCTACTATCTCATTTCTTTAACAAAAAAAAGAATGTAGTTAAACAAATCCATATTCTTTTGTAGTTGCTTTGCCGGTTACACAAAAGTTACTTAAACAGTGCTTTGATAATATAACTCAGCTTTTGTTTGCAACTTTTTTCTCATGTGGACAACTAATCTACAAGCTTTTAGCTATTGGGCTTAACTTTGTTCCCCATGAAAAAAAGTATTTTTCTTTTCTTGTTTTTGAGTTTACAATTTATATCCAAAGCACAATTACAACCAATTTACAATCAAGCAGACTATCCTTTTTGGTTGCATCTTCCTTCAGATAGTATCTTAAAAAGCAAACCACCAATTTTGATTTTTTTGCATGGAAGAAGTCTGTCAGGAAATAATTTAGAACTCGTTAAAAAATACGGAGTTATCCACGAAATAGAAAAGGGTCGCTCCATTCCTGCGATTGTTATTGCGCCGCAAGTACTTGCAGGAAAATCTTGGGAACCTGAAAAAATCTTATCTGTTTTACAATTTGTACAACGCACTTTTAATACAGACACCAATCGTGTTTATGTTGCTGGGATGAGTTTGGGAGCATATGGAACTTTAGGTTTTGCGGGTGCTTACCCTGAAATTGTAACTGCCGCTGTTGCACTTTGTGGAGGTGGAAATCCAAAAGATGGCGCTGCTTTATCAACGATTCCAATCTGGATTCAACATGGAAATAGAGATGCCGCTGTTCCTTTAAGTGAATCGCAAAAGATGGTGAATGCTATCAAAGCTTGTACCGATGAAAATTTAAAATTTACAATTGTTCCAGGAGCAAATCACGGTGATTTAGAACGCGTTTTTAGATCGGATGAATTGTATGAGTGGTTGTTTCAGTTTGAAAAATAAAGCCTTTCTTTTTGCATGATCAAAAAGAAACAAAAAATCTAGGCTCTGAATTTCTTTTTGTTCGCAATTTTTTGTTCTGTAAATAGTTATAACTCGTTGCGAACAATTTTAACTCCTTTCTGAAACTGAAATTTTTCAAAAATGTTCTTACAGAAATTTTAAAAATTACCAGTTTCATTGCAGTAATTAAAACCTAGAAATTCAAGGCCGAAGATTGTTCGCTAATATTTACCAAATAGCTCTCACTTCGATTAAATTCTTGATTTTCAACATTAAAGTATTTTACAGGTATTACTGCGAATACTCAAAAAAAAAGATACCTTTTAGACAAACCAAATGTCGTTGATGATTTCAAAACCAGCGAAATCGTTAACACGTTCAATAATCAATTGTTTTCCAAAAAGTAATTCTTCACGCATTACAGAAGAATCGATAACCAAGCGCATTCTTTTATTCGAAATTGTAATTTCTTTCGTTCTAAAAGCAACAGCCTTTCCCATTAAAATAGGCCAATTTTGAATCACATCATACTCTTTCATCTTATGCTCTAGTGAGTAAGCTTTCAAGAATTTATCAATGATATCTTTTAAAGGTTGTTCATTCGAGGAACGTTTGTCTTCTTCGCGCATGCTGTAAAGTTAGAAGAAAAAAAATGAACTTTTTAGTTTCAATTTTGCAAATAACATTTTTTAAAAACTAATCAGTTTGAAATTTTCCCCATTTAATATTTAATTTAGTCAGAAAAAAACATGCGATTATTTACTTTAAGTTTTCTAGTAATTATTTTGGTTAGTTCTTGTAACCAAAATTCAATAGCTCCAGAGCAATTTATTCTTGGTAATTGGAAACTTTATGAATCAAAAAATTTAGGTGAAAAGGAAAAGTCTTCAGGAGATGCGCTTTTAGATGAATCAAAAAAATTAGAGGATGTTAAAATTGGTAAGTTGATTTCAATTTTCCCAAATCATACTTACACAGAAATCATAGGAGAAGGAGAAAAATATACGTTTGGGAGTTGGACTTGGGTTGAAGAAGCAACTAAAATTTGTTTCAAAAACGGAACCAAAACGGAGACTTACACAGTTGTTCTCGATGAGTCAACACCAGATAAATTACAATTTGAATTAAGTAACTCAAACAAAATTCAAAAATATGTTCAAGAGTCGAAGCTTTTAGAAAAATTCAAAGAAGAACCATTTTATTCGGATAATAATTTATGGCGAATTAAACCAAAAAAGACGGAATCAAAACAACAAATCATTGAGCGTTTAGGGAATTACTTTAAACATGTTGCTTATATTCTTAAGGCTGCTGACAAACGTGATTTACAAGTGGTTTCTTTCCGCCAATCATTGGGAATTGTTAAAATTTATAATGGAGGAATTGGAATACATGATTTTGAAATTATTCCAGAAACTTGGAAAAATTGTTTTTATAATCAAGAAGAAGCCTTAATGGCACATGAATTATTTTCTAACTACCTTCAAAAAGACGCCGATTACAGTGGACCTGGAACAGGAGATTGGGTTAAAGATGATTATACTATTTTGTTGAGTATTTACAACGATTTAAAAACGGGACAGTTTGAATGATAAGATATTTTGAATCTTAAAATCAAATAACTTTAGAGTTACTTTTCAATGCGTTCTGGTCATCGTTTCTGGCACACAAATAATGAAATCCGCTTTTCCAAGGTTTTCTTTATCTAGTATGTAAATGTTGTTTTGAGTAACCGTTGAAATAGTCATAATTTTTGTTTCGGGTTTTTCTTTACAGATATACCATAAAATACCTTGTTTAAAATCCGAATGAAAAGCGCCGTTGAAATGTAAAATTTTAGTGTCCTTTTTCATAGCAGCCAAAATAAACTTTGCCATTGTCGCGTCTTTGATTGCTTGTGCTTCCACCATATTTGCTCCCATGTGTGCACCCATTTCTTTCACGGCCTGATATTGCGAAAGAGTGGTGTCAATTGGAAAATTAACTGCTGCCATTTGAGATTTAATGAGTGGCGATAATGTGTCTAAAGCTGCCCTTCCTTTCTTGAAAAGTAACGACGCATATTTCCGTTGAATGTTTGCAGCGATTGCCTTCAGTTGTTTTTCTTTTGCAAAATCTAATAGTGGTTTATAATCAGTTTCATAATTTGGCCAAAGTCGACACGAGTCTTTGAATTGTTTGTCACTTAGTTTTCCGTTCAAATAATCATTTAAAACAGCTTGTTGATCTTGTTCAAACATTTCAAAAGACAAAACTAAATTCGATTGATTTTCAGCGTATAAGTCAAGCATTAATTCATATTCTAGCCAATGTGAAATCGGATTGTCGTGAAATTCTCCAAAAAACACCAACTGATTTTCAAGTGCCAATGCTTTCATTTGCTTGTAAGTAGCTTTTTTTCCATTTGCTTTGTAAATCACAAAAGCTTGTTCCTTTTGAGAAAATAAAAGCGTTGAAGCAATAAAAAAGTAACTTAGAATTAATATTCGCATCATTTGATTTTCGTTAAATTTTTATTTTGAGTTAACATTTATTAATGAATATTCTTACATTTGAAAGACTTCATCATGTACTCAATGAAACAAATTTACAGTTTTTACCTATTCTTAGGTTTATTTTTAATACCTCACTTTTCCTATTCACAAGGTTTTCAGGTGAATTTTCAAGGACAAAAACAACAAGCAATGGGTTGCGCGGGAACAGCATTACAAACAGATGGCGCAAGTTTATTTTTCAATCCAGGAGCGAGTGCTTTTGCGAAAGAAAATTCTGTAAACGTAGCCACAACGCCTATTTTTGCTAACGTTATGTACATTGATTCCGCTACCAATGACGTGTATCGAACAGAAAATCCTGTTGGTACTCCATTCTCGGCGTATGGTCTTTTTCAATTGAAAAAAGATGGTAAGTTAAAACTAGGAATTGCAGCTTACACGCCTTTTGGAAGCACTGTTCAGTGGGAAAAAAATTGGATTGGTCGCTTTGCAATCACTCGTTTGGAATTAAAAGCAATTTTTATTCAACCAACTATTTCTTACCGCATTTCAGATAAAATTGGTGTTGGAGCCGGTTTTGTTTACAGTACAGGTAATGTGAATTTACAAAAAGACATTCCTGTTCAATTTGAAGATGGAACATTCGCGAAAGCAGAATTAGCAGGAAAAGCACAAGGTTTTGGTTACAATTTAGGTGTTCAAATTAATGCAACTGAAAAATTAGGAATTGGCTTAAATTTCCGTTCTAAAGTTCAAATGAACCTAAATGATGGAAAAGCTACATTTACAGTTCCTGAAGGTCTAGACCCTAATTTCCCTGACGGAAAATTTGTTGGTAGTTTGCCTTTACCACAAGTTACCACCCTAGGACTTTCTTATAAATTGAATGATAAATGGGCTTTTGTTTTAGACATCAATCACGTTGCTTGGAAAGCGTATGACACTTTAGCGTTTGATTATGAAGTAAATACAACGTCGTTATTAGACACAAAATCAGCAAGAGATTATAAAAACATTGTTGCTTTTAGAGCTGGAGCTTCCTACAAAGTGATGAAAAATTTAGAAGTTCGTTTTGGTGGTGGATACGGTTTGACTCCCGTTCAAGATGGATACGTTACGCCTGAAACACCAGATGGAAACAGAGCTTATGGAACTTTTGGCTTAGGTTATAAATTAGGTGAGCATTTTGCAATTGATGCATCTTGCTATTACACCCAAATCACAAGAGCTGATATCAATAAAGAAACAAATTTAAGTGGAACTTTTACTACTAAAGCTATTGCAGCCGGAATAGGATTTATTTATAAATGGTAGTCATGACAAAAAATATTCTTTCAATTTTTACTTTTAGTTTATTGGTTGTTTTAACGGCTTGTAAACCAAAATATGAAGCAACAACTCCAGAGCAAGGAGAAATGAATCCAACCCGATTTGTAATGATTGGTGGCGGACACGCTGGAGGTTATATGGATGATGCTTTAACTTATGAAGGCCAAACAAATTCAGTTGCCAATATTCTTGCGGAACAATTCAAAACGATTGGCGGTGGTGCTTTTAATCAACCCTATGTGAGCCAAAGTTCGATGGGTGTAAGTATGGCTGGATTGGCACCTTTTAAATTGGGATATAAAACAGATTGTAAAAACGTAACTTCTTTATCTCCAGTTCGAATTGCAACAGGTGGAGATTTAGCTGTTTTGAACGATAACCTTTACACAGCAAGTAATAAATTTGGAAACTTTGGAATTCCTGGATTGAAGTTAATGGATGTTTCAAACACTGCTTATGCCAATGTTAATCCTTTCTTTAAAAGAATGACTTCCAGCACAACTTCAAGTGTCTTGGATAATATGATGGGAGTTGACCCAACTTTTTTCAGTATTTTCCTTGGAATTGAAGATGTAATGGATTATGCAAAAAGTGGAGGAAAAAACAACAATCTTCCTTCTACAGCAAATTTTGAAGCGGCTTACTCGAATTTAGTGCAAGTGATGACAGCAAATGGAGCAAAAGGGGTAGTTGCAACAATTCCAGATGTTACTCAAATGCCTTATTTCACCACAATTCCTTGGAACGGGCTAAATTTAGACTCAGCAAGCAATCAAACTTTAAACAGTATTTACAATCCATTAAATTTCTTCTTTGAAATTGGAAGCAATCCATTTATGATTGATGATCCAGCTGCAAATGATTTCGGTGTTCGTCAAATTTTAGATGGTGAGTTACTTTTATTGAGCGTTCCTCTAGATTCAGTTAAATGCAATCAAATGGGTGTTTTATTTCCATTACGTACTGAATTCGTTTTGACTTTAGAAGAAATTTCAACCTTAAGAAATCAAATAGCAGCTTACAATATAATCATCAAAACTATTGCAGCTCAAAATAACTTGGCAGTAGTTGAAACAGATAAATTCGCTAAAAATCTAAAAGATGGATTTGTTTACAATGGAATTTCAATGAGTGCTAAATTCGTTTCTGGTGGCGCTTATTCGTTAGATGGAATACATTACAATGCAAAAGGAAACGCACTTTTAGCAAATGAATTTATCAAAGTAATCAATAAAAAATATAAATCAACCTTGCATCAAGTCAATGCAGGTAATTATGGTGCAACCCTTTTTCCTTAATAATTAATAACTTAAAAACATGAGAAATTTTACTTTACTTCTTTCAATCTTTTCTTTTGCAAATTTTTTCGCTCAAACACCATGCGAAACAGGTCGTTATGCCGAGGATGTCTTTACAAACTTCACTGTAACGAGTGACATTACTTATGGACAAAACAATTCTTGGAACAATGCAGCAACAGTTTTAAAGATGGATTTTTATGAACCAACTGGAGATACTGAAACAGCTCGTCCGTTAATTATTTGGGTACATGGTGGAAGTTTTATCGGTGGATCTAAAATGGATATTGATGTTAAAACTTGGTCTGAACGTTTTGCTAAAAAAGGATATGCTTGTGCGTCGATTGATTATCGTATTGGATTCTTTCCTTTCGATTCTGCAAATGCAGTAAAAGCAGTTGTAAGAGCAACACAAGATTTAAGAGCTGCTATTCGTTTTTTCTACAAAGACAGACAAACAGCTGATACTTATAAAATCGATACAACAAAAATTTACATTGGAGGAAGTTCTGCAGGTGCAATTACTGCATTACATGTTGGGTATTTAGATAAAGAATGTGAAATTGCAGATTATTTGAATGCAAACACAATTTCATCACTTGGAGGTTTGGAAGGAGCAAGTGGAAATCCTGGTTATTCGATGGATGTAAAAGCTGTTATTAATGGTTGTGGAGCTTTGGCGCGATACAGTTGGTTAGAAGCTGGTGATATTCCTTTATGTTCATTTCATGGAACGAATGATGGAACAGTAAAATACAACAGAGGAATTGTAAATCCAGGAACACCATTGATGTATTTGGACGGAAGTAGAATGATTCACAAAAGAGCTTGTGCTGTTGGTTTAGATCACCAATTCTATACATTTGCAGGTGCTCCTCACGTACCTTACGCAGGAACTTCGGCAACAGCTTTAGCCTACATGGATACTACTGTAAACTTCGTTAGAGATTTCTTAGTACGTCAATTGGGTTGTACACAAGCAATTAGTCAACCAGAAAATAGTCCATTACAAGCTGCTACTTTATATCCTATCAACTATTGTGATGGTAGTCCAGTAGATGAGGCTTGCGAAATCATAGGTTTTGACGAAATTAAATCAGTTGATTTTTCAATTTATCCAAACCCCGCAAAAGATAAATTAACAGTTGACTTTAACGCAGAAGGAAATTATTCTATTCAAATTATTGATTTGATGGGAAGAACCATTGTTGCGAATAAATCAATAACATCAGGAACAATTTTAAGTCTTGATAAATTGACAAGCGGTAACTATTTCGTAGTTATTTCTGATGAAAAATCAAACTTAAAAGGAACACAACAACTAGTTATTAAATAAGCTAGTTTAATAATTTATTGGCCAAGTTTAAGGTTAATCACTGAAAAGGGTTTAATTTTAAACTTGGCTTTTTTATTTTCACAAATCAACACAATCAATTATGAAAAAACTCCTTTTTTTAGGCTCCTTCTTACTTTTGGGAACTAGCTTGTTTGGTCAAACTTTAAGTTCGACTCCAAGTAAAGAAAAACAAGTAAAATCTTTAGAATCAGGTGCAAAACCTTTGAGTGAAGCTTCAAAAAATCAAACCCTAAATACTTCAAGAAATCAACCGAAGAAAATAAAAACAAAAGTCGTTAGAGAAACAAAAATCGAAACAAAGAAAGAAGATGAAAAATAGTTTGGTCGCTTTCTTCAGTGTAGTTTGTCTTTCAACTTCACTTTGGGCTCAATCCTATGCAGAAGGATTTGAAGATTTGAATTCACTTTCGGATTGGTTAGTAAGAAATAATAGTGTTCTACCCAATGCAAATTCTGGTTGGGGACCAGGAAACCCAAACGTTTTTGCAGCCGAATCTGGAACTCAAGGTTCTTACCTTACTTGTGGTTACAATAGCACAACAAGTGCAACAGGAACTACAATTAGCAATTGGCTTTTTACACCAACACAAACCTACAATAATGGCGATGTAATTACATTTTACACACGAGTTAGTGGCACAAGTCTTGTTTATCCAGATCGACTTGAAATGCGTTTTAGTACAGCTGGAAATGGAGTTAATGTGGGTACAACTGAAACTTCTGTTGGAACTTATACAACTGTGTTATTAACAGTAAATCCAAACCTAACTACTACAGGTTATCCAAGCACATGGACGCTTTATTCAGCCACAATATCTGGATTATCAGGTCCTACAAATGGGCGGGTGGCGTTTAGATATTTTGTTACAAATGCTGGTCCAGGTGGTGCGAATTCAGATTATATTGGAATTGACAGTTACACCTATACTTCTGTTGCAACAGCTCCAGTAAATGATGATTGTATAGGAGCATTAAATTTAATTCAAGGAACAAATTGTGTAAACACAGCTGGAACAGTGGCTTATGCAACAGAATCTCAAGTTGCTTGTACGGGAACAGCAAATAATGATGTTTGGTATAAATTTACCGCAACCGCAACAGGTGCTTCAATTAGTGTGGATGGTTCACCGCAATTTGATGGTGTTTTTCAACTGTTTTCTGGAAATTCTTGTGCGAGTTTAACTTCATTAAATTGTACCGATGTTAGTTCTGAAGGCGAGGTAGAATCTTCTGTTTTAAATAATTTAACCATTGGGCAAGTGTATTATATCCGGGTTCACGATTACCTAGACGATATTCCAAACACTATGACCTTTGATATTTGTGTCCAACAATTTACACAATGTACTTTGACTCAGCCTGCGAATTCATTGCTTGAAAATGAAACTTGCGGAACAGATAATAATGGTGGATGTAATGCAACAAATCCAGTTTACTATAATATTAGCTGCGGACAAACTGTTTTTGGTAGTGCTTGGGCAGAAAATAGCAATAGAGATACAGATTGGTATCGTTTTCAATTAGGTGTACCCGGAAATGTTTCTTGGTCAGCATCGGCAGAGTTTCCTTATACTTTATTGCTTGTAGATATTACCAATTGTGCAACTCCAACGGTTCTTGCTTCTGCATCTTTTAATGCTTGTCAAGATGGTTCAATTAATTATGATTTCACAGCGACTGGAAATTATGCAGCGGTTATTTTACCTTCCGTTTTTTCTGGTTATGCGTGTAATACAAACAATGATTATATCGTAACTTTAAATTTACCAAGTACCGTAACATCCATTTCCGCACAAGGACCTACAAGTTTTTGCACAAATGCTATTACAACAGTTACAGCAGCTGAAACAACAGGTGGATTTCAATGGTTTTTAGATGGGAATTTATTGCCAACTCAAATCACTTCTACTTTAACGGCAACTCAAGGAGGAACTTATACTTTACTTTATACCAATACAAACGGTTGTATTGCTCCTTTAACACAAGGCGTAACTTTAAGTACTATTCCATTGGATAATGCAACGTTTAGCTTTCCTTCGGGAACGGTTTGTGTGGGTGGTCAAAACACAACACCAACGGCGAGTTCAACTGGTACATTCAGTGCAAACAGTAGCGATTTAGTTTTTGCAAATACTTCTACTGGAGAAGTAAACGTTCCAAGTTCATTAGCAGGAACTTACACCATCACCTTCTTAACAAATGGAACTTGCCCAAATTCGTCAACGCAACAATTATCAATTTCTAGTGCTTTGGTTGCAGATTTTAGCTATGCGAGTTCAGCTTTTTGTTTGAATGATGCCAATCAGCAAGTTACCTTATTAAACGGTGGTGGAATTGGTGTTTTTAGTTCATCCAATGGATTAAGTTTAAATCCTCAAACTGGAGCAATTAATCCAAGTTTATCAACAGTTGGTTCATATCAAGTTACCAATACAATTGTGGCTTCTGGTGCTTGTCCTCAGGCGAGTGCAACCTTTGGTGTTACAATCAATGGAACAGCAGTAGATTTCCCTGCAATTGCTACCGTTTGTGAAAGTGCAAATACATTTACTTTGAACGCTACGCCAGCAGGAGGAACTTTCGCAGGAACAGGAGTTGAAAATGCAACAAATTTTAACCCTTCAATCGCTGTTGGAGCATATACAATTACCTACCAATACATCGATGGGAACAATTGTGTAAATACCGCTTCACAATCAATTAATGTGGAAGCAAATCCTATAGTGACTTTTGGATCTTACAATCCATTATGTGCAAACGCAGCACAAATTAATTTGAACAATGGTTTACCTTCGGGAGGAACTTACATTGGTGCAGGAATTGGTAATAATCAATTTACACCTTCAACTAGTTTAATTGGAGTAAATAATGCTGTTTATAACTACGTTTCACCGAATGGATGTACAGGAAATGCTTTAGGAACAATTACTGTAAATGCGGTTCCGACAGTAACGTTTGATGCAATTGCTCCGATTTGTGAAAATGCAACACCTATCTCACTTACACAAGTTACACCAGCTGGAGGAACATTTTCAGGTTCTGGAATTACAGGAACAAATAGTTTCAATCCTACTGTTGCAGGTGATGGTTCACACCCTATAACATACACTATTTCTGAAAATGGATGCTCTGGAAGTGCGCAAACTACAATCACTGTAAATGCAATACCAATAGTAACTTTTGCTACTATTGACCCTATTTGTGACACGACAGCTCAATTTGCGATCACAGAAGTAACACCAGCAGGAGGAACTTTTTCTGGAAATGGAATCAGTGCGCCGAACTTTTTCACTGCTTCTGATGCAGGAATTGGAACACATTCAATCGTTTATACTGTGACTCAAAATGGGTGTACGGGTTCAGCCACTCAATCAATAATTGTTGAAAATTGTACCAGTTTAGAAGAACAAACATTAATTTATTCCATTTATCCGAACCCTTCTAACGGTATTTTTACAGTTAAATCAAGCGCTGAGGTTTTAGTTTCTATTTTATCTTTAGATGGTAGAAAATTAATTGATAAACAAGTGCTTACAGCAGGAACAAGTACGCTTGATTGTAGTGATTTTGCAAAAGGACAGTATGTGATTTTATTGACGACAGAAAAATCTTCTAGTATCGAAAAGATAATATTAGAATAATTCACTATCTTCGCGATCACAATGGTCTCGTGGCCGAGCGGTTAGGCACCGGTCTGCAAAACCGTCTACTCCGGTTCGAATCCGGACGAGACCTCAAAAAAGCTTCATGGAAACATGGAGCTTTTTTTGTGAGTTTATGTTTTTTCTTCTATTTAGAATTCATATTGAATCGATATAATCAGCCAACGAATAATCTAATTGTGTAATCTGATTTTTATCGTGAGTAAATAATTCAATCTTCATCATGCTACATTTGAAAATAGTAACATCTGGATGATGTCCAACTTGATCGGCATGTTTAGCGATTTTCAACAAAAATTCAGCTAATTCAGTTTGATTTACAAACGAAAAAGACTTGGTGAGTCTATTGTTTTCTATATTCCAACTCATAAGACTTTGATTATTTGGATGTAAATATTAAAATTCTCAAAGTTACATTTAAACGACTTCAACTTTGCAAATAAAAAACTTGATTACTTTACCCCAAATATTTTCAACGAAACCACCTTAAGGAGAACTCGAAACTGAGCCGTAGGAAAATCTAGTTTCATAAAAGCAACTACTTAAAAATTGATCTATTGGAAAAGTAATAAACACAAAAAAGGCATCCTTTCGAATGCCTTTTACTATAACTTTTTGAGATTAGAATCTCCAACCTAAACGGAAGTTTCCAATAAAGTTGTTCCCAAAATTAGAAGACTTAGCCTCTGGTGATAATATTGTTGTAGAAGTTCCACCAGCTGTTACTACAGTCTCGCCTGCTTTTACAGTTGTGCTGTTGAAACCAAGACCTAATTCAAGACCTAAATAGAAGTTATCAGCAAAGTAATAATCTGTACCTGCAACCAAATTCAATCCTAACATTGAACTAGGGTTTTTAACTGTTGCAGTAACATTTGCGTTATAACTGCTTCCATCAAATTTATCCCATTTAGCAGATGTTCCTCCCATTCCGAATACTAAATCTGCACCAACATATGGAGACAGTTTATCAGTACCTGCGAAATGTTTTTCAGCTCCCAAAGAAATCATTGTCATTGAAGTTTTATTGATCTCTGTTCCAACTCCACCTGCATTATTAGCAAGTTCATAATAATAATCTTTAGTTGATGAATTTTGAAGAGAAAGAGAAACTCTTGCTGCCATATCATCAGCCAAGAAATAACGCATTCTTAATGAAGGTGCATTAAACGATAATGATGATGTGTTGTAGCTAAGTTGACCTTCTAAAGAAAACGGATTGTCTTTAGTAGCTTTTTGTGCGAACATAGATGCTGATAATGTTAATGCACTTACGAAAATCATAATTTTTTTCATGTTTGTTGTTTTAAAGTTTGTTCTGTCTACTCAAAGTGTTGCAAAAGGGTTTCAAAAAAATTAAAATTAAATTTTATATAATTGATTTTTAACACTTTAAATAAAATATTTTTTTCTTCTATATTCATTTCTGATGTCTTAAAACAATTAACATTAATCGATGAAGTGTTTGACAACGTATTTTTACACAGATATTGATGTGAAATTATATTCGAAGAAAAAATCTCTAATTGAAGGTCAAGGACGCAAACAGCAAAAAGAGAATATGTTTTATTTCTAGACCCCGAAATTTATTGTTACAAACCTAAACTTGCAATTTTAAGGAAATAGATTAAATTCAAGACATTAATGATAAAACTCAAACACTAATACAATTCATTGAAGATGAAAAATAGAAAACATTCACCTTACTTAAGATTACATCGAATTTTACAAAACCTCTACCCAATCACCATTTTCTTTTATTAAGTCAATTAGAGCATCTACAGCCTCAGATTCGGCAACGTTTTTACGAACAACGTTTTTTTCCTTATATAAATGTATTTTTCCCGGACCAGTTCCAACGTAGCCATAATCTGCATCTGCCATTTCTCCAGGACCGTTTACGATACAGCCCATAATTCCGATTTTAATTCCTTTTAAATGAGAAGTACGTTCACGAATTTTAGCAGTTGTTTCTTGTAAATCAAACAAGGTTCTACCGCAAGAAGGGCAAGAAATATACTCTGTTTTAGAGATGCGCGTGCGTGTAGCTTGTAGTATACCAAAAGCAGTAGAGTTGATAAATGTTGGTGCTTGTTCGCCTTTAATCCAAAGACCGTCACCAAAACCATCTATTAAAACAGAACCCGCATCACTAGAAACATTTAATTGAAATGCTTCAGTGTCTTTTTCTTTTGATTCAATTTGCAGCACAACAGGATGCTGGTAGTTTTTACTTGCCAATTGAATATATAAGGAGCGGAATAATTGCGTTTTGTTGGAATAACGTGTTGAGACAACTAAAACTAAATTCGGAAAATTGTTTAAGTTAACTGGAAGTTCCTCTTCTGCTTGCAAACTTAAAAAAGCCATTTGTTCTTTGTCAAGATTTACTAATTCATCGAGCGCTACTAAAGGATAAAAACCTGTTTTAATGCTGTAATTTGCTTTCCAATTTTCATAATTAGAAATCACACCAAGTGTTCCTGGTACTTCAAAATCAATTGTATTATCACCAATGAAAACATAATCTGCTGCTAAATCTTGCAAATTCCATTTGTCTAAATGAACAGAATAGTTATAACCAAATCCAAAGAAATTTGCAGCGTTTATTGTTTCTTTTGAGGAGTAATCAGCCATAACTGTGGGCACGTGTTTGCCACCAATATTATGTATTTCAGTTGAATGTCTACGTTCGTAATTAAATGGATTGTAAGGAAGTTCACCTGAAAATTCTGGTAATTCAAAAATGTTAGAATGATTGAATTTTTCAGCTAATTTCCGAGCAACAGGAATTTCAAATTCAGGTTCTTCTGTCAATGAAACGCGAATAGTATCCCCCAAACCATCTTCCAATAACGCACCAATTCCAACTGCTGATTTAATGCGGCCGTCTTCACCATCTCCAGCTTCTGTAACACCTAAATGTAAAGGATAAGAACGCCCGTTTTTTAGCATTTCAGCAGCTAATAATCGGTATGCTTGAACCATTACTAAGGTGTTGCTCGCCTTCATGGAAATGACCAGTTCAAAGTAATTATTTTTCTCACAGATCCGTATAAACTCCATGGCAGATTCCACCATTCCTTCGGGAGTATCTCCGTAGCGACTTAAGATTCTATCTGAAAGTGAACCATGGTTGGTACCAATGCGCATGGCAGTTCTATTTTCTTTACAAAGCAAAACAAGTGGTGTAAATTTTTCTTCAATTCTATGTAGTTCGTCTTGGTAACTTTCGTCTGTGTAATCTATTTCTTCAAACTTCTTTTTATCAGCGTAATTACCTGGATTTACACGCACTTTTTCAACCAACTTCGCGGCAATTTCGGCAGCGTTTGGAGTGAAGTGAATGTCAGCAACAAGCGGTGCTTCGTAACCTAATTTGTTTAACTCTGTGCGAATTAAACCCATATTTTCTGCTTCTTTTTTACTGGGTGCCGTCAACCTAACAATCTCACAACCAGCTTCAATCATTCGAATGGACTGTGCAACAGATTTCTCAGTATCCATGGTGTCAGTTGTAGTCATTGACTGCAAACGAATTGGATTGGATGCGCCCAACTTTACCTTTCCAATAATCACTTCTTGTGTTGGAAAACGTTTTCTATTCAATAAATCGATGCAGTATGATTGGTTTTTTTCGCTTGACATAAAGTGATGTGTAAGATTTAATAACAAAAGTAAAGATTAGTTTGTTTTAAATTGAAATTATACTTTTCCAAATAAGAAACCCCCTTGAATTCTAAACCTTTAAAAATTCAAATTTTAGTGTCATTCAATTCTTTTTATTTAATTTGTATTTCTAAATTCAAACTATGAAACGCTTAATTCTCCTTTTATCCCTTTTAGTTTCAACTATTTCCATTGCACAAGACTACTCCCGTGTTAAGGTTTTTGGAACTGCTGAAGATCTTTTTCAATTAAGTCAATTAGGGGTTACTATTGATCACGGAATCAAAAAAGACGGTGTGTTTTTTATCTCTGACTTCTCTAAAGAAGAAATTCAAATCATGCAAGACTACGAATTTGAGTATGAAATTCTAATTCCAGATGTTCAGGCATTTTATATCAACCGATTGAGTAATCCAGAGGCTGCAAGCACCACAAAAAATGCAACTTGTTCTGGTGGAGGTGGAGGTTCTACTGGTTTTAATCCTGCTACTCCTTCAAATTTCAATTTAGGAACAATGGGAGGCTATTTAAAATACAACGAAATGTTGGCAGAATTAGATGATATGCTTGCTCAATATCCCAATTTAATCACTCAAAAAGCAGCAATTTCTACTTTCTTAACCGCTGGAAATCGTCCTATTTATCACGTAAAAATCTCTGATAATCCCAATACAAACGAAAACGAACCTAAAATTTTATATACTGCAATTCATCATGCGCGTGAACCAATGGCGTTGATGGAAACTATTTTCTTTATGTGGTATGTTCTTGAAAATTATGGCACAAACGAAGAAGTAACCTATTTAGTAAACAACACCCAATTATATTTTGTCCCATGTATCAATCCTGATGGTTATGTTTACAATGAAACAACGAATGCGAATGGTGGAGGAATGTGGCGTAAAAACAGAAGATTGAATAGTGGAGGATCGTACGGAGTTGACTTGAATAGAAATTATTCTTACGGTTGGGGAACAACAGGAACAAGCGCTACTCAAAGTAATGATACTTATAGAGGTACAGCACCTTTCTCTGAACCAGAAACTCAAGCGATGCGTTGGCTTGTACAAAATCATAATTTCGTTTCAGCATTCAATGCACACACCTTTGCAGAAGATATACTTTTCCCAATTGGTACAACAACTGCTGAATTTGCTGAACACCATGACTATTTTCAAGATTATACGAATCACATGGTTCAATATAATGGCTATACAGCAATGAAAAGTTCAGGTTTATATCCAGCTTCAGGAGATTCAGACGATTACATGTATAAGGTTGATATTGGTATTGGTCAAAAAGATACAATTTTCGCTCACACACCTGAGGTTGGTACCGATTTTTGGCAACCACAAGCTGAAATCGTTCCTACTTGTGCTGAAATGGTTTTCCCAAATTTAGTATTGGCACACATTGCAAGAAATTATAATGTTGTAACTGATACAGACCCTAGTAACATTGCAACTTTGAGTGGAAACTTCAATCATTCTATTAAACGATTAGGAAGAGAAGCAGGTTCTGTAACCGTTTCTATAGAACCTTTATTGAACATCACATCAGTTGGAAATCCTGTTGTTTATAATTTGAATTTGCAACAAACTGCTAATGGAACGATTTCATATTCTTTAAACCCTTCCATTCAATTTGGAGATCAAATCAAATATATCTTAAAAACAGACAATGGTCTTTGGGTTAAAAAAGATACAATTGTTAAAACGTATGGAGCAGTTGGATTACAAATTTTAGAAGATGCAACCGCAACTACGAATTGGACTGGAACCTGGGGAACAACTACCTCAACTTTTGTTTCTGCAACAAAGTCTTTTGCTGATTCTCCAACCGGAAATTATGCTAGTAATGCCAATAAAACTTACACTTACGTACCTGTTGTTGATTTAACAAATGCTAATGCCGCGATGGTTTCTTTTTATGCGAAGTGGAATTTAGAAGCGGATTACGATTATGTTCAATTTCAAGTATCAACTGATAACGGCACAACATGGATTGGGCAATGTGGGAATTATACAGTTCCAGGAACAAGCGCGAATGGTAGTGTGCAACCCAATAATCAACCAGTTTATGAAGGTGTTCAATCTGCTTGGGTATTGGAAGAAATTAACTTAAGTGATTATTTAGGACAACAAATTAAAATGCGTTTTCAACTTCGAGCAGATGGTGGAACAAACGCTGATGGTTTTTACTTCGATGATTTCAAAATTTTCTATAACGAAGCGGGTGCACCAATTGAGCCAGTTGCTACTTTCCAACCAACAACAGCTAATACTTGCATTGGAAATTCAATAACTTTTACTGATTTCTCCTCAAATATTCCTACAAGTTGGGCATGGACATTTGGCGATGGAAATACTTCAACTCAACAAAATCCGTTTCATTCCTATTCATCAGCTGGAACTTTTACTGTTCAACTTACGGTTACAAATAGCGCAGGAAGCAACACAACTTCACAAACTATCGTTATAAATCCAAATCCAACCGTTAATTTATCTTCAAATGATGGTGACAATGTTGTTTGTGATAATCAAGGTTTAATTCAACTTGTGGTAAATCCGCCAAATGCAACTGTTTCAGGAAATGGAGTTAACAATCTTACTTTTGATCCTTCGATAGCAACAATTGGCTTAAATGTTTTAACTGCAATTTTTACAGATGGAAATGGTTGTAGCACTGCAACGAACCTTAATATTATTGTTGAGCAATGTTCAGGTTTAAATGAAAATGCAGTCCAAAATCTGCAAGTTTTCCCAAATCCTTCAGAAGGACTTATTACACTAAAAAATGCTGATATTGGAAGTGAATATTTTATTCATGATTTCAAAGGTCAATTGGTTAAAACAGGATTTATAACATCTGAAAATCAAGAGATTTCTTTAGAGAAAGTAGCTTCTGGAGTTTACACAATTCAAGTTGATGAAAAACGTGTGAAATTAATAGTGAAAAAATAAAAAGTTCATTTTTGTTTCTTCACAAAATTCGATTCTATTTGAATTATCAAAAGTTTAATAGTTTCTGCAGTTTCTTTCTTGCTAATTTTACAGCATGATATTAGTCACAGGTGCAACAGGACTTTTAGGTAGTCATCTACTTTATGAGTTAACTTCAAAAGGTGAAAGTTGTGTGGCACTTTGTCATTCTAAAAGTAAAATTTCGCAAGTTACTGACCTTTTCAAGTTTTATAATCCATCTAAATCGGATGAATTTTTAAAACAAATCATTTGGAAAGAAGGCGATTTATTGGATATTTTCTTTCTCAAAGAGTTATTTACTGATATCACTCACGTTTATCATTGTGCTGCAAAAGTTTCTTTTTTCAAATCTGATTTTTCGGAATGCATGCGCCAAAATCGGGAAGCTACTGCCAATATCGTTAACTTTTGCTTGAAATATAGAGTTGAAAAACTATGTTATGTCAGTTCAACAGCTGCGATTGGAAACAATCCTAAAGGATTTACAACAGAAAACGATAAGTGGGAAATTGAAGGAAACAATAGTGGTTATTCGATTTCAAAATTTTCAGCAGAGAAAGAAGTTTGGCGTGGAATTGAAGAAGGATTAACAGCAGTAATCATTAATCCTTGTGTGATACTTGGCCCAGGAAATTGGGAAAGTGGTTCTTTATCGATATTCAAAACGGGAAAAAAAGGTTTACTTTTCTATCCAAATGGAAGTAATGCAACAGTTGACGCACGTGATGTTGCCTTTTGTATGTGTTTTTTAATGAAAAGTACGATTCACTCTGAACGCTATTTATGTGTTGGAACAAATCAATCGTTCAAGGACTTATTTACTGTCGTTTGTTCTAAAATGAAAAGTAGTTTACCAAAGTATGAAGTCCCAAAATCTATTGCTCTTTTTTCTGCTTATATTATTGAATTCTTTAGTCGTTTTAGTGGTAAAAAAAGTGGACTATCAATAGAAACAGTTCATTCTGCCTATAAAAACATTACGTACGATGTTTCAAAAATTAAAGCAGTTGTTCCTATTGATTTTAAAACGTTAAGTGAAACAGTAGAAAATGTTTTGAATTCACGAACAAATCAATAACTACCAACGTTTAAAACGCAATGTCATTGAAAAGTAAAATTCTTATTTCTATCTTGGTTATTCTCTACACTGTCGGTGTATTCGGAATATTGACGCCACAATATAGAAATATGTTCTTGGCATTGTCAGCTATAAACCTATACATTTCTTTTTTAATTTTTATCGTTGCCAGAAAACGGAAGGTTAGATCATGGTACATTTTCATTGCTTTCACTTTTCTTGTTGGAATGGCAGTAGAATGGATAGGTGTCCATACTGGTTATTTATTTGGTAATTATCAATATGGTCAAAATTTAGGAAGTAAAATCGATGGAATTCCGTTTGTTATTGGCTGCAATTGGGCTTTAATTGTTATAAGTTCAGCAACTTTAGCCAAGCATTTTTTCAGACACAGTTATCTAACTCCTTTTTTCGCAGCAATAATAATGGTAATCTTAGATATATTTATG
>CALPMC020000041.1 GCA_943324565.2 Chitinophaga pinensis | reverse complement strand
CCTTTAATCTTTTCCCTTGCAATCATACTTTTCAACTCTGAAAAAGTTTTCGTTTCAGCTAGATTTTCTCGTTGTGCCATTTCTTCTAATTTGAAGTTAAAAACGGTATCCTTTTTTTGTCCATGTTTAATTTTTCCCTTTGGAAAAGCAATACTTTTTTCATAATAATCCACTAATTCCCAATTAAATGTTCCCGGTTTATTAATCGCTAATTTTGCTTTCAAAAAATAAACGGGTTGATTGCTATCATTCCATCTTTGAACAGTAAAATCAGTAATTCCTTCTTGCGTTGTTGAATAGTTTGAGAAAAAAACGGTTTGATTTCCAGGGTAATCTGCATGATAGTCCTCAACTTGATTAACATCACGGTAATATTTTTCCTCAAAACCTAGTCTTAATTTATTGGCACGCGGAACAACAAAATGGTTCAATATCAACGAAATTGCAGTTAAAACTGTTGCACCAATCATATACGGGCGAATAAAACGAGTGATTGGTTTACCGCTAAACCACATCGGAATAATCTCTGTGTCTTGCGCTAGCTTTGCAGTAAACCAAATCACTGAAATGAAAATAATCATCGATGAAAACATATTTCCATAAAACAACAAAAAAGTCAAATAGTAATCAAAAAGTATTGCAGAAATAGGCGCTTGATTGGAGATAAACTCACTTAATTTCTCTGAAATATCAAAGACCATTGCAAACAACATAATAATCCCCAACATGAAGAAGAAAGTCGATAAAAACTTTTTAATAATGTATTTGTCGAGGATTGATAACATAAATTATAAACGTTGCTTCAAAGTCGGGATTAGATTATCTTTCCATGCTTTAAATGTACCAGCTTGAATTTGTTTTCTTGCTTCTTTCACTAACTGCAAATAGAACGCTAAATTGTGTATCGTTGCAATTTGAACTCCTAAATATTCTCCAGATTTAATCAAATGACGTAAATATGCTTTCGTATAAACTTGATCCACATAAGCTTCACTTCCAGCATCAATAGCAGAAAAATCTTTCGCCCATTTCTCATTTTTGATGTTAATCGTTCCGTTCCAAGTGAAAAGTAAACCGTGACGCGCATTTCTACTCGGCATTACGCAATCCATCATATCAATTCCAAGTCCGATACTTTCCAATATATTCCAAGGAGTTCCAACACCCATCAAATAGCGCGGTTTATCTTTTGGTAAATACTGGCAAACATGTTCGGTCATTTCGTACATTTCATTTTCAGGTTCACCAACCGATAAACCACCTATTGCATAACCATTTGCTTCAAAAGAGGCAATCGTTTCCGCTGATTCAGTTCGTAAATCCTTGTAAGTACTTCCTTGAACAATTGGAAATAAAGACTGCTCATAGCCATATTTCGGTTCAGAGGCATCGAATGCTTCAAAACAGCGTTTCAACCAACGATGCGTCATTTGCATCGAACGTTTTGCATAACCATATTCACAAGGATAAGGCGTACATTCATCAAAAGCCATAATGATATCTCCACCAATTGAACGTTGAATTTCAATCGCACGTTCTGGAGTGAAGAAATGATAACTTCCATCTAAATGAGATTGAAACTTAACTCCTTCTTCGTTTATTTTTCGTGAACCAGACATTGAATATACTTGATAACCACCGCTATCTGTCAAAATTGGTCGCTCCCAACCGATAAATTGATGTAACCCACCTGCAGCCTCAAGCACTTCTGTACCTGGACGCAAAAACAAATGATACGTATTACCAAGAATGATTTGCGCCTGAACATCGTCGCGTAATTCTTGTTGGTGAACACCTTTTACAGTGCCACCTGTGCCAACGGGCATAAAGATCGGAGTCTCAATACTTCCGTGATCTGTGTGAAGAATACCAACTCTTGCATTTGTATCCTTATCGTTACTCAACAACTCAAAGTGCATAAATATGTCGAAAATTACATTCGGCAAAGATACATCTATTTAACTTCGCAAATCAACTTTGAACTGAAGAAGCGAATATGATTTGGATTCCGGAATTTAAGCAACTCATCCCAAACACGATTTTTATCGTTTTTTGTAGCTTCGTTCTGATACAATTTCTTTACGTTTTTTTTATTCACCGAAAACTTGCCTTTTATAAAGAAGTACCAACGTCTTCTGAATCAAAATTACCTCCAGTAAGTATAATTATTGCTGCAAGAAATGAGTCAGACAATTTATACGAAAACTTACCTTCTATTCTAAGTCAAGATTATCCTGAATTTGAAGTTATCGTTGTCAACAATCAATCAATCGACGATAGCGGCTGGTTACTTACTGCATTTTGTCAACAATTTCCGAATCTTCGTGTAGTAGAATTAGGTAGAAACAAACATTTGCGTCCGGGTAAAAAATTACCTATCACCTTAGCAATTAAAGCTGCGAAATACGAACATTTTGTATTGACAGATGCTGATTGTAAACCTACAAGTTCGAATTGGCTGCGTTTAATGGCATCGAAATTTAACGACCAAAAACAAATAGTTATTGGCTATGGTCCTTTTACAAAAAGCAAAGGAATTATTAATAAAATCATTCGTTTTGATACCGCTTGGATTGGTGTCAGTTATCTTTCAATGGCTTTAGCGAAATTGCCGTATATGGGAGTTGGAAGAAATATTGCCTACACAAAAAGTGTTTTTAATTCCGTAAACGGTTTCAAATCCCACTACTCTATTCCTTCAGGCGACGATGATTTATTTATACAAGAAGCTGCGAAAAAAAATAATTACACCATTCAAATTGACGCTGATTCCCATTGCTACTCTCCTGCTGCTCCAAGTTGGTCGCGTTGGGTTTATCAAAAATCAAGACATTATTCTACATCGAGTCGTTACAAAAAATTCAAGAAATTTTTACTTGGAATTTATCCGTTGACTTTAATTTTAATGTGGACTTCGTTGATTCCACTGTTCTTCTTTAAGGAAATGATTTTCATAAGTAGCCTTATATTTTTAATAATTATTCTTTTTAAATGGTGGATTCAAGGTCGTTGTTTGAACCAACTGAAAGAACAGAAATTTGCTCGATTTTTCCCTTTTTGGGATTTATTTTATGCACTTTTAATTCCAATTTTATATTACATTTCAGAACGTAAAAAATATTATAAATGGTAGAAAACGAGCATTTATCAGACAAAGCCAAAGCAGATTTAGTTCTTGTTGAATTGGCAAAGCAAGGTAAACAAAGCGCTTATGCTGAGCTAATGGATCGCTATCGTGATTCTATTTATTTTATGATGTTGAAAATGGTTAAAAATCCAGACGATGCCGATGATCTAACCATTGAAGCCTTTGGAAAAGCATTTAGCCGCCTCGAACAATATTCTCCAAGTTTTGCTTTTAGCACGTGGCTATTCAAAATCGCTTCCAACAATTCTATTGATTTTATTCGTAAAAAACGTATTCAAGTTACTTCAATCGACGCAGGTTATATGACCGACGACGGCGAACGAATGCATGTTGATGCCAAAGCTTTAACGCTGAATCCTGAAGAGACGATTATGCAAGGTCAACGAGTAACTCATATGCGTCTATTGGTAAGTAAACTGAAGCCGAAATACCGTGAATTAGTAGAAAAACGCTATTTTGAAGAAATGAGTTACGAAGAAATCGCTGAAGAATTGAAGCTGCCTTTGGGAACAGTTAAAGCACAATTGTTTAGAGCGAGAGACTTTTTAGCATCTATGATGGAAAAAACAAAAGATAGCATTTAAAGTGAAACAAATTCTACATTATTTTCCAGCATTAAGTCCAAATCAAATTAAACAATTTGAAGCATTGGAGGAGCTATATAAATTTTGGAATGAGCAAATCAATGTAATTTCAAGAAAAGACACGGAGAACTTTTACGAACGTCACGTATTACATTCTTTAGGGATTGCAAAAATTCAAACTTTCGAACCTGGAAGTGAAATACTTGATGTTGGTACAGGTGGTGGTTTCCCAGGAATTCCATTAGCAATTTTGTTTCCTGAAAGTAACTTTACATTGGTTGATTCCATTGGAAAAAAAATCAAAGTTGTGAATGAAGTTGCAAAGGCTATTGGTCTAACCAATGTTAAAGGAATTCATTGCAGAGCTGAGCAAGTTGAAGGAAAATTTGATTTTGTGGTGAGTAGAGCTGTTACTCGAATGCCTGATTTCCTAGTTTGGGTGAAAGGTAAAATCAAAAGTAAATCGAATCACGTACGCAAAAACGGAATTCTTTACCTAAAAGGTGGAGATTTAACAGAAGAAATGAGTACCGTAAAACAGAAATATAAAGAGTTTCTACTTAGTGATATTTACTCGGAAGAATTTTTCGAAACGAAGAAAGTGATTCACGTGGTGATTTAATTCTTAAAAAAAGGGGATTCCCTTTTGGTATTATTAGCAAAATTATATTTTCAAATTGTTTAAAATTAGTAATTTAGACTTATCAAATTAATAACATTTAAGAATTTGTCAGTAAAAATCGTTTACGGTTTTCGAGTCCATTGGTTTTTCTTTCTTTTGAATTTAAAACTCTATATTTTCTTAATACGAAAATTTGGACTGTCTTCTAATGCTTTTACAAAATGGAAAGCAATACAAAAATTCAAATCACAATTTACGATTGAAAAACAATTTTTTAGGTTTGTTAAACATGAAAAACGGATTTATCTGAATTGTAATATTCCTGGTCTACCGTTTCCAAATTACGTTGAAAGTTTACTTCGCTTTAGCGAAAACAGCACAGATAGTAACTTATCACAAATGGGAATTGTACAAATCGGTTTCACTAAAAAATGTCCATTAAATTGCGAACATTGTTATGAAGGAAAAGTGCTAAATTCCCCAGAATCTGTTACTCTCGAAGAACACAAAGCAATCGTTGCAAAACTTCAAAAAAGTGGAGTTCCGATGATTCAATTTGGAGGCGGTGAACCTTTAAATCGATTTGAGGATTTAATTGAAGTTTTAAAATCAGCTCAACAAACGAGTGATTTTTGGATTTACTCATCAGGATATGGTCTTAGCTATGAAAAAGCGAAACAACTCAAAGAAGCAGGTTTAACAGGTGTTTCAATAAGTTTAGACCATTATCAATCGGAGCAACACAATGCATTTAGAAGAAACAATAAATCTTTTGAAAAAGCGGTAAAAGCAATACAAAATGTGCAAAGCGCAGGAATGTTAACTGCAATGACAATATGTGTCACAAGATCATTTTGCATAAAAGAAAATCTAAATTTATACCATCAATTTGCTCATGAATTGAATGTCCCATTTGTTCAGTTAATGGAACCTAGGTCAACAGGGAATTATGAGGGAAAAGATGTGCTATTGCAAAAAGAACATTTTGAAATATTGGAAGCATTTTACATTAGCCGAAATAAAGAAAAAAAATACAAGAAATTACCAATTGTTCAATATACTGGTTATCAGCAACGTAAAAAAGGATGTGGTGGCGCCGGGAATCGTTACATTTATATAGATACAGACGGATTTGTTCTGGCCTGTCCATTTTGTTCGAACCGCAAATCTCACTTTTTATATGGAGATATTTCTGAAGATTTAAAAAAACTCAAAGTAGAAGGATGTGCATTAATTAATACTAACGAAAATTAAATAGAATGAAAAAAAGCATTGCGTGGATAATGATGATTTCAATTTTCACAACACATTGTACTTTTTATCGATTAAGACAAGGTGATCCAAAAGAATACAATGTTGGTTTAGATGAGAAAGCATTAAATAATTCCAGAATTTTCTTACATATTGGTGATACTTATTGTGAATTAAGAAATTGGAAGAAAATAGAAAATAAAATAGTAGGAACTGTAACTTCCGTGAATACTGAAGCAGATTTTTATTACAAAAAAGCACTTTCTAAAAAGAATTTCAGTGCTTCACCTAAAATCGAACATAACCTCTTACAAATGCACTTATTTGTATCTGAAGCAGTATACAATGACACAGAAATTACCATAAACTTAGATGATATTGAAAAAGTTCATCTTCTTAATAAGAATGGTGCTTTAACCGTGTTTTCATTTGCAGCAACAACTGCTGTTTCTGCGACTGCTGCTATATCCCTATTCTTGGTAATTGCTTGTGCCTGTCCACATGTTTATATAAATGATGGGGATAATTGGCACTTTACAAATTCTATGTTCACAGGAGCAATGAATCCAACTTTAGAACGATTTGATTACAAACGAATTCCAGATTTTCATCCAGAAAATACATCCTTAAGTTTGGAATTACGCAATGAAGAAAAAGAAATTCAATTTACCAATACACTTAAATTAGTAGCTATTTATCATCAAAAAGGAGAAGAAATAATTGCCACGCAAAAAGGGGAATTTACACGTGTTTCTACAAAACGATATCCTCAATCAGTAACAAATGATGATGGTGATTTTAATGACAATTTTTCAAGCGCAAACTCAGAATCATATACTTTTAATAGTACTGATAAAATGAGTATGTCTAATTTGCATGCCACCTTCTCAACTGAAAATTTAAAATCAGCTAATTTAATTTTAAGTGTTAAAAATCCGAAATGGGGTGGATTTGTCTATCATGAATTCACAAAATTATTTGGTGATTATTTTCAAAAATGGGTAAAATCAAACGCAAGAAAAAGCAAAAAACAACTTTATTCAAACATCCGTAAAGCTGGAATTTTACTTGCTATTGAAGTAAAAGAAGGTGGCAAATGGAAACAAATTGAAGATATTAACTTAGTTGGAGAAGCAGGTTTTCAAAAAATAGCAGTTTCAATTCCTCAAAAACATCTAAAGCAAAATTCACTAACAATTCGACTACGATGCGGATTTCAATTTTGGGTGATTAATGAGCTTGCTTTGTCTGAAAAAGTGACTGAAAATCTGAAAATCGAGGAATTAGATGCAAAGATTTTAAGCGTAAATAATGATTTTCAATCGCTAATTAAATCCGATGATTCCCAATATTTAATTCATCGACAAGGAGAAGAACCGATTACTGTAAATTTTTCAGGATTAAAAACTGACGGTGAAAGAACATTGTTTTTGAAAAGTAAAGGCTATTATAAAACCATTCAAAATCATATAGGTCAACCTGAATGGAAACAACTGTTAACAATAAATAAAATTGGTGGATTTTCAAGATTTTCGAAACAAAAATTTGAGGATTGGTCACAATGGAAAGATATGTTAACTGAAATCGGATTGACAGAAAAATTAATAGAAGTTAAAAATTAAGCTATGAAGAAGAACTTAAAAAATTATCGCTTGCTTTTGCTTACGTTTACCACTTTATGTTTAACATCAAAAACGCTTTTAGCGCAAGACACCTTATTTAAAAAGAATGGTGAAATGCAATTGGGGAGAGTATTAGGTGTTGATAGTTTAGGGAAAACACTAGAATTTCAAGACAAAGAAGGTGTTAGGTTAATTGCTATTGCTAGTTTGCAAAAATACACCACGAATGATTTAAGTAGTTCCTGGATAAAAAAATCATCATTTACTACAAATAATTCTTCTGATGATGCTGTCAAAAAATTTGCAATAAACCGTAAATATTTAAAATATAAGCCTAGTAGATTCAGTGTTGGATTTAACTTTATGTCCTTAACAAACCCGGCTTTAGTAAATGATTTTGATTTCTTCGGTAGAACTTATTCAACTAATCGTCATTTAGATAGTTACTTCCAAATTGAATTTTCAGAGAAATTTGCATTAAGGTTTCCTGTAAGGATTGGGATTAAACCATTAAATAAAACTATAATCAATCCACCTAATAGTTTTTACGGTATGTATTCAAGAGAACTAATTGCCGATTTTGGAATTGAGCCAATATTTTACTTAAAAAATAACATTCACAAATTAAATTGGTTCGTAGCACCTTCACTTTCAATTGGTTTAGGTAAGTCTGTTAGAAGTATAGATGATTATAATCTTGGAACTGTAAGTTATACAAATATTGAAAACAAAACGTTTTATCGTTTTGGATTGCTCGTTGGCTTTCAATACTGGTTTACAAAACATCTTCAATATGAAATGTCTTATGGCTACTTGGTTACAAATAACTATTGGGTTCCAACATTTGATTCAACAGAAAACGTTTACAATCAAGATTATCTAGCTAGAAACTTAAGAATTGCGCTTGCTTATAGATTTTAAAAGAAATCAATTCATAATTGCTGGATAAATCAATTGAAAAGGTGGTATTTCAACAGGAAAAATTTCACTTGTAACTAAATCTTGAAAAGTATAAAAACCACTCATTCTTCCAATTGGTACAATAATCTGACAGCCAGAAATATATTCGTGAACTTCAAATTGTTTGAGAATTGGTTGTTGCCCTACTACTCCATCTCCACTAACAATTGAAGATCCATGATTCAAATGTTCAATTTTCCAATAACGTCTTAACAATTGGATTTCATTCATTCCCAAATTTTGGATTACAATGCGGTAATTGTACAAATACGAACCGTGATTCAAATCAGAAACATCTTCTCTAAAATTCGTTTTTACAGAAATCTTGATGTTATTAATTGTTTTGCGAGTCATAGCGATGCTTTATGAATACAAAGAAAACAAACTGTTTGGAAATTAGTTTGATTCTAACTATTAAAGAAAATATTTTATTTGGTTAATGTTAAATCTATAACGTTTTATTAATCATTAAATTGTTTCCAAAACAATAGCTCGCAATAAGTCTATTTCTTCTTTGGTATTTAAAGTATGGATGCATATTCGAATGCGTTCTTTGCCTTTTGCGACAGTTGGTGACAAAATAGGTTTCGTGAAAATACCCTTTGCCTTCATCTTGTTGGCTAATTCCAATGTCTGTTCAATGCTTTGGAACTGAACTATTTGAATCGGTGAATTAATTTCAGATGGATAATGTTCAGGATTTTCGAAACCTTCTCGGAAATAGGTGATATTCAAATGCAATTGTCTTTGTCGTTCAGAAATATCATTTCGAAGTACTTTCGAAGCAATTATTGAATAGCAATTTGGAGGTAATCCTGTGGAATAAATAAATGGTCTAGCGAAATTTATAAGGTAATCTTTTAAGTTTTTCGAACCTAAAATTGCTGCGCCGTGATAACCATAAGCTTTTCCAAAAGTGACTATGCGAGCAAAAACTCTTTCTGTGAAATTTCTAGCGTGAGTAATTCCACGACCGTCAGCACCAAAAACGCCAACTGCATGTGCTTCATCCACAATTACAAAAGCATTAAATTTTTCAGCCAATTCAATTATTGATTTCATTGGCGCCATATCACCATCCATCGAATAAAGACTTTCAACAACTAAATAAATCGTTCCCTTAGCTGATTGTAATTGTTTTTCTAAATCGTTTAAATCGTTGTGGTGAAAAGAAAATGAATTTGCAAACGACAAGCGAATTCCATCGCGAATACTTGCATGAACCAATTCATCGTAAATAATTGTGTCGCCTCGTTGCGGAATAGAGCTGAAAAATGCTAAATTGGCATCATAACCAGATGAAAAAACCAAAGCTGATTCGGCTTTGTAAAATTCAGCTAACTGGGTTTCACAAGTATCGGCTTCAATTGAGTTGCCCGAAAGTAATCTCGAACCCGTTGCTCCGCTTAATTTAGATGTTGGAATAAGCTCTTGTTCACGAGCCAAACCTAAATAATCATTTGAAAAAAAATCAATCTGATTCTCTACAAGTGACAATTGGCGGAAAGCACCTTCTTCTTTACGTTTCTCTAACTTAGAAAGAAGCTTTCTATCCATTTACAAGGAATCTACAGAACTTACTTTTCTTGGTACGAAGCCATTTTCAATTGCTTCCAATCGAGCCGCTTCTAATTCCTTTTCACGTTGAAGTTCATTCGCTTTTCGTGCTTCAATTTTTTCGTCAGGAATAGTTACAGGTTGCTCGGCATCTTTAAAAGGTTCTTTCGGGATTAAACCTAAAATATCAAACATTTCTTTATCCTCGTTGAAATCAGGATTTGGTGTGGTTAATAATTTATCTCCAGCAAATATAGAGCCTGCTCCAGCCATAAAACATAAAGCCTGCGCTTCCATATTCATTTTAGTGCGACCAGCTGAAAGACGAACAACTGTTTCAGGAAAAACGATACGTGTAGATGCAACCATTCTTATCATTTCCCATTGTTCGATTGGTTTTTGATCTTCTAAAGGAGTTCCTTCAACTGCTACCAAAGCATTAATTGGAATAGATTCCGGCGGAGTTTCCATTTGCATATAACTCAACAATAATCCCATTCTATCTTCAACAGCTTCTCCCATTCCAATAATTCCTCCTGAACAAACCGTTATACCAGCTTTTCGAGCATTATCAATTGTATTTAAACGATCTTCGTATTCTCTTGTTGAAATTACATCACCGTAAAACTCTGGTGAAGTATCCAAATTATGATTGTAAGCAAATAAACCTGCATTTTTCAATCGTTTCGCTTGGTCTTCGTTCATCATACCTAAGGTACAACAAACTTCCATTCCCAAGTCATTTACTGATTGAACCATTTCAATCACATTATCAAAATCTTTGTTATCGCGAACTTCACGCCAAGCTGCGCCCATACATAATCTTGAAGAACCATTGGCTTTCGCATTTTTTGCTTGTTCAATAACAGATTCAACTGTCATTAATTTTTGAGCTTCAACGTCTGTATGGTAACGAGCTGCTTGAGGACAATAACCACAATCTTCAGCACATCCGCCCGTTTTAATACTTAACAAAGAAGACATTTGAACTTCTCTAGGATTATGATACTGGCGATGAATAGTAGCTGCTTCAAAAACAAGTTCTAGTAATGGCTTATTGTATAATTCAACAAGTTGCTCTTTTGTTTGATAGTTTGGATTTACTTTCATAATGCAAATATAAGAACTGAATGGGTAATTAATTTAAAATGTAAAAAATGAAAATGTAGAATTAAAAATTAAACTAAAAGTTAAGAGTGAAAAAAATAGTAGAACAGATTATAGTTGCTTTTTCTCAAGTAAGCAAGCAGCATAAGCTTTAACAGCTCTTCTTTCCCCGAATGAATCAACTTTTTCATGTGTTGTAGCTTTTATTGAAACAGCATCTTCATCGATCTTCAAAATTTCCGAGATAACACGTTGCATAGCTGGAATATGTGGGTTCAACTTTGGTTTTTCTAAAATCACAGTGGAATCTATGTTTATAACGGAATAACCTTTTTCGTTAACTTTATTATAAACTTGTTTAAGTAAGATTTTTGAATCTATTCCTTTGAATTGTGGATCAGTATCTGAAAAATGAAAACCAATATCACGAAGATTAGCTGCTCCTAGCAATGCATCACAAATAGCGTGTAAAAGCACATCTGCATCTGAATGTCCAACAGCTCCTAAATCTGATTCGATTTTTAACCCTCCTATCCACAAAGGATAATTTTCAGCTAATTGGTGAACGTCAACACCATATCCAATTCTTATATTCATTTTTAAACTCCAGCTGTTGAAGTACCACCACCTTGGCCTAAGTACAAACGAATTGTAAATCTCAAGGTGTTTGCTAATGGACTTTGACGACCACTAATAGAAGCTAGATAAGAAAAATCAAAAGCAAACATATTGTATTTCAAACTTGCACCAAAATTTAAAAACTGACGATTTCCTTTATTTTTATTTTCAATGAAAACACCTGAACGAACAGCAAAAACATCATTATACCACCATTCTATTCCGGCAGCGATGTTAATTTCGGCCAATTCTTCTTTTAATCTTGAACCTTTTACAATTTCATAAGAACCATCCGTATTTTGAATAAAATTTCCGTCTTCATCTTTTGCCAATGCTCCTGGTGCGTCGTAAAAGGATTGCATCATTCCACTTATCACACCTACATCGCCTGGTCTTCCGATAAATGCATCGCTTGGTAAACTGCTATATCCAACTGTAGATTTTGTAATTCCTGGAGTTGGAACCAATAATTTTTGTAAATCAACGGCAAATGTTACGTGATTGTATCTATCAAATTCTGCTTTGAATGAATTTCCAATTTTCATATTCATTGGAATGAAATCACGTTTTGATAATTCAGAATAAGCTACTTTATTTCCGATGTTATTGAATGTTACTGCAAATGTATATACTCCATCTAACTTACCAATTTTTGCTTCATCATTGTAATAAGTAAACGATAAATCAGCAGCACCAACAACTCCCGGTTTTGTATTAACTCCACCAACTGTCAACCCTCCAGTTAAATTCGAATATGCAAACTTTCCATTTAAACCTATACTTAATTTATCTGCCAATCTGAAAGCATAAGCACCAGTAAGCTCAAATTCACTGGGTTTATCATCACGGATAACGTTTCCAGAAGCGTCTGTAAATGTAATTTCTCCAAGACTGAAATATCTTAAAGAACCTCCAATTGTGTGAATTTTATTCAATTGAACATATCCAGATAAATAAGATAGGTGAATGTCATTTGTTAGTTGTCTCAACCAAGGAACATAAGATAAACTTACTTCTGATTTCATTTTAGAAAAACTTAATGCAGATGTATTCCAATAAACAGATGTAGAATTTGGACTTAAAGCTGTTCCTGCATCTCCCATTCCACCAGCTCTTGAATCAGGCGTGATTGACATAAAAGGTAATGCAGTAGTAATTGTATTTAACTGCAAGTCATTGTCAGTAACACCTGAACCTGTGGGTTGAGCAAATGAAACAAACGAAATAATTGTAAAAAAAAGAAATAGACTAGTATTTTTCATTCAGATTTTGTTCAAATATTGATTTGTAAATATACGTAAAAGTGAAAGTTTTATTGTTTTATCAGCGCAAAATAACCAATTTTTCTGTTTTCTCAGTCGTTAAACCATCAGAATTTTTAATTTTTAATCGGTAAACATAGACTCCCTTAGCTAATTGATCTTGATAGTCATCCTTGCCATCCCATTCAATTCCTTCTGCTCGAAAGCCCGTTGTTGGGACAATTGTATTAATTGTTTTTACTAAACGTCCTGAAACTGTGAAGATTTGAATTTGAGTTTCTAAACTGTTGCAAGCTTGATTATGCTCAAACATAAATGACGTTTTGGTTGTAAAAGGATTTGGATAATTATAAACGTGATCTAATTTAGGTTCTTCTTTTTCTTGAACAACAAAATCAATAATAACAGTGGAAGAATTATTATTTACATCCCAAACTTTAATTTCTAAGGTATGCTTTCCTTTCTCCAAATTTCTAAGTTGATACCTAATTTCACCTCTTTGGAAATTATCTAATTCAGAAACATAAAAATCATTTAGATTAATTGGATTTGCAATATCACCATCTAAAACAGCTAAAATGTCGTGACCAATTCCATTTCCAACAGTGTTAATTCCATTTTCGTCGAATGCTTTTAATAAAAGTACAGGTTCAGAGTCTGTTACGCTTCTATTTATAAATTTTTCATCATTCATAAATGCCTCTAAAGTAGGACCTTGATTATCAACAATACCGTTTGGATCTATTCCTCCAATTAAAAAAGTTGTATCATAACCAAAAGCATCGTCGTTATCATTAAAAGCATAATAGCTGATTTTTCCATCACCGAAGTTTAATGCAATATCTTTCGGAACAACAAATGAAAAATCAAAATAACCAGCATTGATAGAAGCTTTTCCTTTGTAAACGATGTTTCTTTGTAGTTCATAATTGATTTCAGGTGATGTTGGGTCTTGCCCTAAGGTTTTTTGTATTTTTATTTTATCAAAAATAGAAGGTACAACAATTCCAGTGAAATTATTCAAGATATCACCATTGAAATTTTCCAAATGTCCTTTGATAGTTACTTTACTTAAAGCTTTTAAAGTGTCTATCTGAACCAAAGGATTTTTACCATTTATGCTATCTGTAACAATTTTAAATTTCGGAAGAGCAATTTTTAAGGCTGGATCACCAATCAAAGTAAAACTTCTTTTATTATCACTATTTCCTGCCTCATTTTTGGTTCTTTGAACTATCTCTCCAAAGGTTCTTGGATTTCCTTGAGCGTCACGTTGAAAAACATTTCTGTAAAAAGCTAAACCTGTATTTGAATTTACACCGAAGTAAACAGAACGAGTTGTTGTCATTAAAGCAATTGCTGCTCCATTTGGATTTAAAGATGCCCATTCACCTGCAGAAACTCTTGATGGATCATCATACTTTGTGAATTCACAAGTTGCTGAAACGAATAAATTCATAGCATTGATGTTATTCCAAGATTGAATCTGAGGAATCGTAACCACTCTTTCTTCTGCAAGTCCAACTTCTCCACCGTGACCAACATAATTTACAATTAATGCTCCACGTTGTACACGATCAGTAATAGCGTTGAAAACATCTGGATATCGCTGACCACCTGCAGAAGTTTGCTGCGGAAAAGCATCCATATAAAGTTTATCGCAATTCATTTCTCTATGGTTCTTTTTAACCCAATTGTACTGAGGTTCAGTATCATATTTCAAAAAATAAGCACCTTCTTCATCATCAGCAACTTGTACATATTTTAATCGCCAATCTCCATACGTATTTGCACTATTATCTCCCAAACAACAAGAAGCGCCTTGATTTGCAAACAAACTTGACCCATTTTTTATGTAATGTTCAATTTTGTCAACTTGTTGTTTAGCTTGAGTTTGGTTGCTTGCCAAAATTCTACCAATTCCAATATCTAACATATCTGTAGATTCAATTGACTCGTTGTCATCTAGCATTCCGAAGAAATCATCTGTAACTAAAGCTGAAATATGATTTTCACTATTATCAACTTGGTAAGTTAGGACGTAATTATTGTTGTTTGAAACTCTATCTTTTGGATCGTAAGTTCCATCTCCAAAAAGCAGTAAATACTTAGGTTTAGTTGAAGGATTCAAAGCTCCTCGATCATAAAACATTTTAGCGAACATTCGAATTGCGCCTGCATCTTTGGCACCAGAACTAAATTCATTAAAAATTGCATCAGTAGTAACCACGTGAACTGTCAAGCCTTCCTCACGATGTAAATCTGCAAGGCGGTTAGCTTGAGAGATAAAATCAGAATGTGTTACAATTAAATAATCTACTTGAGATAAACCGTGCAAATTTTGATTAGCCAAAGGTCCAACCAATTCAGGAGTAAAAAATGAAGAACCATTTGACACCACAAATTCTTTATACTCCAAACTTGTTTTAAAAGTGAAATTTGAGCCTGCAAGCACTCCACTTATTCTTTTAGGTTGCTGTCTATCTGATACATCCCAAACAAAACCATTACTTGGAAAACTAGTAATAGTATAAGCTGCAACCTTAGTTGGTTGATTGATAATTAATGATCTAAAACCAAATTGAGTTCCATAAAAAACTAATTTTCTTTTCGTGTTTAAAAGAATTCTATCCAAGTAAGTTAACATATTTGGATTATTCCTTGTGACAGAAATTTTTAGCGGAATTGTTGATGGTGGATTCACTAAGCTGAATGATTTAGTTGATCTAGAGAAATCTGTACCGCCTGTTCCTGGTAATAATTCATCTAACAAAGTCTGACTGTTTACTGAAAATCGTTGGCTTGTTCCAGCTGAAGATGCAGCATTTGAAGCCATTGCAGACTTAAAACGAATAGGGGCAGTGTCAATATTTGGAATTGAAAAATTAATAGTTCTTTCGAGCTCAACATCGAATAATTCACCATACCACCGTTGACCTCCACTAACTAAATTTAAAATATCATTTTCATAAACATCTCTGAAATCATAATTTGTAAAAGTTGTATCGGCATTGTTGTCATTCAAAGGCAAAGTAGAAATTCTGTTTGGAGAAACGGCTGAATTGATATTTATAAAGTAAGATGAATAATCAGAGTATGGATTTCTGCGTTGCTCGAATTCAGCTGTACCATTTGGATACCATTTGTGTGGACCCCAAGCATTAAACAAGATATAATCATTCGCATCAAAACTACCGTCTTGGTCACCATTAATAAAAATTGCATTATTTATTAAATCATCAGGTCTATATATTGAATTCAATTCTTGAATTACACCATCTCCATTCCCGTAAATATGGATATGATTTGGATTTAACCCAGCTGTACTGATTCCACAAGATTCTAAAAATGCTTTGTCTATTTTATAGATTCCATCTTTTTTAACAGAAATTTTAAACCAAGTCCCAGAACCTTCACGTAATACTGAATTTTCAACAAAATCTTTTTGAATTGAATTGGCTTCTGTTTTTGTTACTTCAAATGAAATACTTTTCAATCTAAATAACTGATTATTAATTTTTTTGTAAGGAATTGCGTGAACAACAAAATAATTTTGATTTCCTGCAGACGTAACTTTATAAGAAATACTTATGTTTTCTGAAGGGTTGTAATTTATTAATGATAAATGTTTTTTGTCTACCTCAGGAGCTAATTCAAAATCAACGCTTTTAATTTTTACGTTAGCATTTTTAAATTTCACTTCTTCTTTTGAATAAAAATAAGGCACACCATTATCAAGTCCACACTCTTTAACTTCAGGATAGACAATACTTTCACCTGATTCGTTAACTAGAGTTTGCTGCTGCCACTTTAAATTATATTCAATCTCTTGCGCAAAACCTATGTGATTTAGAAATGAAATAAATATAATTATGATTTTTTTATAATGCATAGTTTAGTGTGTTTTCGAGCATGAATAAAGAAAAAACGATTAAACATCTTTTTTATTTCAATAAATATTCGATATTTGTAACCTTAAAACCAAAATCTCGTTAAGATTGTTCGTGCTTAAACCTAAGTTTGTGAAGACATACGGCTCTAAATTATTTATATTAGCAATGATATTCATTGCATCACTTGGTAATGCAAGTTGGTCTCAAGACCCTACATTTACTCAGTTCTATTCAAATCCTATTTACTTAAATCCTGCTCTAGCTGGTTCTACTGGTTGTCCAAGGATTGCATTAAACTACAGAAATGAATGGCCTCAGCTAACTGGAAATTATGTTACTTACAGTGCGGCGTTCGATACGTATGCAAAAAGTATTTCTGGTGGAATTGGAATTATTGCGTTGCACGACCAACAAGGGCAAGGAACTATACAAACAACTATGATTGGAGGAGTTTACTCTTACAATTTAAAAGTAAATCGTAAATTTTCTTTAATGTTTGGAGCAAGAGCTGCTTATTTTCAAAAGTTTTTAGATTGGGATAAATTGACTTTCGGTGATATGATTGATCAACGTCGAGGTTTTATATATCAGACTGGTGATGTTCCAAGAGGAAACGGAAGAAGAGGATTTTTTGATGCATCTGCAGGTTTTGTTGGATTTGGTAAAGGTTTTTATTTTGGTGGGGCAGTTCATCATTTAAATCGTCCAGATGAATCCATGATTCTAGGTCAATCTCGTTTACCAATGCGATTCACTGGACATGCAGGAGCTGATATTGCAATAGGCTCAAAAGGTCGTTATGCTAGTACAACTAGCATTATGCCTAACATTATTTACCAATATCAAAATGGTTTTCAAGAGTTAAGTATTGGTACATATATAAAATATGGAAATTTTACAGTTGGTGCTTGGTACAGAAATAGAGATGCGTTTATTCTTTGTTTTGGTATAACAACTGAAAAATTTAAAATTGGATACAGTTACGATTTAACAGTATCTAAATTAGGAAATGGTATCTCTGGAGGTTCTCACGAAGTTTCAATGGGGCTAAACCTAAAATGTAAAAAGAAATCCAAGAATTTCAGAAAAATTTCTTGTCCATCTTTTTAAAATTATAAATAGTTTGTAACTTTTTAATGTTTTTGAATTTATTTTCTACAACTAGACATCATATTATGAAAATAACTAAGTTAAATTTATTTGGATTAACACTAATTGGATTGGTGCTAATTTCATCATGTGCCAAAGAAACTTCCTCTTCAACAGGTTGGGAATACAACAACTATGAAAATGGTGGTTTCGAAAAATTCGATGCCAGAGAACAAGAAACAGGACCTGGTCTAGTAATGATTGAAGGTGGAACTTTCACAATGGGTAGCACAGAGCAAGATGTTATGTATGATTGGAATGCAAGAGCAGCTCGTGTATCTGTATCTTCTTTCTATTTGGATAGAACTGAAGTAACAAACCTGCATTGGTTAGAATACATGTATTGGATGAAACGTGTTTACTACAAAACTTACCCGCATGTTTATAAGAAATCATTGCCTGATACATTAGCTTGGAGAACAGCATTAGGTTATAGAGAAAAGTATGTGACTTACTATTTACGTCATCCATCTTACCGTGATTACCCAGTTGTTGGAGTATCTTGGTTACAAGCAAACGACTTCTGCAAGTGGAGAACTGACCGTGTAAATGAATCAATTTTAGTTCGTGAAGGTGTTATTAAATGGCATTTCTCTGATAACTCTAATCACTTAAACACCTATAAAGGTGGTAGTGACATGGGAGATGTAGGGGCAGCAAATTCACCTCAAAAAGATTTCCAGAAAATGGTTTCAACTCCTCAAAACATGTTTAGTACAGAAAACTATTTGAATGGAGCATATAATACTGAAACAGGTACAGTTGACGAAAATGGTGTTGCAAAAGGTGGTTATACCTTAGATAACGGAACAAAGAAAATTCCTTTAGATAAAAAAACTGGTCGCGGTATCCCCAGAGACCCATACCAACTTGAAAATTTTGATCCAGTTATGGCAAATGTTGAAAGTGGGCGTTTAGGTTCAAGACCAGTTAAAATAGAAGATGGGATTTTATTACCAAATTATCGCCTTCCAACAGAAGCTGAATGGGAATTTGCCGCGCTTGGTTTGATTGGAAACCTAGATCCAAATTCAGAAAACATTAATGATAGAAGAATTTATCCTTGGGATGGTCACTATGTTAGACAAGCTGAACAACAATTTGCAGGAGCAATTCAAGCGAACTTTGTTAGAGGCAAAGGTGATATGATGGGTGTTGCTGGAAATTTGAATGATGGGGGCGACATTACTGTTCGTGTTGATGATTTCTGGCCAAATGATTACGGTTTATATCACATGGCTGGTAACGTTTCAGAATGGGTAATGGATGTTTATCGTCCGATGTCAAGTGAAGTATTCGAAGAATTTATGCCTTTCCGTGGAAACGTTTATAAAACTCAATTATTAGTTCCAGACGGTTTATATGACAAACCAGTTAAAGCAACTGAAAATGTTTATGACGTTCATGGAATGAAAGAATTTGTAAATGAGTTTGCTCGCGTAAAATACCTAGCTTATGCAAATTCATCTTACCAACAAGGAAAAAGTTCTGCGTATCAAACTAACTTACCTAAAGGAGCTACGGCAACTAAAAATGACAGCATTGTGAATAACAATCCGATGAATTCTAGAATTTATTCAAGACAAGACCCTAAAAAATATCAGTTTAATACACCTAGTGCAAGTTATGTTTCTAATAAAAACAAATTTACAGATCAAGAAAGATTACAATTTGAATTCTTGGATACTTTAAATATGTTATTAGACACATCAATAGCGTTGTGTAACCAAGGAAGAACAGTTGCTGCTTCAGCATATATAGAAAGGGTATTGTTTAACAAATTGTTACCGGTTGAAATTAAAGACGGGTCTACAACTGTAAATTTATTAGACAATATTATGATGCCAGCATTCAATATGGCAGCTCCTCCATCATACATGGGTATTGCTGTGGCTGGTGACCCAAATCATATTTTCAGTAAAGAATATTTAGAATACAAATTCCAATCTTATTATTTGGATCCTACCATTACAACATGGATCATAACTTTAAGAAATGGTTTGACTGAATTTGTAACTGAAACGAAAGGAAAACAACGTTGGAGAAATGTTACTGTTGAAGAAAATGCAGGCCGTTTAAACTACCGTCAAGATGATTACCGCGATGCATTAGATGGTGACTTAGAATCTTCTATCTTCTACAACAACCCTACTCGTAAAAATGACATCAATCAAGGAAGAAGAAATTCTAAACAAGTGATGTATCAAAACGAGCATGAAAATGAAGATTTAGAAGGCAACTCAATCAATAGTTCTTCAAGTGGATGGCCAACTACATTAATCTCTGATAAATCAAGAGTATATAAAGGAGGTTCATGGGCAGATAGAGCTTATTGGTTATCGCCAGGAAACAGAAGATTCTTAGATGAAGATAAAGGATCCGCAATGATTGGATTCCGATGTGCAATGGATAGAGTCGGAAGTTCAAGACCTAATTCGAAAAAAGGAAATAAATAAACTTAAAAGCTCGATTTAATCGGGCTTTTTTTTTGAAATTTGTTTCATGGAAAATTTATTTCAACTTTTTTATCAAACTTCAGGTGTTTCAACCGATACTCGGAAAATAAAACAAGATTCATTATACATTGCTCTTAAGGGCGAAAATTTTGATGGTAATACTTTTGCAGACAAAGCAATTGAACTAGGAGCAAAATATGCAATTGTAGATAATAAAGATTTTGCAAACGAATCAACTATCTTTCATGTTGATGATTCATTAGTTTTTCTTCAAAAACTTTCTAATTACCATAGGAAAAGATTCGATATTCCGTTAATTGGTATTACAGGAAGCAATGGAAAAACAACCTCCAAGGAATTATTAAATGCAGTTCTTTCAAAAAAGTACAACGTACTTTGCACTGAAGGTAATTTCAACAATCATATTGGTGTTCCATTAACGCTACTAAATCTTACAGAAGACCATGAAATTGCAATAATTGAAATGGGAGCAAATAAACCGAAAGATATTGAAGAATTGTGTTTGATTGCTGAGCCAAATTATGGAATAATAACCAATGTTGGTAAAGCACATTTACAAGGTTTTCTAAGCTTTGAAGGTGTAATCGAAACAAAGAGTGAACTATATTCATTTATTCGACAAACAGAAGGGAAAATAGTTGTAAATGGAGATGACGAAATTTTAACTAATAAAGCAAGTTCATTGTTTTTAAAGAAAGTTTCTTACGGAACTAATTCTGAAAATCAAATTCAGGGAGATTTAGTTAAATTGAATCCATTTGTTGAATTGATCTGGAAAAAAGAAGGTTATACCTCTCCAATTATAAAGACAAATTTAGTTGGTAAATACAATTTTCTAAATTTTCTTGCCGCAGTTACCTTCGGTACAATTTTCAACGTTGATAATGAAAAAATTAATGAGGCAATTTCAAATTACATTCCTACTAATAATCGTTCTCAAGTTCAAAAAACAAAAGAAAATACGTTAATAATAGATTGCTATAACGCAAATCCTTCTAGTATGCAATTAGCTTTAGAAAGCTTTAAAGAAATTCAACATCCAAATAAACTCGCGATTTTGGGAGATATGTTTGAGTTAGGATTAGAAAGCGATGCCGAACACAAAAAAATCATTGATTATTGCATTGAAAATGAAATCCAATTTTTAACTGTTGGTGATTTTTTCCAAAAACATAATTCTTTTGGATATAAAAACACACAAGAAGCTATTGAATTTATTAATTCTGCGAACATAAAAAGTAGTTTAATCCTACTTAAAGGTTCAAGAGGTATTGCACTTGAAAAAGTAATAGCCTTTTTGTAAACTTCAAAAAATATTTCTTAAGAAAACTAGATATTAATTACAAAACCGAAACCTTATAAAATAATTATCGTTCTACAGCTAATAACAACCAAGTTATGAAAGCTATAATTTTATTTGTTTATGGGTTAATAGTTTATTCTAGTTTAAATGCTTCAAGCAATTTATCCAGAAAAGAGTATGTTTCCGTTTATGAAAAAATAGCAATTCAGCAGATGAACCAATATAAAATTCCTGCAAGTATAACGATAGCACAAGGTATTTTAGAATCTGGAAGTGGAAATTCAACTTTAGCTAAAACAGCAAATAATCACTTTGGGATTAAATGTCATACGGACTGGAAAGGTGAGAAAGTCTATTATGATGACGATGCTAAAAATGAATGTTTTCGTTCTTATTCAAAAGTAGAAGATTCGTACATTGACCATAGTATGTTTTTAATTACCCGTAAACGCTATGAATCTTTATTTTCTTATTCAGTTTCAGATTATAAAGCGTGGTCACATGGATTAAAAGCAGCTGGCTATGCAACTAATCCAAAATACGCTGAAGAATTAATCAAGTTAATTGAAGAATTAGAACTTTATAAACTAGATGGTCCTTCAATTTCACCAATAAGTACGAACAATTCTTCGTTGATTTTAGCAAAGAAAAGTCATGAAAATAAGGTTGATTACATTGTCGTAAAAAAAGGTGATTCATTCTATCAAATTTCAAAAAGATACGGTCTTACTTTAAGTCAACTACATGCTTACAATGATTTTAATCCTGAAAAAGATATATTAGAAGAAGGAGATCTTGTTTATTTGGAACCGAAAAGATTGTATTCAAGAACCAAAAATAAAATTGTACTTGAAAAATCGATGAGCTTGCGAGAACTATCTCAAAAAGAGGCTGTAAGGCTAAAAAAACTGATGAGAAAGAATCAAATTTCTTCTCCGGACGAACAACTACCTAAAGGAGAAAAGATTTTCCTTCGTTAATTTAATTAAAGAAGGGATTTGTTTGTTGTTGTTTGTTTATGAAAGTCCTGATTCGTCAGGACTTTTTTTATTTCTCTAAAGTGCAATCAAGCACTTCTTTATTCCAAATTTTACGTTGATCATTACTCAATTTTAAAACGTAATCTTCACATTTTACTTCCAAATCTTGATCTATTTCATCAAAGGACTTCGATAAATTTCGACCACATTCACAAGGAGTTAGGTCTTGCTTACAAGAAAACAAAAGCCATGTTAAAAACGCAACTAAAAAAATATTAATCCTAGAAATCCATCGCATATAACGAAGATAGTTAATCAATTAGTAACATTTGACTAATAAAAAAATAAAATGCTTATATTCGCTATTAACATGTTGAAAAAGTTAACACTTATTTTATTTCTAATTGTTAATGGAAATTTATTCTATGCCCACAATTATTATTTTTCTTTCGCAGAAGTGGAATACAATGATTTTTGTGGTTGCTTTGAGTCCTCAATTACAGTAACTACTCATGATTTTGAACAATTTCTCAGAAAGAAAAATCTATTGAATAAAAACCTTGAAACCTCTTTAACTGATAATAAATTAAAACAAGACATTGGTGAATTAATCAACGAGGGACTTCAAATTTTATCAGATGGAAAAAAAGTAGTGTTTAATATAGAAGGAAATCAAATAGGTTTAAATGGCCTTACCACGTTTTTCTTAAGCTCAAAACCGATTAATTTAACAACAGAAATCCTGTTTACATATTCCTTGTTGATGAATGAATTTCCAGAAGAACAAAATAAACTCACATTTATTTTTAGAGGTCAAAAAACAACAATGAATTTTATTTCGAATCAATTCACTCACTCTATTAAACTAGAAAAATGAAAAAAATACTATTAATATGTCTTATACAGCTAATTTCAGTAAGCATTTTTTCACAGAAAAAATTTGCCCAATTAGACCAAGAGCTTCCAACACCAAATGAATTCAGAAACGCAGCTGGTGCACCAGGTCATCATTATTATCAGCAAAAAGCCGATTATAAAATGAACATCACGATTGACGATGAAACGCAAAAATTAAGTGGTTTTGAAACAATTACGTACACTAATAATTCTCCTGACAAGTTGGACTATTTATGGTTACAATTAGATCAAAATATCTATTCTGTTGATTCAGATTCTAAAATAATTGAAATTGAAAAAATGGAAGATTTCAAAACTGTTGGTGACATTCGTAAAAAAACATTCTATTACGATGGTGGATTCAAAATTGAAGAAATCAAAACTGCGAATGGTCAAAAAATGCGCTACTTCATCAACAAAACAATGATGCGTATTGATTTAGAAAAACCACTTTTACCTAATACAAGCATTTCTTTTCAAATAAAATGGTGGTACAACATCAATGACCGAATGGCAGTTGGTGGAAGATCAGGATATGAGTATTTTGAAAAAGATAAAAACTATTTGTACACTGTTGCTCAATATTTCCCTAGAATGTGTGTCTATAACGATGTAACAGGTTGGCAAAACAAACAATTTCTTGGACGCGGCGAATTTACACTACCGTTTGGTGATTATGATGTGAATATTACGGTTCCTGCTGATCACATTGTTGGGGCAACAGGTGAATGTCAAAATTTATCAAGTGTTTTAACAGCCGAACAACGTAAAAGATTGGATCAAGCTCGAAAATCCGACTCACCCATACTAATTGTGACCCAACCTGAAGCTGAAAAAGCTGAAAATGATAAATCAAAACAAACGAAAACTTGGAATTTTAAGGCAACGAATGTTCGTGACTTTGCATTCGCAAGTTCAAGAAAGTTTATCTGGGATGCACAAAACGTAACCGTAGGAGGGAAAAATGTTCTATGTATGTCGTATTATCCGAAAGAAGGAAATCCTTTATGGGAGCGTTATTCAACAAAATTAGTAGCGCACACAATTAAAACTTATTCAAAATATACGGTGGATTACCCCTACCCTGTTGCTATTTCTGTACATTCAAAATGGATAGGTATGGAATACCCAATGATTTGTTTCAATGGTGGACGTCCTGAGGCTGATGGAACGTATTCCGAACAAGAAAAATACGGAATGTGGGGTGTAATTATCCATGAAGTAGG
>CALPMC020000040.1 GCA_943324565.2 Chitinophaga pinensis | reverse complement strand
TTCAAAAGCGTTCCGAAAAAATTATACATGGGCTTGACGGGAGAAGGAAACATCGTCATCAACGAAAAGAAAAAAGCGTTGGTGATTCCAAAAGATTATTTGTTACCCGGCAATCAAGTGGAAACAGAAAATGGAATGGTAAACGTGAAAATCGGACTTTCCAATTGGGATTTTGTTGAAATTCTTTCTGGCATCGACCAAAACACAATTATCTACAAGCCAAAAGAATAACATGCAATTCCGACTTCTATTATCGATTTCCAAAACGCATTTATTGACCCGCAAAAAGCAGTCGATTATTGCAGCGCTTGGTGTAACTTTTGGAATCGGAACCTACATCATTATGATGGGATTCATGAACGGATTGAACGGATTGTTAGACGGCTTGATTTTGAACCGAACGCCACACATTCATTTGTACAACGAAATCGAACCATCTATTAAACAACCGATTGATTTGTACCACCCCTACAAAAACAAAACGCGCTTTGTTCACTCCATCAAACCAAAGAAAATTCAAGCAAAAATTCACAATGCTTTGCCATTGATTGCCTATTTGAACAGACAAAAATACATCATTGGTGTTACCACTCAAGTGAAAGCACAATCTTTTTATTTAGGTGGTTCTACACAACTAAATGGCGTATTGAGTGGCATCGATGTCGAAAAAGAAAAAGAACTCTACAGCCTCGATCAATACATCGTGGAAGGTACAATTTTAGATTTAAAACAAAACGAAAAAGGCATTTTACTTGGGGCTGGTGTTGCCAAAAAACTTTCCTTGAAATTGGGCGATTACATCCAAGTGACAAGCAAATCGGGAGAAGTCCAAGCCTTGAAAATTGTTGGTTTATACCAAAGTGGAATGGCAGATGTCGATAACGTGCAAAGTTACGTCAACATCAAAATGGCGCAGCGGCTTTTGGGCGAATCCAACGATTACATCACCGACATCAATATCAAGTTGAAAGATATGACGAAGGCACCTGTTCTCGCCAAAAAAATGGAAGAACAATTTGGCTTGAAAGCGGTCGATATTCAGACGGCAAATGCACAATTTGAAACCGGTTCCTCGATTCGTACCATGATTTCGTATGCGGTTTCCATCACCTTGTTAATCGTTGCTGGCTTTGGAATTTACAACATTTTGAACATGCTCATTTACGAAAAAATGAACGACATTGCCATTTTGAAAGCAACTGGTTTCTCAGGTCGTGATGTGCGCTATGTTTTTATCAGTCAAGCAGTTATCATCGGAATCGTTGGTGGCGCACTCGGTTTACTGATGGGGTACGGCGTTTCTGTCATCATCGATAATGCCAAATTTGAAACCGCAGCTTTGCCAACAATCAAAACATTTCCTGTCGTTTACGATTTAAAATATTACCTCATAGGAATTGTTTTCGCGATGGTTTCCACCTTTCTTGCAGGTTATTTTCCATCCAAGAAAGCAGAAAAAATAGATCCTGTTGACATAATTCGAGGGCAATAATGAAAACGATTTTAGAAGCTAAAAACATTTCCAAAGTATTCAAGATTCCTGAAGAAATTCAAATTTTGAAAGACATTTCCTTTTCCATCAACCAAGGAGAATTCGTTTCCATTATGGGAAAATCGGGCTGTGGAAAATCGACCTTGCTCTACATTCTCTCGACAATGGACACCGATTACACAGGCGAATTATACTTGGATAATCAGCTAGTGTCTGGTCAAAAATCAGATGTTCTTTCGCACATTCGCAACCAAAAAATTGGGTTTGTATTTCAATTTCACTATTTGCTTGCGGAATTTACTGTGCTTGAAAACGTTATGTTACCTGCCAAAAAATTAGCATTAAAATCCAACGAAGAAATCGAGCACGACGCTATGGAAAAATTGCGTTTATTAGGAATCGACGACCAAGCTCTAAAAATTTCTTCCCGCATTTCTGGTGGACAAAAACAACGCGTTGCCATCGCACGGGCTTTGATTAATCAACCAACGATTATCATGGGCGACGAACCGACCGGCAACTTGGATAGTAAAAACACCAACATCGTTTTCGATATTTTCCGCGAACTTGCCACTGAGCAAAACCTTTCCTTACTTGTCGTAACACACGACGACGATTTCGCCAAACGCACCGATCGGATTATTATGATGGAAGATGGGAGGATTGTTTGAAGTGGAGAACTTAAAAGTGCATTTCAATCCCTAATTTTTTACGCTATATATATGCTTTTACCTAATGAATAAGAAATTCCTATAAAACAAGTTTAAAGTTTGTTAAAGCCAAATTGGAAAGGCATATTTTTCAGTTAGAATAAACGTTTTTTAGGAAGACATCAGAATGCATAAATTAGTCAGAAAAAAATACATCAATGTAATGTTGATCTTTCTTACGAATCAATTTTTAAAAATAAAAATTTTAAAATCTAATGCACCGAAAATGAAATTGAAGAATTATATGTTGATAAGTTAAATTGTCCATTTTGGAATACCGAATCTGTTAGAGAGTTTGTCTTAGAAACAGAATCAGAATTGTTAATTTTTGATAAATCCCCTGTTATCAAAGGTCATGCTTTTTCTAATTATTCTAAAAAGACACGTTTCAAATAATTTTGATTAAACAATCGAAGAACAAAATGCTTGTTTTTCAGCTCGTTAATAAGATCAAAGAAGTGCTTTCAAAAAAGTTTAATCTAGATGGATTTAACATTGGAATTATTATTAGATAAAAGGCTGGTGGGCAAACGATAAATTTTGTACATATTAATTTAACACTAAGATACAATAAAGATGTAGAAAATCCCAGTGGTGTAGTTAGAGAAGTAATTCCAAGAAGGAATACTATGCTCAACTAAATTTTTAATTGATTTCAGCTAATAAAAAAAACGCATCCTTTCGAATGCGTTTCACTATTTGTTTGTTGTTGTTTTGTTTTATTTCGCTAACTCTTCTTTTACAATTGTAGCGATTAATTTTCCGTCGGCTTTTCCAGCTAATTTCCCAGAAAGAATACCCATTACTTTGCCCATTTCTTGAGGTCCGCTAGCGCCAGTTTGAGTTATTGCAGCGATTACTTCTGCTCTAACTTCGTCTTCTGAAAGCATTTTAGGTAAATATTCTTCAATCACTTTCGCTTGAAATAATTCGTCAGTAGCGAGGTCTTCTCTGTTTTGAGCGATGTACAAATCGTATGTTTCCATACGTTGTTTGTGAAGTTTCATGCAGATTTTCATAGCTGTCTCTTCCGAAACTTCTCCACTGCCACCCGAAGTTGCTTCTAATAACAATTTAGATTTAATGTCGCGCAAAGCAGCAAGACGTTCTTTGTCTTTCGCTAACATTGCCGTTTTAATTGCTGAATTAATTGTTTCGGTAAAGTTCATTAATCAACGTTATCGTGTAAAAAATTATTTCCTCTTAAAGTTGCTGAACCATCTGCATTTCCAGACAATCCAAATTTAGAATAAGAAGTTTCTGTACTTGGTGTTTCGTAATTCAAATTGATGTTACGACGAACATAAGCAGGCTCATTTTCAAATTCAGAAATTCCTTCTGCTTTTTTTAACTTCGTAGTCAATTCTTGAATTTTAGACATTCTTTCGTTTGTTCTTCTATTCATTTCTTCTGGAGAAAGAACTTCTTTTCTCGGAGAATTGTCAAACGAAGGAGTGCTTTTCGGCTCTAATTCTAATTCATGACGAATAATTACTTTATCTTCTGATTTAGGAGTAACATATTCTGAAGTAGAAGGAATTGTATTAACTGGCGATTCGTTCACAACCTCAGTAGTTTTTACATCCACGATGTCCCAAGAATATTTTTGAACTGGCTCCGTAGTAATTATTTTTTCTTCCACTTTCGGTTCTTCTTGAACTGGAGCTACTGCTTCAATTTCAACTTCTACCGATGGGTTGAAAGTAGGTGTTACTTCTTGAATAGGTGTTTGTTCAAATAAATCAAATGTTTTTTTCTCCTCTTGAACAGGTGTTGATATTTGATTTACGATTGGAGTTGAATTAACTAAATCGATTGTTGGTTCTTCCGTTTTCAAGAAAGGAGCCTGTGTTAATTGTTCAGCTACTGTTTGTTCTTGTTGAACAGGCGTTTGAAGTGGTGTTGTAATTTCTTTTCGTCCTTCTTCGTCCATAGAAATTACAATACGCTCTGGCGCTTTTTCGTAATCAGTTATTTGTGCTGGAGAAAATCCAGTTGCAATTAAAGTAATACTGATTTTATCACCTAAAGACGCATCGAATCCATGACCCCAAATTACGTCAGCAGTTGCACCAGCAGCATCTTGGATATAATCCGTAATGTCTGTGATTTCGTCCATCATTACTTCTTTGTTACCATAAGTGATGTTTAATAACACATAACGAGCACCATTAATGTCATTATCATTCAATAATGGAGAAATCAATGCAGATTTAACTGCAACCATTGCTCTTTCATCACCTTCAGCAATAGCACTTCCCATAATTGCACGACCGCTATTTCTTAATACAGTGTTTACATCATTGAAGTCAACATTTATAGAACCAGTAACCGATATTACTTCAGCGATTCCTTTAGCAGCAATTGTTAAAATATTATCAGCATGTCCGAATGCATCAGATAAAGACATGTTTTTACCAAACTCACGTAAACGTTCGTTGTTGATAATCAATAATGTATCAACGTTTTGACGCATTTTTTCTAAACCTTCTTCTGCTTGTTGTCTTCTTTTGCGACCTTCAAAGCTGAAAGGAACAGTAACGATACCAACCGTTAAAATACCAAGATCTTTCGCAACTTGTGCAATTACAGGTGCAGCACCGGTACCAGTACCTCCACCCATTCCAGCAGTTACGAAAACCATTTTCGTGTTTTTAGAAAGTAACTCTCTAATTTCCTCGATATTTTCTATTGCTGCATTCATTCCCACTTCTGGAATCATACCAGCACCACGTCCTTCTGTTAGGTTTGGTCCTAATTGAATCTTAAAAGGAACTGGAGAAATGTCTAATGCTTGACGATCAGTGTTACAAACGATGAAGTCTACTCCATGAATTCCTTGATTGTACATGTGGTTAACAGCGTTGCTACCACCGCCACCAACTCCGATTACTTTAATGATTGAGTTTACATCTCTTGGTAAGTCAAACTCCATTTTTGGCATGTCAAATTCCATAATTTAGGTATATTTCTAATTTTTATTTATTCTATTCTAGTTGTTGTCGTCGTTAAAGAAATCTCTTGTAAAATCTCTTGTTGATTTTAATATTTTATCGAAGAAACCTCCTCGTTTTTCTGGATCTGAGTGACCTGTTACAACCTCATCTTGTGTGTCAGACATTTTAACGCTTTCTTTTGCTGTTTCAAAACCTTTCATCACCAACCCAATTCCAGTTGAATAAATAGGGCTTGCTAATTCAGTTAAATTATTTGTATTAGCAAGATGTTCATTTGGATAACCAATACGTGTATCCATTCCTGTCATGTATTCAAACAATTGTGTTAAATGTTGCAATTGCGCACCGCCACCAGTAACTACAATTCCACCAATTAACTTTTTCTGATAACCTGAATTTTTTATTTCGTAGAAAACTAAATCTATAATTTCCTCCATTCTTGCTTGGATAATACTTGCTAAGTTTTTTAGGGTAATTTCCTTTGCAGGACGTCCTCTTAAACCTGGGATACAAACAACTTCATTATCCTTAGTTTCCATTGCTAAAGCGCTACCAAAACGTACTTTTAATGCTTCAGCAGGTTTTTGCATTATTTTACAACCTTCTTTAATATCTTGAGTTATGATATTTCCACCGAAAGGAATAACTGCTGTGTGACGAATTAAACCATCTTGGAAAATAGCAACGTCGGTTGTACCACCACCAATATCAACTAATACAACACCAGCTTCTTTTTCTTCATCACTCAAAACTGCATCTGCAGAAGCGATTGGTTCAAGAATGATATCTTTTACTTTAAGTCCAGCTCTGTCCACACATTTACGGATGTTCATTACGTTGTGAACTTGACCGGTAATAATATGGAAATTAGCTTCTAAGCGAGACCCAGGCATTCCGATAGGCTCCTTGATTTCGTTTAAATTATCAACGATATATTCTTGTGGAATAACAGTAATGATTTCTTCACCCGGCGACATTACCATATTATACATGTCTTCGATGAAATGATCTACATCTTTTTGAGAAATTTCACCATGGCGGTCTCTACGGTTATAGATTCCGCGGTGTTGCATGCTTTTGATGTGCTGTCCAGCGATACCAACATTTACATTTGCAATTTTCAAACGTCCTTCTTGATTGCTTTCTGTAATTTTAACGGCAGATAAAATCGATTGAACAGTTTTGTCAATATTTTCTACGACCCCTCGACCAACGCCAAGCGATTCACTTTTACCCATCGCGATGATTTCAATTTTTCCGTGTTCGTTTTTACGACCCACAAAACATGCGATTTTGGTAGTTCCAATATCTAAACCAACAACGATAGGCGATTTTTTCGCTTCGTTATTCTCCTCTTTTTCTACAAACGATTTGTCCATCATATTTTACACTAATTTCATTGTACTTTGCCCAACCTTCGTAAGGAATGGCCTCTTTATAAAAAATCTTTAAACGCTCAAACTTTTCTTTGACTTCCTCTGCCGAATAGGCGGTACCAAATACAATTTTTTGATCTCCTATCAATGGAACTAACACGAAGTCGCCGTCTTTTTCTAAGTAAACTTGACCTATGAGTTTTTGCAATAGTGGATCGTTACAAACATAATTGGAAATTCGGTAGATATCATCCAATTTTCGAATACTTTTCAAGGAGTCATTGTTAATAATATCATCCACTGATTGACGACTGTAATCATCTTTAATATTCCCAGAAAAAACAAGGGTTCTAGCGGTATGTAATTCAGATCGGTTCAGCATAAAACCGTCCTCATCAAGGTAAAAACTGTCCCCATAAATATTGAATATTCGAGCAATCGGTTTTCTCAGTTCAATTTTTATATACCATTTCTTTCCAATATCTCGAAAAACACGAACTGATTTCACTTCTTCCATTTCTGAAATTTTAGCTTCGATCAAGTCAATTTCAAGTTGTTCATTTGTTTGTCCTTCAAAAATCAATCGGTCCATTTTTAGACGTATCAATAACTCCTGTTCGGTTAAAAATGCGTTTTCACTGTCTACGTGAATTGAAATTTGTGGCAGATTTGGTTGCTTTTTTGCTTCTTGTTCGGAAGCTTTAACAAACACAACGATCACCCCAATTAAAGTGCAGATTACAAGTGCTATTTTCAACCATTTTCTCATGTTAATTGGAACTATTTGATGTTAAAATTTCTTTCAAAGGTTTCACGATTCGATCAATATCACCAGCCCCAATGGTAAGCACAACGCCTTCACTAACATTTGAAAAATGCTGTAGCACTTCACTTGGAGATTTCAAGCTTTTATTTTTTAGGGATAATTTAGAAAGCAACCAATCACTTGAAATTCCATGAATTGGTTCTTCTCTCGCTGGATAGATTGGCATTAAAACTAATTCATCTAATTTGTTTAATTCTTCCACAAATCCATCTGCAAAATCTTTTGTTCTTGAGAATAGATGTGGTTGAAAGATACCTGTAACTTTCTTGCCAGGATATAGCATTCGAATCGATTCTACCAAGGATTTAATCTCCATTGGATGGTGCGCGTAGTCGTCGATGTAAATCAAATCATCCGTTCGTAAATGAAACTCAAAACGTCTTTTTACGCCTAAGAAGCTTTCCAAACCATTTCTTATTTCTTGTTCAGACATTCCCAATTCATTCAAAAGTGCAATACAACCCAATGCATTTTCTGCATTATGCAATCCTGGAATTCCGAGTTTTACTTTTTGCCAAAATTCATTTTTCAAGCGTACATCACCGTACAAGAAATTGTTTTCCCAAACAAGATTATTCAAACTGTAATTAGCAGTTGAAGAGTTTAAAGAATACGTTACTTTTTTTGCTAAAGTATTCAATTCCAATCCTTCTTTTTCAACCAAAACGCCACTTAAATCTGTTTTCATCGCATATTGGCGAAATCCTTCCAAGAATTGATCGGCATTTCCATAAATATCTAAATGGTCGGGGTCAGCAGCGGTAATGATACTTGCAAAAGGCGAAAGTTGTAAAAAGGAACGGTCAAACTCGTCGGCTTCAATTACGGTCCAATTACTGCTCGTTGAAAGCACAAGGTTTGAATTGAAATTCGTTGCAATTCCCCCCAAAAATGCATTGCATCCCCAAGAAGATTGGTTTAAAATATGCGCTAGAAATGAACTTGTTGTTGTTTTACCGTGCGTTCCTGCCACACACAAACCTTTGGAAGTTCGTGTTAGCATTCCTAAAATTTCAGAGCGTTTGTAAAGCTTTATTTCTTTAGCTTTCAAGAATTTAAATTCTTCCATTTTTGCTGGAATTGCAGGTGTGTAAATTACCAATGCTTCATTTAAATCTTTTATCTCGTCCGCTAGTTCTTCCCCTAAATCGTCATAATGAATTTCGAATCCTTCAGCCTCCAATTGCTTAGTAAGTTCTGTTTGCGTTTTATCGTATCCCAACACTTTCAATCCTTGGCTTTTAAAATACCTTGCCAAAGCAGACATTCCAATTCCACCAATTCCAAGGAAGTAAACTGTTTTATAGGTATTTAATAGGTTGTTTTTCATTTTTTTCTTTTGACTTTAGAACGAAGTGAGATTTAAGCTTCCCCCTTTGAAGGGGGAATGAGGGGGATGACTTTTATTTAAATTTTATGTCACCTCCCTTAATCTCCGTCAGCTGACGGAAGGGAGACCGATTCACTACTTGCCTTCAATTATTAAGTTCTTCACTTTTAATTCTTAATTCTACATTTTAAATTCTTAATTCTCAACTTTTATCTTTCCTTCTTTTTCTATCCACAATACTTTCGCAGACATCTACAATTTCTAATGTTGCATTCGGTTTTTCTAATTGTTTTAAAGCTTTTGATATTTGTTGTTGTTTTGTTTTATCTTTTAATAATTCCAAGGCTACCGGTACAAGTTTTTTTCTAGCCTCATAATCTTTAACTAAAATCGCTGCATTTTTTTCGACCAAGGCCATTGCGTTTTTCGTTTGATGATCCTCTGAAACGTTTGGAGATGGTACAAGAATTATCGGTTTTCCGACCATGCTTAATTCCGAAACAGATATAGCTCCTGCGCGAGAAATAATGATATCAGCCGCTGCATAGGCCAAGTCCATTCTGTTAATAAATTGCAATAATTTTATGTTAGACATATCCTCGTTGAATGTTTCTTCAATGATTGTGTCGTAATAATGTTTACCTGTTTGAAGTAACACTTGAACATTTGCCTCATTGATTAATTCAATCTGTTTTACGATAGAACGATTTAGAGTTTTTGCACCCAAACTTCCACCGATTACCAAAATCACTGGTTTGGTTTTATCTAATTTGTAAAATGAAAGCGCCTCTTCTTTAGTAGCTGTTGTATCATGAAACTCTTTTCTGACAGGATTTCCAGTAAGAACTATTTTATCTTTTGGAAAAAAACGATCCATATTTTCATACGCCACACAAATGTTTTCCGTTTTTTTGGATAATATTTTATTCGTTTTACCCGGAAAGGAATTTTGCTCTTGAATTAAAGTTGGAATACCTAACCAATTTGCCATTTTTAGAGTTGGACCGCTTGCGTAACCACCAACGCCTATAACCAATTGTGGTTTAAATTTATGTAAGATACTTCTAGCTCTCCACAAGCTCTTGATGATTTTAAATGGAAGCAATAAATTCGACAAGGAAAAATCACGTTGAAAACCAACAATGTGTAACCCTTCAATTTTATATCCTGCTTGTGGTACTTTTTCCATCTCCATTTTTCCACTCGCTCCAACAAACAAAATTTTGACTTTCGGGTTTCTTCTCTTAATTTCATCGGCTATAGCTATAGCAGGGAAGATATGTCCTCCTGTTCCACCTCCTGAAATTACAACTCGTTCTATCATAGTAATTTATTTATCTGCCTTCGGATCGGCTGTTGATTCTTCTTTATTTTTTTTGTATAGTTGGTAGGCGAAAGATTGAATAATTCCGATGGAAACACAAGCCATAATTAATGCAGATCCTCCCATTGCCAAAAAGGGCATATTTTGTCCTGTTACAGGAAAAACTCCAGTACATACTAACATGTTTATACTTGATTGTGATAGCAAATGAATTCCGATTGCGAGACTTGTGTAGGATTGAAATAAATCGTCAGTAGCTAAAGCAAATTTTATAATTCGAAATAATAATATGAGATAGGCTAAAACAAGAATAGCTGATAAAACAAGTCCAAATTCCTCAACAAAACTAGCGTAATAAAAATCGGCATATGCTTCAGGAAGGTATTCTTTTAATTTTCCATCACCAACACCTTGGCCTATGAATTGACCATTATGTATTGCCAATTTCGCATTGTTTGCTTGCGCATTTTCAAGATTGTTCTCGTCGCTGGTTGCTCGATTAGTGATTCGGTTTTTCCAAGTGTCATATCGAGGTAATATGTTTAATTGAGGTAAACTTAAATGCAATACAAGTATCAACCCTGCTAGGCCAATAATTGCAATTCCCATACTCGTCAGCTTTAAAAATGGGACTCTTCCGATGAATAACAAGACCATTGAAAGCGTAAACAACATAAATGCAGTTGAGAAATTGTCCTTTACAATCAAACCACAAATAACAATAATCGGTAGCATTATTGGAAAGATTCCTTCCTTCCAATTGTCCAATTTATCTTTTTTACGTACTAATAATTTGGCCACATACATCAATAAAGCAAGTTTCGCAAAATCAGAAGATTGAAAGGTCAAACTCACAAACGGAATTCGAATCCATCTACCTGCACCATTGACTTCTACACCAAAGAACCAAGTGAAAACCAACATGCCGATAGCAAGATAATAGCCGAATTTTGTAAGTTGACTAATGTGTTTGGGGTTGACACGATGTACGAAATACATCGCTACGAAGGCCAACACAACATATATAAAATGTTTGAATAAATAGCTGAAAGGTGTACCTCCTTCAATTTTGACGAGTATAGGCACAAAACTATACACGGTCACTAAGGAGAAACCCATCATTAAAAGGGTGATAATCCAAATAATTGGATCGCCTTTCAGATATTTTAAATATTCTCTCATTGAATTTGCACCAATTCTAAAAAGTTATTTATTTGACGATTTGTATATTCTGTATTGGAATCTGTTGAGGTAAAAAGGATAATTCCAGGTTTTTTAGAATTTTCTTTTATTGATTTCAAAGCTAAATTAACATCACTGAAAAACAAGCATTTATCATTTTTAAAAGTTGATTCTCCAATTATTAAGTACTTTAAAACTTTGGTTTCCAATTTAGGGTTTTGCTCTAAAATTGCTTCCATTTCTGCACAATTTCCAATCCAAACAACATCGAAAGGAAAAGATTCAATTGTTGAACTCAACGTTTCTACACCTGGATACAACCAAACGAAAGCATCCATGCCGAACAACTTTCCTTTTGGCATTAATGTTCCTTTACGAGAAATTGATAGATCCGATTTGTTTTCTACAATTCCTTTTATTTTCCCTTCTTCCATTTCACTGAATTTAAAGCGCTCTTACAGCTTGTTTAAATTGATTTCCTCTGTCTTCGTAGTTTTCAAATAAGTCAAAACTTGCACAAGCTGGAGAAAGTAAAACTGTTTCATCTTTTCTAGCTAACTGATAGCCGTAAGCAACTGCTTCTGTCGCTGAGCCAGCCTCCACAATTGTTTCAATTTTTCCTTTGAACGCATTGATAATTTTTTGATTATCAGTTCCAAGACAAATGATTGCTTTCACTTTTTCGCTTACTAATCCATCCAATTCTGAGTAGTCGTTTCCTTTATCAACTCCACCAACAATCCAAACAGTTGGTTTTTCCATACTTTCTAAAGCGAACCAAGTTGAGTTGATATTCGTTGCTTTGGAATCGTTAATGAAATCGATACCATTTACTTTAGCAACAAATTCCAAACGATGTTCAACGTTTACAAAATCACCTAAACTTTCGCGAACTACTTCAGAGCGAATTTCTAGGATACGGCTCGCAATCCCTGCTGCAAGTGAATTTTGGGTATTGTGCTTACCCTTCAAAGCTAAATCGTAAATTGACATAGTTAATTGTTCTTTTATGTTTATTGTTAGTTGTTTCTCTTTTGCAAATCCACCAATTGCAACTTCTTCTTTCAATGAAAAAGGAGCTAATTGCATCGTTGGTTTTCTTTTTGTTATTTCTGTTTGAATAATTGGATCATCTAAGTTGTAAATGAACCAATCTTCGTGTTGTTGATTATTTAAAATTCTGAATTTAGAATCTACATAATTCTGCATTTGATATTCGTAACGGTCTAAATGGTCGGGAGTGATGTTGGTTAAAATGCTAATGTTCGCTCTAAAATCGTGCATGTCATCCAATTGAAATGAACTCAGCTCTAAGACATACCAATCGTACTTTTCTTCCGCGATTTGTTTCGCAAAACTTTGCCCCACATTTCCAGCCAATCCAACATTCCAACCTGCTTTTTTCAGAATGTGATACGTCAACATCGTTGTGGTTGTCTTACCGTTACTTCCTGTAATACAAATCGTTTTTGCGTTGGAATAATAACCTCCGAATTCTATTTCCGATATAATCTTAATTCCATTCGCTTTAATTGATTGAATCAAAGCAACTTTATCGGGAATTCCAGGAGATTTAATTACCAAGTCGGCTTGAAGAATTCGCTCAGTAGAATGCATTCCTTCTTCCCATTCAATCGCTCGATTTTCAAGTTCAAGTTTGAAAGAATCTTTTATTTTTCCACCGTCAGACACAAGCACATTCCATCCTTGTTTTTGAGCAAGAATAGCTGCGCCAACGCCACTTTCGCCTGCGCCTAGAATTACGATATTTTTACCTTTCCCTTCCACTTTTTAGCGTAATTTGAGGGTTACAATCGTTATAACAGCCAATAAAACGGCAACAATCCAGAAACGAGCAACGATTTTCGCCTCGTGCAATCCTTTTTTCTGATAGTGGTGATGTAATGGAGCCATCAAGAAAATTCGTCTTCCTTCTCCAAATCTTTTCTTTGTGAATTTGAAATAACCGACTTGCATCATTACGGACAAATTCTCGATTAAGAAAATTCCGCACAAAACGGGTATCAATAATTCTTTACGAATGGAAATCGCGAAAACGGCAATGATTCCACCCAAGGCTAAACTTCCTGTATCGCCCATAAATACTTGAGCAGGGTAGGAATTGTACCACAAGAATCCAACACAAGCACCAACAAAAGCAGCGATAAAAATTACTAATTCTTCTGCCATTGGAATGTACATTACGTTTAAGTAATCTGCGAATTTGGCGTGCGAACTAACGTAAGCAAGTACCGCTAAAGCAATACCAATAATTGCAGATGTTCCTGTTGCCAAACCATCCAAGCCATCCGTCATATTTGCGCCGTTTGAAACTGCAATCACAATAAAAATCACAATCGGAATAAACAAAAGCCAACCATACGATTTGTGCCAATCACCAATTAACCAGTTGTAATTGAATTCATTGCCTTTGATGAATGGAATCGTGGTTGTCATATCGTCTGACTTTACCCATTTGTACGTTTCCCCATCGTTTTGTACATGGTCTTCTGAAACAAATTCTTCATCTGCTTGCAATTTATAATCTGCATCTACACGTTTATGAACTGTAACATCATCAGAAAAATATAGGATACTTCCAACGATAATTCCTACACCAATTTGACCAATAACTTTGAATTTCCCTTTTAGTCCTTCTTTGTTCTTTTTGAAAACTTTGATGTAATCATCAAGGAATCCAATTGCTCCCAACCAAATAGTTGCCAAAATCATCGTGATCACATAAACGTTATGCAACTTGGCGAACAATAAGGTTGGAATTAGAATCGCTGAAAGAATAATCAAACCACCCATTGTTGGCGTTCCAGATTTTTCAATTTGTCCTGCCAAACCTAAGTCGCGAACTGTTTCACCAATTTGTTGACGGCGCAAAGCATTGATTATTTTTTGTCCAAAAACGACGGAAATTATCAATGATGTTATCAAAGCTAAAGCTGCTCTGAAGGAAATAAAATCGAAAAGTCCTGCTCCAGGAACATTTAGCTTATTTAAGTAGTCAAATAAATAGTACAGCATTATTTCTTCAATTGGTTAAATAGTTCTTCTGTTATTTTAAGGTCATCAAAATCGTGTTTGATTCCCATTATATCTTGGTATTTCTCGTGACCTTTTCCAGCAATTAGTAAAATGTCCCCAGCGCTTGCTAAAGAAATAGCAGTTTTAATTGCTTGTTTTCGGTCTTGAATCGTTATTGCTTTTGTTTGTTGTTCTTCATTCAATCCGGCTTCCATTTCTTCCAAAATTGTTTGTGGATTTTCAGTTCTTGGATTGTCTGAAGTCAGGATGGCTTGCGTGCTTAAATTAGCTGCAATTTGCGCCATTTTCGGACGTTTGGTTTTATCTCTATCTCCACCGCAACCCACAACGGTCAATACTTTTTGCGTTCCTTTTCTAATTCCGTTAATTGTTTTCAATACGTTTTCAAGCGCATCTGGTGTGTGTGCGTAATCCACTATTGCTGTGATTCCTGCATTGCTTCTAACATATTGAAAACGACCTTCAACGGATTCTAAATTGCTGATGATGCGCAACACTTCCATTTCGTTCATTCCCAATAATTGACTTACACCAAAAACAACCAATAAATTGTATGCATTGAAATCGCCCACCAAACGCGAATAAACTTCCGTATTATTGATGGTCATAATCAAACCAGTCAATTCATTTTCAATTACTTTTCCTTTGAAATCTGCAGGTGTTTTAAGTGCATACGTTACTTTTTTTGCAGCTGTATTTTGCAGCATCACCATTCCGTTTTTATCATCGGAATTAACCAATGCAAAGGCTTCTTTTCCTAATGCATCAAAAAATGCTTTTTTAACACGGATATACTCTGCAAACGTTTTATGATAATCTAAATGATCGTGTGTAATATTTGTAAATCCTGCTCCAACAAATTCTAAACCCGTGATTCTGTGTTGGTGAACCGCGTGTGAACTTACCTCCATAAAGCAATATTCACATCCTTCAGCTACCATTTTTGAAAGTAAAGCATTCAAGTTTATTGGGTCTGGAGTTGTATGAGTAGATTGAATTTCAGTAGTACCAATTTTGTTGACAACTGTAGAAATCAACCCACATTTGAAACCAAGTTCAGTAAATAATTTATGTAGTAGGGTAGTGGTAGTTGTTTTTCCATTGGTTCCTGTAATTCCAACTAATTTCAAATCTTGCGAAGGACAATCATAAAACGCACAAGCCATTAAACCTAGCGCTTCCGAGGTATTTGCAACTTTGATAATCGTTGCGTCTGTTGGTAAGCTTGTTGTTTCTTGTACCACAAAAACACGACAACCGTTTTCATAAACAGATTGAATATAATCGTGACCATTATTCGTACTTCCAACAATTGCAAAAAACACTGATTCAGCAGATGCTTTGCGCGAGTCAAACACCAATTCATTGATTTCTTGCTCCAAGTTTCCTTGAACAAGCGAGTAATTTACAGCAGGAAGAAAGTCTAAAAGCAAACTCATTGTTTCAATTCTATTTTAATTAGTTGTCCTTTTCCGAATGGAATTCCTGCGTTTAATGATTGGCTCGTTACTTTACCGTAACCGATTAATTTCACAATCAAGCCACGATTTTCAAGTAAGTAAACAGCGTCTTTCGCAGTCATTCCAATTACATTTGGAACAAGGTTTTTATTAATTTTCTTTCTGTCTAATTGTACTTTTTTAGCCAATGTGTCAGCTGTTAACCATTCACCTTCGTAGTTCAATTGGTAGTTCACTTTTAGCATTTTCAACAAAGCAGTAATGTCTCTTTTATTTCCGCTTTTTACTTGTGGTAAATTGTAGCTTAAAGGCGTTGTTTCGTTAATAGCTTTGTGGTATTTTAAGGTGTTAGCATACACTTTATTAGCGATAGCTGCGAACACTGTCCCAGAAACACGTGCACCGTAATATTCTTTACGAGGTCTAGAAATCACAACTATACATGAATACATTGGTTTGTCAGTTGGGAAATAACCAACGAAAGAAGCTTGGTAAGAACTCTTTTTTTCTTCTTCAAATGTTCCTTTATCACTTACTAATTTTGCGGTTCCCGTTTTACCTGCGATTTCAAATTCAACTCCTTTTAGTTCTTTTCCTGTTCCGTTTTTCATTACGCCTTCCAAGCAGTTTTGGACAATTTTAAGCGTTTGATCTGAACAGATTTTACTTTTCAGAATAACTGGACTAAACTTTTTGATAATTTGGCCCGAACGTCGAATTTCTTTTACAAATTGAGGTCTTACTAAAGTTCCGTTATTGGCTACTGCATTGTAAAAAGCTAAAGTTTGAAGAGGTGTTGTGCGTAACTCATAACCAATAGACATCCAGGGAATAGAAAGCGCTGACCATCCCGTTGCTCCTGGTTTTGGAATAACTGGAGTTGGTTCTCCTGCAATGTCAACTCCTAAGGCTTCCGTAAGACCGAATTGCTCTAATCTTTTGATAAAACGATCAGGTTCGCTGCGGTAGGCTTTGTTCGTGATTTGAGCTATGACATTAGACGACTTTTCAAACGCTTTTTGTATTGTAATTTCTCCATAACCAATTCCGTGATTGGAATCTTCCATTTTCTTTCCGCCAGCAAAATTGTAACGACCAAACGCTTTTACTTTGTCCGTTATTTTGAATTTTTCATCTTCCAACCCTGCCATAATTGAAGCAAGTTTAAAGGTTGATCCTGGCGTTTCTAATTCACCAACGGCATAGTTATATTGCTCTGCAAAAGAACCATCTTTTTGCTTTGTTAAGTTGGCAATTGCTTTAACAAATCCGGTTTTTACATCCATTAAAATCACACAACCGTGATTTGCATCCATTTCTTTCAATTGTCGCTCTAATTCAGAATGCGCTACCTCTTGTATGTCTTTGTCAAAGCTGGTAATGATGTCGGCACCTTCAACAGCTTCTTTAACAATTTGTCCAATTTTTTTCCAGCCAGTTGAGAATTTTTGTTCGATTTCTTCGCCTTCAACACCTCGTAAATAATTTATAAAAGCACCTTCAATTCCAACTTTAAGTTCTTCTCCAGCCTCTTCTTTACTTTTATAATAACCAAGTGTACGATCTAACAAAACCCCATTTGGTTTTTTTCGTAGAATTGTTTCGTCTGTGTCGATAATTCCACCTTCCATTCTTCCAAGTTCGAAAATTGGTAAAGCTCTCAAACGTTTTCTTTGTTCGTTAGTAACTTTATTTTTAACAGATAAATACCTCGATCCATTTGCTCTTGCGCTACGAATTTGATTTTCATATTCTCGAGCCGTTTTTTCTGGGTAAATTCTACTCAAACCAGCAGCAAGTTCAGATACTTTTTCGTCAAAAATTTCTTGTTTAACGACCGTTGGATCCATGTGGATATCATAAAAAGTCACGGATGAAACCAATGGAACCATATTTTCGTCCAATATTTCACCCATTCTTGGATAGCGTTTTACGATACGAACAGGGATTACTTCGTCGGATTCTTCAAACAAACTAGAACGACCTTGCCATTGTAAAGAAGCCGTTTGGTACAATACCAAAAGCATAATGAGTACAAACCCAATATAAACAGCATAAGCCCTGTAATAAAGAAAATTTTTATCCTTACTCATCTGTTTTTTTTAATCGAATTACTTTTTTAGTGTTTTGAGATTCTTGCAAATCCCTTGATTTTAATTTTTCTACCAATTTGTATCTTCTCGTCACAAATTCTAATCTCGATTTTGCTTCGATGTATTCCGCAGCTTTTTGATCTAATTCTCGTTGCGTTTTATTTGTTTCATCAATGAGTTGTTTTCCGTAATAGCCTTTTGAAACGATTACAAGCAATAAACCCATTATAAAAAAGATATAGCCTAAATTGCTCAGAAAGAACTCCTTCGTAAGAAATTCTCCATTCAATATTTGCATAAAAGCATTCGATTTTTTACCTGTGCTTTTCTTGGAACTTGTCTTGTTTTCAGACTGAGTTCCTGTTTTTTCGCCATTTTCGTATGTATCAAATTCGTTCTCAGTCATTTTTCTCTGCTATTCTTAATTTGGCACTACGAGCGCGCGTATTTCTTTTTATTTCTTCCTCGTTTGGAATAATCGGGTGTCGTACAATTTCAGTCAAGGGTTTTTGAACGTTTCCAAAGAAATCTTTTTCAATTTCGCCATCAAATGAACCACGTTTCATATAATTTTTTACCAGTCTGTCTTCCAAAGAATGATAAGACATCACCACTAATCTTCCTTCTGGAGCTAACATTTCAGTCGCTTGTTCCAGCATTTGTTTTAAAACTTCTAATTCTTGGTTAACTTCAATTCTAATCGCTTGAAAAACTTGCGCATAGAATTTATGATCTTTAAATTTTGGAGCAAATCTTTTGAGTGCGTCCATCAATTCGAAAGTGGTTTTAATTGGATTGTCAGCACGTTTCAAAATCAATTCTTGAGCAATTGCACGTGCATTTGAAAGTTCGCCATAATATCTAAAAATGGAAATCAATTGCTCTTCAGAATCTTCATTTACTACGTGATAAGCAGAACGATCCAAGAATTGATTCATACGCATATCAAGTGGCGCGTCTTCACGAATTGTAAATCCACGGGCTGCTGCATCAAACTGATGTGACGAAACACCTAAATCAGCTAATAAACCGTCAATTTTATCGATTTTTAAAAGCTTCAAATGATTTTTTAAGAAAGCGAAATTGGAAGCAACAAAGTAGAAATTTGGAGCGTCTAAACGATTTTTGTTAGCGTCGGCATCTTGATCAAATGCGATTAATTTTCCTTCTGAGTTGAGGTTTTCAAGAATAAGTTTGGAATGACCTCCACCACCGAAAGTTACATCCACATAAACCCCATTTGGCTTGATGGCTAAACCTTCAATACATTCATTTAATAGTACAGGAACGTGGTATTCTAAATTATTCTCCATTGTTTAAGTCACCCATTACTTCATTCGCTAACTCAGCGAAATTTGCCATGTTCGCTTCGATCATCTCGAAGTATTTAGACTTATCCCAGATTTCAATGCGATCGTTGTAAGCAATCAACATTACCTCTTGTTTTAAACCGACTCTTTCCACGTGAGTAGAAGGAACCAAAACCCTACCTGCATTATCCAAAGTGATTTGTTTTGCACCTTGATGAAACATGCGGTAGAACAAGCGATTTCTTTCGATGAACAAATTCAATTTAGAAAGTTTCGCGCTCAATTTTTCCCATTCTGTCAATGGGTAAAGCGTCAAACAATCCTCAAAACCTTTATTCAACATAAAATCTTTCTGAGCCGCAGGAGAAAGCTGCTTCCGTAATCCGGAAGGAAATAAAAACCGGCCTTTCTCGTCCAGTTTAACTTCAAATTCTCCTACTAATCCTGCCATAGCGTTGTAATGGGTAAAATTAATGGTATTTTACCACTTTTTACCACCAAACTTTAAATTGTTAATAACTTGTAACGATAAGGGATTAAAAAGGTTTCTTATTGAGTAATAAAAATCTGATAAATGCTAATAAAATCAAAGTTTTTCGCAAAAGTGGGAAAAAGTGGTATAAAACTGAAAGTTGAAAATAAAAAGGTGAAAGTGAAAAGATGAAAGTAAAAAATCAAATCTCCTCATCTAAAGAGTTTTCAACTAACTTTACATCCATGTCAAACACTACAAAAAGCTGGTTGCTTTTATTTACACTTGCCTGTATTTGGGGAAGCTCCTTTATATTAATGAAGAAAGGTATGTTCACTGTTGATGGCGATACGATTTTTTCCTCCGCACAAGTTGGAGCGTTGCGTATGTTGATAGCCTCAAGTGTTTTGTTGCCATTTTCAATTCGTGCAGTAAGGAAATTACAGACAAGAAAAGATTTGTTATTTTTTTCGATAGTGGGATTTTGTGGCAATTTTTTTCCAGCATTCTTATTTACTTATGCTGAAACTGGTATTTCTTCTGGTTTCGCTGGGATGTTAAATAGTTTCACACCAATCTTCACCATTCTAATTGGATTCTTAATTTATAAGCAGCGAATCACCTCTTTTCAAGTTGGCGGAACAATCATTGGAACAATTGGGATTATCCTTCTAATTAACGCAGGAAAATCTGTTTCGCTAAACGCTAGTATTTTTCATATACTTGCAATTGTAGTGGCTACTTTCTTCTATGGAGTAAGTCTGACGACTATCAAAAATAAGTTGCAACATTATTCTTCTGTTGATATTACTTCTTTAGCATTTCTAATGGTTTTCCTTCCAGCACTGATCGCTTTTTTCATTTTTGGAACGCCAGCTGTGATTTTAAAAAATGAGCACGCTCTAGAAGGTTTAGGCTATATATCTATCCTAGCAATTTTTGGAACGGCAATGGCTGTTTTTCTATTTAACGGTATCATACGTATGTCTTCTGCATTATTCGCAAGCAGCGTTACGTATTTCATTCCAGTGGTAGCTGTAATCATTGGTTTTTTCTTCAAAGAAAGTTTAAGTTGGGGTCAAATCGCTTCAATGTTTGTCGTATTAATTGGAGTAATCACAGCGAATTATGGTCACCTTCTTATAAATACGAATAAAAGTTTTTGAATAATTTGTCCTTAACGAATAAAATCCTATCTTTGCCCTCCTAATTTTAGAAATTAATATTTAAAAACAAGCTATTATGTACGCAATTGTAGAGATAGCAGGGCAGCAGTTCAAAGTGCAAAAAGACCAAAAGATTTTTGTACATCGTTTAGCTTCTGACGCAGGTTCAAAAATCGAATTTGACCGTGTGTTATTGGTAGACAACGATGGAAAAATCACTATTGGCGCCCCAGCTATAAACGGTGCAAAAATCACCGCAGAAGTAATCGACCATGTTAAAGGTGACAAGGTTATCGTTTTCAAAAAGAAACGTAGAAAAGGTTACAAAAAGAGAAATGGTCACCGTCAGCAATTTACGGCGATTACAATTACAGATATTAAAGCATAATTAACCTTCCGATTACGGAATAAAATTTTAAACGATGGCACACAAAAAAGGAGTCGGTAGTTCGAAAAACGGTCGTGAGTCACATAGCAAACGCTTAGGTGTGAAAATTTTCGGTGGACAAGCTGCAATTGCAGGAAACATTATTGTTCGTCAACGTGGAACTCAACATCATCCAGGAGCAAATGTAGGTATTGGTAAAGACCATACTTTATTTGCTTTAACTGATGGTTTAGTTGAATTTCGCAAGAAAAAAGACAACCGTTCTTTCGTTTCAGTTGTAGCAATTGAAACTGCGAACGCATAACATTTAAAAGATTTATCTTTTGGGAAGGCTGACAAGAAATTGTTGGCCTTTTTTTGTGATTATTGATGTTGGATTAGTGATTAAAATATTTGTGTTAAAACATCTATTTTATTAATTTTAATGATCCTTTCCCCTATTTCACCTCACATAATCCTGTTTCTGAACCAACATATATTGGTCATTTTCAAGTTTAATGTAGCCAAAATCATAACAGAAAAAGTACTTTGAACCTTTTTGTGTGTGGTAGATATTGGTGAAATAATGAAAGTTAAACCCTTCTTCAGCAAGTGTAATTCCGTCCACTGTTTTTTTACCGTTGGGATTTAATTTAGCAAGAATTCTTCTGTTTTTTCGCAAAATCGCGTTGATTCTTCGTACCGTTGCGTTCGCGTCTTCATTGATTTTATTATTGAATGAATTACGACAATAATCCGAGCAGAATTTTTGATCTTTTCTACCCGACAATTTTGTCCCACATTCGTTACAGGTTCTGTTTTCCATAGATTTGAATACCACAAGATTAACAAGAATTAACAGCAAAAACAATCTTTTTAGAGACAATCTTTGACACCTTTGCGTACACACGAAATTAGCATTATGTTAGACAATACAGCGCATTCAGTGAATCCCGCGGAATACCTCCGTAAATTAAGTGAAGAAATTAAATTAGAATTAGTTGGTTTAGAGGCTTTAAAGAAAGAAATCAGCAAAACGATTGTCGGTCAAGACAAAATGATTGATCGCTTGTTAATTGCCCTACTTTCCAACGGACATATTTTGTTAGAAGGTGTACCTGGTTTAGCTAAAACTTTGGCTATTAAAACTTTAGCTGATGCCATTCACGGTTCGTTTAATCGTATTCAGTTTACACCCGATTTGTTACCCGCAGATTTGACAGGTACAATGGTTTATCACCAAAAAACAGAATCATTTGCAGTTAAAAAAGGTCCTGTTTTTGCTTCTTTTGTTTTAGCCGAGGAGATCAATCGTGCTCCTGCGAAAGTTCAAAGTGCCTTATTGGAAGCAATGCAAGAACGTCAAATTACTATTGGTGACGAAACGTTTAAATTGCCCGAACCATTTTTAGTATTGGCTACGCAAAACCCAATTGAACAAGAGGGAACTTATCCGTTACCGGAAGCGCAAGTCGATCGTTTTATGCTGAAAGTGTCATTAGGTTACCCAACGAAAGAAGAAGAAAAACTGATCGTTCGCTCGAATATTCGCCCAGAAGGAATGCACAAACCTGCTCGCGTAATGAGCACTGACGATATTCTTCGCCTCAGAAATTTAGTGCGCCAAGTTTATGTCGATGAGAAAATTGAGCAATACATTGTCGATATTATTTTCGCAACACGCACACCTGAAACTGTTGGTTTAAACCAATTTACAGACTTAATTGCTTACGGTTCTTCCCCTCGTGGTAGTATTAATTTGGCATTAGCTGCGAAATCTTTTGCGTTTATGCAAGGTCGTGCATTTGTGGTTCCAGATGATATTCGTGCAGTAGCAGTAGATGTGTTGCAACATAGAATCGGAATTACTTACGAAGCTGAAGCCGAGAATTTAACAGCTAAAGATATTATTGAAAAAATAGTTTCCTACGTTGAAGTTCCTTAAGTCGTGAATACCGCCGAACTAATCAAGTCGATTCGTGCCTTGGAAATCAAAACCAAAGGCTTAACCAAACAGGCTTTCTCAGGTCAATACAAGTCTGCCTTTAAAGGTCGTGGTATGGCTTTTAGTGAAGTCCGTGAATACCAAATTGGTGACGAAATCCGAACAATTGATTGGAATGTTACAGCAAGATACAACACTCCTTTTATCAAAGTTTTTGAAGAAGAACGCGAATTGACAGTGATGTTGATTTTAGACATTTCAGGTTCATCGGCATTCGGTAGTGAAACGCATTCAAAAAAACAACGACAAATCGAAATTGCAGCAACACTTGCGTTTTCAGCCTTATCAAACAATGATAAAGTTGGAGCAATTCTTTTTTCAGACCAAACAGAGCTGTATATTTCTCCTAAAAAAGGGCGCGACCACGTGTTATTGATTCTGCGCCAAATGATGGAATTTGAACCAAAACATTCGGGAACAGATTTAAAAGCAGCTTTGAAATTCTTAAGAAATACCCATAAACGAAGAGCAATTTGTTTTCTTTTAAGTGATTTTGAAGACGATACAAGTTTCATCGACGATATGAAACGTACATTGAAACACCACGATTTGGTGGCTGTGAAAGTGAAAGATAAAAGCGAAATGAAATTGCCGCTTCGAGGTTTTATTCAATTGTTTAATTCTGAAACCAATCAAACTACTTGGGTGAATGCCTCTTCCGAACGAACGAAACGATTGTTTGAGAAAGAATTTATTTTTCGAGAGCAAGCCTTACTTCAAAAGTTCAAAAGTTCTGGAATTGATTATGTGTTATTCAATACGGAAGAAAATATAGTTCCGCCATTAGTTCAACTTTTTAAAAGTAGAAAATGAGAAATTGGATACTTAGCATATTGTTTTTCAATGGTTTGTCGCTTTTTGCTCAACAGCCTCAAGCACGAATCTCTAAAAATAAAGTCATCGTTGGAAATCGAGTTGAATTGATTTATTCAATCAAGTTAGAAAAAAATGACGATTTCAAATTCCGCAAACTATCGGGCAATTTCCCAGCTAAGATTACCAATGAAAATTCAAGTTTGAAAGGTGGAGAATTTAATGAAATTGAAATTGTTAGCTTCTACGACTCAATCATTGTCAATGGAAAAGACAGAATGTGGATGGGCGTTTTTGAATTGTGTGCTTGGGATAGTGGTTTGGTAGTTTTACAAGGACCACGTTTCACCTTAAATGATTCAACAGGTTCATTTCCATCAACTTATTTGCAATGTAATTTAATACCGCACAAAAAAGGAAAAGATATTTACGACATCAAAGAATCGTTTATTAAAGCACCGGTAGAAAAAGATTGGTTGTATTACGGCACTTTATACGTTTTTTGGTGGTTAATTCCATTGTTAGTTTATTTGATTTATCGCTGGCGAACACGTTCAAAAGAAAAACCAAAAACGCATATTCACGAAATTTCGCTCAAGCAAAAAACCTTACTCGCTGTTGATGCACTGGAGAAAGCTGAACTTTGGAAACGAGATAAATTAAAAGAACATTTTGTTGAACTTTCCTACATTTTGAGATCTTACTTGACTTCGCGCTACGATTTGAATTTGTTGGATAAAACGACATACGAAACGAAGCTACTTTTAACAGCTAAAAGCATTGATAAAGAAGTAATTGAATCTATTCTGAAAGTATTGAATCACTCAGATATGGTGAAGTTTGCAGATTC
>CALPMC020000039.1 GCA_943324565.2 Chitinophaga pinensis | reverse complement strand
CTGATAATACTACTGATGCTATTACTTATAACGGTATCAACTTAGGTTTAGGTTTAAGTTCAAGTAATACGTTAACACATAATGTTGAAATATCAAATAATTTCATCGCCAACTTTTCTTTAAACGCCTCGAATACCAATACCGGATCTGTTTTTATCGGAATCAAATATGATGTGGGTAGATTTAGTACTAATTACGCAACTAATAAGCCTGTTACTACAAATTTCTTTAATAATATCGTTTCTTTGGGAACAAATATTTCAAGTGATTGTCAGATATACGGAATATATGAAATGCAATGGGATGCAGTCACCACAAATATTTATCATAATACGATAACCATAACAGGAGCAAGTCCATCAGGTTCAACACAGAAAACGTACTGTGTTTTTAAAACACTTCAAACTACTAATAGTGTTACGTTAAATAATTTAAATGGAACTCGAAATATTCGAAATAATATTTTTAATAATACCCGTTCTATTTCTGGAGGAGCTTCCAATACCATTCATTATTCATTGCAGTTAATCAGTAATGCAACCACTATAGATTACAACAACCATTATGTTTCTTCAACGGGTTCAGGAAATTTCAGAGCAGTTTTGGGAAGCTCAGATTACACGGATATTGCATCGTGGAGAACGGCCTTAACAACCTCACGAGAAAATAACAGTTTAAATTCAGACCCTGTATTCACTAATTCTACAGGTGCAAACCCTTGGGATTATGCAAAATCTGCAACAATTAATGGTGTTACCATTTCTGGCTATTCACGAGATTATTGGAATGTTTCCCGAGCAAATCCACCGCAAATGGGGGCTTATGATAATGCCCATCAAATTTGGATAGGAGGAACATCAACAGATTGGAATACAGCTTCCAATTGGTCGCCTGCGAGTGTTCCTTCTTCAGGAATCAGTATTACAGTTCCCGATCAATCAAACGATCCTTTTTTAGACCAAACAAGAACTATTTCCCAATTGAGACTTTATTCAGGGTCGAAGTTAAACTTGAATGGGAAATCATTGACAATACAAGATAGTGTTTTATTACTTGGACAGTTCATTGGGTCATCAACAAGTAGTTTAACATTCAATAACTCAGGAAATGTAGGTATGATTTATTTTGATCAAACGACACCCGGCACAACAAATTCACTTTTAAATCTTACTGTAAATAAATCTTTAGGAAGTTTAAAGCTTGGCACTCATTTAAAAATTAATGGTTCTTTAATACTGAGTAATGGTATTTTAGATTTAAATGGAAAAACGTTGCAAATGGCAGGTAGTGATTTACAAACCGCAAATGGTTCAATTAATGCGTCATTGACCAACTCAAAAGTTAGTTTTCATAACCAAAATCCGTTAACTATTCCTTCTAATTCTTTTACTGGAAATGTTTATAATGTTGAATTAAATAGTTCTTCCACTATAAACTCTGAGCAATCGTTCACAATTTCGAATAATTTAGATTTGATTAACGGCAATCTAATTATTAGTGACGGTGTCTCAATAACTGTTGAGGATTCAATACTAAGAACTTCAGGCGCAAGTCTGTCACTTGGAGCAACCGGTAGTGGTAAAATTGTATTCAAGGGCTCTTATATGAAGCTCAACGAAGTGGGAAATTTGTCTATTAATCCAACGACAGGTGGTGATATTTTACTTCAAGAAGATTTAACAATTCAAGGAGCATTGGAACTATTGAATGGTAAATTAGTCCTTGGAAGTAAAAATTTACAATTAAATGGTGGATTGGGAACAATCCAAAACGGAAGTTATATTAAAACGGAGAGTATAGGAAAATTAATTAGAAAAACAAATGCGACAAATATAACTTATCTTTTTCCAATTGGTCAGAGCAATTATACGCCGATTTCAGTAAATTTTCAAGGTGGGATTCAATCAAATTCTACTTTAAGTGGAAGAATAGTTAGCGGCAATCATTCACAAATGGACGCTGAGCAAATGGAATACGTCAGAACAAATTACTATTGGGAAATGAATTCTGAAAATATGACAAATCCAAATTATTCAATCACCCTGAATTATCAAGATGCGCTTTTAACGAACGGTTTAACGGAGACAGAACTTGATTTGCGACCTGCAAAATGGAGTGCTGAATCGGGATGGAAATCTTCTGATCAATGTTCAATTTGTCATAGCTCAGGAATAATGGGTAGTTCATCGATGAACACTGAACAAAATACAATAACCTGGTCTGGAGTTACTGGATTTAGTGATTTTATGGGTTTAGGTCAAGGAAATGGATCCCCCCTTCCAGTCGAGCTGCTCTACCTAAAAACAAATTGTCAAGATGCAAATACTGTTGATGTCGAATGGGCAACTGCTTCCGAACAAAATAGTTCACATTTTCTTTTACAACAATCGCGTGATGGTAGTAATTGGCAAAATGAAAAAACAATAATCGCTGCAGGAAATTCAACTGAGAAAATCACCTACAACATAAAAATTCCATCTATTGAGGAATCCTATATCCGTTTAATTCAATTTGATATCAATGGAGATTCAACCATTTATGGTCCGGTTCTCAATAAATGTGAAACGGAAAATTTTTATCTAAATATTTTCCCTAATCCAAACACTGGAAGTTTTCAAGTTATTTTTAGTCACCCAAACAAGTATCCTGAAGAAATTCTACTGCTTGATGTCACTGGAAAAGTAGTAAAAAAAATGTCTTGTGAAGGTTCTAAAGAAAATACAATATTTTTAAATGCATTTGATGAAAAGCTAAACCAAGGGTTTTACATATTAAAAATTGTTTTCAATGATGATTCTTCAATTTCAAGAAATATGATTGTTAAGTATTAATACAGTAACAATTTTTCTAACTTTGATTTCGGCAAGGTTTTTGAAAACCCGACAAACAAAAAAATAAACCATGAAAAAAATTAGTTTAGTACTTGCTTTTGGTCTTCTTGTTTTCACTAGTTTCTCCCAAACAACAGAAGAACACACAGCATCTGTAAAAAAAATTCCTTCGGTAAAATTGAAGGATATGAATGGCAAATCAGTAAATACATCGGACTTGTTTAAAGGACCAGTTGTGTTTAGTTTCTGGGCAACTTGGTGTTCTCCATGTAAAAAAGAATTAAACACAATCCATGAACTTTATGAGGATTGGCAAGAAGAAACCGGCGTTACTTTGGTTGCTGTTTCGATAGATGATGAAAAAACAAAAAGTGCTGTTTCTGTTTATGTAAATGGTAAAGCTTGGGAATTTGAAGTTTGGATGGATACTAACGGAGACTTTAAAAGAGCTATGGGGGTTAACAATGTTCCTCACACTTTTTTAGCTGATAAAGATGGAAATATTGTTTATTCTCACAATAATTATGCTCCTGGAGATGAAGAAAAATTATTGGAAGAAATCAAAAAATTGACTGGAAAATAAAATTTGATGACAAAATTATTCGTTAGCCTTCTAGTTGTTGCATGCTCTTTCAACTATTTTAGCCAAGGTTCATTTTCTGGTAATATTGAAAGTACATTCCAATATTTAAATGCAGATTCAGTAATTGGGGCTAATCAACCACCAGAAAAAGCACTTTTAAATTCGTATATGAATGTCTTTTACACGAATGGGAATTTTCGTGCTGGAATGCGAGCAGAATCCTATTTGCCAAGAATTCAAGGTTATCCAGATCGTTTCGACGGAACTGGAATTGGAATGCGCTACGTTGGTTATGGTAATGATTTTGTCGATGTAACTTTAGGTTCTATTTATGAGCAATTTGGTACAGGACTCGCTTTACGTTCGTACGAGGACCGTGCACTTGGATATGATAATGTTTTAGATGGAATTCGTTTAATTGTTAGACCATACAAAGGTGTTACTTTAAAATCTGTTTATGGTTATCAGCGCTTAACTTTCCGAGAAGGACGTGTTGAAAGAAGTGATGGAATTGTTCGTGCAATCGATGCAGAAGTTCACCTCAATGAGACTTTTCCAAAAATGAAGGAATTTCCTTTAGACGTGGTTCTTGGTGGTTCTTTTGTAAGTAAATATCAACGCGATGATAATCCTGATTTAATTCTTCCAGAAAATGTTGGTGCTTACGGAGGAAGAACGAAATTGCATTATAAAAACCTTTACTTTGATGTGGAATACATTCAGAAAGAGCAAGATCCTTCAAGTGATAATTTATATAATTACAACTGGGGACATGCATGTGTGTTTAATTTAACTTATGTTCAAAAGGGCTTAGGAATACTTTTATCAGGAAAATCGGTTGATAATATGAGTTTCCGTTCCGATAGAACCAAAGACCTTCAAGATGTTTTCATCAACTATTTGCCTTCTTTAAACAAAACACACACCTATAATTTAGTTTCAACTTTATATCCATACGCAACTCAGCCTCTTGGGGAAGTTGCTTACCAAGTTGATGTACTTTATACCTTCAAAAAAGGAACAAAATTGGGTGGTAAAACAGGTTTAACAATCGGAGCAAATATTTCCACAACCTATGAGCCAATTCGTCATACAACTGGTTTCGCTGGGAATTTAAATCGAGTGAATTACAAAACACTACCTTTTGATAAGAGTGACAGTTTATATTGGAGAGACATTAACTTCAATATTACCAAGAAAATTAACAAACAATTTAATTTTATAGTAAGCTACTTTAACATCAACATTAACAATGATGTTGCGAAAATTTCTAATGATGCTGTTGGGATTATTGCTTCTCACATTGGTGTTTTAGAAATGGCTTACAAAATCAACACTAAAAATTCAATACGAGCAGAATTCCAAGGTTTGTTTCTTCGTAAAAAGGAGGGAGGAGGAATCAATGATAAAGGCGATTGGGCAACTGTTTTGCTAGAATATACAATCTCACCGAATTACTTTTTCAGTTTTATGAATCAATACAATTTCGGAAATCCTTCTACTGAAAAAAGAGTTCATTATCCAATTATAACTTGTGGATATATTCGCGAAGCAACCCGCTTTACTGTTTCTTATGGACGTCAACGTGCTGGTCTATTTTGCGTCGGTGGCGTTTGTCGATTCGTGCCAGCAAATAATGGTTTAACTTTAAGTTTCACACAAAGCTTCTAATATGAAAAATCTATTTTTTTGTTGTTTAATCCTATCTACACTTGTTTTTTCAAGTTGCGATAGAGTTTCAAACCCTTATCCTGAAGTTGTCGTTTTAGATTTGGACACAACACTTTACCCTGGAAATTGGAGCGACTACGTTGCAAATGAATGGCCTGATTTTTCTCCTAATACGAACAATAATAGAAATATTATCATTGAGGATTTTACAGGTCATAAATGTGTGTTTTGTCCTGCGGCAGCTGATTTAGCACACTTGCTTCATGAGAATAATCCAACTCGTGTTTTTACAGCTTCCATTCATGCTGGTCCTGATGGAAAAGGAGATTTCCAAACGGTGTCATTACCTGAATATCCTATTGATTTTACCAATCCACAAGGAATAGAAATTGGACTTTATTTTGGTTTAAATGATGATGGTTTTCCGGGAAACCCAAGAGGAACTGTAAATCGTGTCAATACGGGTTCAATCTTCCAAGGCCCAGGTTCGTGGTCATCAATGGTAAGCACTCAACTTTCGGAGAATGTTTTAAACGTAAACATGCAATCAAAATTGAATTATTATGAAGAAACGAAGGGCGCATTTTTACACGTTGAAATCGAAAAGTTAAATACTTCAATTACGAATGATTTAGCGATTGTGGTTTATATTATTGAAGATTCATTGGTAGGAGATCAAAAAATGAGTGATAATTCTCATAATCAAACCTATATTCACCGGGACATTCACCGAGGAAATTTGAATAATCATGCTTTTGGAAGAACACTCGAAGCAAGCGATTTAATCAACGGGAAATATTACATCAATTATAGCTTTGTAGTTCCAAATCAATTAGATGGAGCATACAATCCAGAAAATATGCACGTATTATTATATGTTTATGACAAAGCAACATTTGAAATTTACCAAGTCATTAAGCAGAAAATAATCAATTAAACGTAACTTTGGAAAATAGCAAGTTACTATGGCACTTAAACAGCAATTAGCACAACGTCTCGAACAGCGTTTATCGCCACAACAAATCCAGTTGATGAAATTGTTGCAGGTTCCTACAATGGAGCTAGATCAACGCATCAAGCAAGAAATTGAAGAAAATCCTGCGCTAGAAGAAGGAGCAGATCAAGAGGAAGATGATTTCGACAATACTGATGATGAATTTGATGACGACACAGACAACGACGATGATTTTGACTTGTCTGATTACCTCGACGACGATTCTTCCGATTACAAAACACAAGCAAATAACTCTTCCAAAGACGATGAAGAACGTGTAATACCACTTTCGGGCGAACAATCTTTTCAGGAAAAATTAACGGAGCAACTACATCTTTTAGACTTAGACGACAAACAATTTCTTATTGCTGATATTCTAATTGGTAATTTAGATGAATCAGGTTATCTGAATCGCGATTTAGAAGCAATTGTAGATGATTTAGCTTTCTCAATGAACGTTGAAGCAACAGAAGATGAGGTAGCGGTTATCTTGAGTTTAATCCAAGAATTAGATCCTGCGGGAGTTGGTGCTCGAAATCTACAAGAGTGCTTATTATTACAAATCAAAAGAAAACAAGATGGCGATATCGTTCGCTATACTGCAAAAAAAATATTACAAGATTTCTTTGATGAATTCACCAAGAAACATTACGATAAGATTGCCAAAAAATTGGAGATTGAAGACGAAGATTTAAAAGAAGCGATTGATGAAATTTTACGACTCAACCCAAAACCGGGTGGTTCAATGCGAGAGTCTGCAAAAAATTATCAGCAGATTATCCCCGATTTTATGTTGTTTGAAAACGAAGGAAGACTTGAACTTTCTTTGAATAGTAGAAATGCACCCGAATTAAAAGTCAGTAAAGAATATGAATCTATGTTACGTTCGTATGCTGAAGGAGCAAAATCATCCAAATCGGATAAAGACGCTCTGACTTTTGTACGTCAAAAATTAGACAGCGCAAAATGGTTCATTGATGCAATAAAACAACGTCAACAAACGCTCTTACTCACGATGGATGCAATCATGAACTATCAACATCCTTACTTTTTGACGGGTGACGAAACCAAGTTACGACCGATGATTTTGAAAGATATTGCCGACATAGTAGAGTTAGATATTTCAACAATTTCTCGTGTTGCCAATAGCAAATATGTACAAACCAATTTTGGAATCTTTCCGTTGAAGTATTTCTTTTCTGAGTCACTTTCAACAGATAGTGGAGAAGAAGTTTCAACGCGCGAAGTGAAGAAAATTTTATCGGAAGCCATTGAAGCTGAAGAGAAAAGAAATCCTTTAACCGATGAAAAATTAATGGATTTGTTGAACGAAAGAGGTTATAACATCGCTCGTAGAACAGTTGCAAAATACAGAGAACAATTAAACATACCCGTTGCACGCATGCGTAAAGAACTAAAATGAAAGCGATTTTTGCACACTTTTTCTCCTGGGTTTTCTTACCCTTATTGATGCCCGTTTATGGCTTATACCTTACCTTGTTTTTGGAATCACAACAAAAGGTTTTGAATGAATTGGGAATGTATGAATTACCCGTGGATTTAAAATGGCAATTGTTCTATATTTTCACCATTTTCAGTGCCCTTTTGCCAGGTATTTCTTTTGTGGCTTTGCATAAAAAGAAAATTATTACCACTATCGATATAGAAAATCAACGCGAGCGAAATATTCCTCTACTTGTAATGTTTGCTTATTGTATTGTGTTGTTTGGACTTTTTGTTTACAAGGCTCCAGACAATGTTTTACCAAAATATTTCTACGCATTACCGCTTTCTGGAGGCATTGTAACTGCTTGCTTTATGTATATCAATCGCTGGATAAAAATCTCCATGCATGCTGGCGGAGGTGGAATTTTGGTTGGTTATTTAATCGCTTTTATTCTCGAACATAATCTTTTCCCTTTTTGGTTATTAATTGCAGCAGTTTTCGCCTCTGGATTAACAATCGCATCACGTCTTTACCTCAATAAACACCGTCCAATTGAAGTTTACACAGGTTGGTCACTTGCATTGCTCATTACCTTTTTATGCAATTTTTTCTATCCTGTTGGGTGAGAAATTACAGAGTGATTTAACTTTTTTAAACTTCATTTTTCAAAACATTTCCGCTTTCAACTTGTCTTTACGTTGATGAAAAGCACGAAAAAACAGCATCTTCCCTCTAAAATTTGTCTTGTTTGCCAACGACCATTTTTGTGGCGTAAAAAATGGGAAAAAGAGTGGGAAAACGTGAAATTCTGTAGCGATAGATGTCGAAAAAATAAAGTGGATATCAAGTGAAAAATTCAAACAAAACCTTACGTCTTATACTCGGCGACCAATTAAATGAAAAGCATTCTTGGTTTCAAAACGTAGATGATTCAATTGTTTATGTGCTGATTGAAGTGGCAACAGAAACAGACTATGTGACACACCATATTCAAAAAGTAATTGGCTTTTTCGCAGCGATGCGTGAATTTTCCAAGCAACTTCAGTCCAAAGGGCACAATGTGATTTACATTCGCCTTACGGATGCTAATAATCTTCAAACATTTGAAGCAAATCTCTCTAAACTTTTGACGGAAGGAAACTTCAGTTGTTTTGAATATCAAGAACCTGACGAATACCGAGTTGATCTCTATTTAAAGAGTTTTTGTTCGTCGCTATCGATTTCGCATTCCGTGGTTTCAAGCGAACATTTTTTGAGTGAACGCAATTTCTTGAGTCAATTTTTTGAAGGAAAGAAGACTTATCTAATGGAAAGTTTCTATCGTCAGATGCGAAAAAATCATTCGATTTTGATGGATGGCGCCAATCCTGTAAGTGGGAAATGGAATTTCGATGCTGACAATCGTAAAAAAATCCCAGCGAATCATGTGGTTAGTTTGCCTCTATTATTCTCTAACAATACTTCTGAAATAGAAATCGAGCTACAAAAAGCAAACGTAAAAACAATAGGAAATGTCAATTCAAAACAGTTTTTGTGGCCAATAAATCGTTCGCAATCTTTAGAACTTTTGGAATTTTTCGTCGAACATTGTTTACCTTTCTTCGGAACCTTTCAAGATGCAATGCAACAAAATCAATGGTCGATTTATCATTCGCGTTTATCGTTTTCTTTGAACACAAAAATGATTTCACCAAGAGAAGTTATTGATGCTGCAATTGAAGCTTGGGAAAAAAATCAGACGGAAATTTCACTCAATCAACTTGAAGGTTTTGTGCGACAAATTTTAGGTTGGCGTGAATACATGCGTGGAATTTATTGGGCGAAAATGCCTGAATTCGCTACCCTTAATTTCTTTGAAAATTCAGCCCAACTTCCTGAATGGTTTTGGACAGGAAAAACAAAAATGAATTGCCTTTCACAAGCCATCAATCAGTCCTTGGATTTTGCGTATGCACACCATATTCAACGCTTGATGATTACCGGAAATTTTGCCTTGTTAGCAGGTGTTCATCCCGATGAAATTGATGCATGGTATTTAGGAATTTACATCGACGCTTTAGACTGGGTTGAGATCACAAATACGAGAGGAATGAGTCAGTTTGCAGACGGTGGAATTGTGGGTACAAAACCATACGTTAGTTCAGCAAGTTACATCGATAAAATGAGCAATTATTGCGGAAATTGTCACTACAAAAAAGAACTCAAAACAGGAGAAAAAGCATGTCCATTTAATAGTTTGTATTGGAATTTTTATGACAGAAATGAGGACAAACTAGCCAACAATCCGCGCATCGGAATGATGTATAATGTGTGGAGAAAAATGGACCAAACACAAAAAACAGCTTTACTTAAACAGGCTGAAGTTTATCTAAACAAAATTAATGAGCTATGACTAAAAAAGGAATTGTTTGGTTCAAAACTGACTTACGTTTGCACGACAACGAAACACTAATCAGGGCGATAGAAGAAAATGACGCAATCATTCCAGTGTATTGTTTTAATCCGCAAGATTTAAATAAATTAAACGATAAAGGAGAGAATATTGGCGATTTTCGATTGAAATTCTTGTTTGAAAGCATCGCTGAATTAGATGAAAACTTGCGAAAATTAGGGTCTGGTTTGATTTTTTTAATCGGAAATCCTTTGGAAGAAATACCAAAAATTGCTTTCAAATATGGCGCTCGAAAAGTGTATGCGAAACGTGAAGTTGCCATATATGAGAAGCAATTAGACATGCAAATTGAAGTTGAATTATGGAAACAAAAATGTCTTTTTGAACCATATAGTACAAGTACATTATATCACGCTACCGACTTGCCCTTTTCGTTAAAAGATATTCCTGATGTATTCACAAATTTTAGAAAAAAGGTTGAAAAAGAAACCGAAATTCGAGCAGTATTTGAAACTCCAAAACAAATCATTTCACCAACTATTCCGGCGATAAAAATTCCAACTTTTAAGGAATTAGGAAGGAAAGAAAATCAGTCAGATGAACGAGGTGTTTTATCATTTTTGGGTGGTGAAAACAAAGCCTTAGAACGACTAAATTATTATTTATTTGAATCTCAATTAATCAAAAATTACAAGGAAACTCGCAACGGTTTAGTGGGTGGAGATTACTCCTCAAAGCTCTCTCCTTGGTTGGCAAATGGATGTGTTTCTGCTCGAAAAATTTACTCAGAAATCAAAAAATTTGAAGCAGAATTTGGAGCTAATGAGTCCACTTATTGGCTCATTTTTGAACTAATTTGGCGCGATTATTTTCGCTTTATTTTCAAAAAACACCAACATAAACTTTTTACTTTTAATGGAATTTCTGGTCAAAGCAACACGTCTCCAAAAGTTGATCTTGAAAAAATTGAACGCTGGAAATTGGGTAAAACTGGAAACGATTTTATTGATGCAAATATGAACGAATTGCGTTTAACTGGATTCATGAGCAACCGCGGAAGACAAAATGTGGCGAGTTATTTCATCCATGAAATGCAACAAGATTGGCGAATTGGCGCACGTTATTTTGAAGAACAATTAATCGATTATGACGCAAGTAGTAATTGGGGAAATTGGGCCTATTTAGCAGGAGTTGGAAATGACCCTGGAAGCGGAAGACAATTCAACATAGAAAAACAAGCGAAAGATTACGATGCGTCAAAAGTGTATCGAAATTTGTGGTTAACCTAATTTTACAATAGTTCTGAGGGTGAAAAAAAGTAATTTAAAATTCCTTTTTACAAAAGCTTACTCATTTCGATAATGGTTGGAACTGGAGGATAACAAATTCCTTTCTTACACACATAAATTCCATCATTTTTGTGATTTTCAGCATTTGGAATTTCTAAATGAAAGGTTGCCAAAGTGAAGGGACTGAGTTGAGAAGCAACTGCTTGTTGCGTTTCGCTTGTACTTTCAATTGTAACAATTTCAATTATACCTTTTAATTGGCGCAAAAGCAATAATCCCCAATTGGAATAACCTGAGCCATATTGTTCCATTCCGTCGTAAACATTGGCCAACATTTGTTCTGCGTTTGCTATCCAATTTTCGTTTCTAAAATAGTGACCCATGAACAAAAAGTTATTCGCCATGATGGAATTACTTGCAGGAAGAACATTGTCGTTGAGCTCCATTTTGCGCGATATCAACTCCGAATTTTTTGTTGTGAAGAAGCACATTTTACTTTCCTCGTGTTGAAATTCTTTTTCTACTTTTTCAGTTAATAGTTTTGCTGTTTCTAACCATTTCAGTTCAGCTGTTAATTGATACAATTGTATGAAAGCCTCAACAACATTTGCATAATCTTCCAAAAATCCTTCAATGGAAGTTTTACCTTGTGCGTAGTTGCGATAAAGTATTCCGTTGGTAATTTGTTTTTCAAGTATCCAATTCCCAACTTTCCGAGCAGCAAGTAAAAACTCCTCGTCTTCAAATGCACGATAAGCAGCACATAATCCAGTAATCGTTAATGCATTCCAAGTAGTCAAACATTTTGTGTCAAGTCCTGGTTTGATGCGTTTATTACGTTCATGAAGTAAGGTATCGTTGACGTGCGTTACTTTTTTACGTAACGTTTCCAACGACCAATTTTGATTTTTAGCAAAGTATTCGTCACTTTCGGTTTTTAATAAAATGTACTTCTCATCTTCCCAATATCCACGTTGATTGACGTTGTAATAGTCTTTAACCCAAGCAAAATCTTCTTGCAATAAGTTTTGTAATTCTTCCTTCGACCAACAATAGAATTTTCCTTCTTCACCCTCGGTATCTGCGTCTAAAGCACTATAAAAAGCGCCAGATTCGTCTTGCATTTCGCGCTGCAACCAAGCAACAGTTTGATACACTAAAGTTTTGTAACTATCTTTTTTCAAATGACGATAAGCTTCACTATACAATTGAATGAGTTGACCATTGTCGTACAGCATTTTCTCAAAGTGGGGAACTTTCCATAGCATGTCAACTGAATAGCGCGCAAAACCTCCACCAATTTGGTCGTAAATTCCACCTTGTAGCATTTTGTCTAAAGTCAATTCAACGTGATTTCTAACCTTTTCATCCTGAAAATAGTGCGCAAATTCTAGCAGAAAAAGGTAATTATTTGGCAATGGAAACTTTGGTGCGCGCGAAGGTCCACCTTCCAAATTGTCAAAATTGCGTGACCAACGTATTAACATTTCGTGCAGTTTCTCATCACTCCATTTTTCTATTGGACTTGGAACCGCAATCAATTCACTATTTGCCACACCCTCTTCCAATTGCGTTGCGTATTCCAACACGCGTTCAGGGTCTTTTTCTTGTGTGTAAACCAATGATTTTAATACGTTCATCCATTGGTCTTTTGGGAAATAAGTTCCACCGTAAATCGGACGACCATCAGGCAAAGTGAAACAATTCAAAGGCCAACCACCACGTTGAGTCATCAATTGTACAGCTGTCATATAAATTTGGTCAATATCGGGACGCTCTTCTCGATCGACCTTAATACAAACAAAATGTTGATTCATATAGCTTGCTAGTTCTTCGTTCTCAAAGCATTCGTGTTCCATTACGTGACACCAATGACAAGCAGAATAACCGGTACTTACCAAAACCAATTTATTTTCTTGTTTCGCTTGTTTAAAAGCTTCCTGACTCCAAGGTTTCCAATCAACAGGATTATGAGCGTGTTGCTGTAAATAAAGCGATGACTCGTGAATTAGGTCGTTTGGTTTCATAGTAGAACTTTAATTGCAAAGTTAACTTGAAACGTTTCCCACAAATAAAAAAATGTTGATAGAATAGATAGAAAATGTTAAATCAAAGATGGTTAAGATGTATTGAATAGAATTCTATTTCGGAATCACCAAAACTTGACCAATACTCAAGCGATCACTTCGTAAACGATTCGCTTTCATTATTTTGGAAACAGAAGTTCTATTTCTCTCTGCAATCTGTGAAAGCGTATCTCCTTTTTTGACAACGTACTTTTTTAGAACAGGCTTTGGAACCACTTTCGGGGGTTTAACCTTAATCACTTTCGGAGGAATTGAATCTGAGACCGTTGATGAAGAATCCACTACAATTGTATTGGTTGGATTTGGAATTACAACAGTTGGCACATAATCCGTGTACAATTTTCCAGGAATTGTGTAATCTGTTATGTCTGGCTGATCTCTAAACAAGCAAAGTGTGTTTTCAAACGATTCATATAATAATTGTCCTTTTACTTGATAACCTTTTTTAGTTAAGTGAATACAATCGTTTTGAGCGTAGCCTTCTGCATTCCAAGTTTTAATTGTTTTTGTTCCTCCTGCTAAATCAAACCAATTCCAAAATAGACAATTTTGTTTGCGCGCAATAGATTCTATCAAATCCCTGAAGGCAAAACAAGCCGTAACCGGTTTTCCTTTATAAAATAAATCTTGGGTAGTTGTTAGAATGATGATAATTTCTGGATTAACAGCTCTGAATTTATTGATAGATTTAAGTACTTGTTTTTCAAGATTTACATCAATTTTATTTGTGGAGAGAATATCGTTGGTTCCAAAATCTAAAATCACCATATCTGGTTTCAAAACACTTGCTTGATCAGGCATTTTGTCTAACAATAAAACAGAACGAAACGCAGCCGCACCAACACCTGTAGAGTGATAAACAACACCAGAGTTTTCTTCATTTTCAACAGAAAGTCCATAAAAACGGAAGCGTTTAGCATTGGGTTTTGGTTTCACAACTAAGCGAATCGTTTGAATTCCATCTTTGTATTTAAAAGATAAACCATACTGTTGGATTTGTAATTGATGATCGTTTGCATTTACCAAAGTGCTGTCGAAATAGACGTCAATATCATAAGAAATTGTGTCATTTTCAAAAAACAGATAGACATCATGATTTTCTGGAGCGATAACATTTTTCAACTTGAAATTCAATTCAGCGAACGCCTCATTTGTTTCAACTGTCATACCACAAATGCCTATCGGAAGCGCTGCATTTCGCGCCTGAAAACTTTTGGCATATTTCCAAGTTCCTTTTTTAGAGGAAGAATAATTAACTGTTGAATACGTATTTGCTGCTGAGTAATTGAACATTAATCCTCGCCCACCAGAACCATATTTTTTATGGAAGCTAGCACGTGCAATTGTAGTTGGATTCTCTGCCTGAATATGGCTTCCACCGTAGTGTAAAATCACCAATTTATCCTTGTCAACATTTTCAAAATGAGTTGCAAATTTCTTTAGTTGATCATTATTGTAAAATTGTAAATAAGCGTAATTTAAGTCGATATTTAAGGCAGGGGGATAAGTAATTTCTTGACCAAAAAATAAAGGACTAGAAATTAGGAAGAGGAAGCTAAGAAATAGTTTAATTTTCAATTTATTTCAATGTATCTTCAACAATTGGATTCGCAGATTTTAAGGTATCAACAACAACCTTTTTAGGTGGAATATACTCTCCATTTTGTTTACCCATTCGTCGCATCATGTTTATTGTACCATCGCTCATTGCAGCGTACATCCCCACAGCAAAAATCATGTCATTAATTCCATTTTTGCGAATAATATCTAATAAGTTTTGCTTTGAATAGCGCAAATCTGCAACCCAAATTTCTTCATAATGGCTGATTAAGAATGGAGTAAAGGCATTTCCCATTGAGTTTTTAATGACTATAACTTTTTTCCCATTTTTAGTCGTGGTGTTGATTTTCATCAATGGAACGTCACCTCCTAAGAAGGTAGAATACGTATTTCCTCCAGAACTTGAATGATAGAACACTTTGGATTTCTTCGGATTATTAAAACCATATTCTCCATAATATTCTGCCGTAGAAGCAACTTTTGGAACGAAATATTCCATTGTATCTGGATTTGCACGAACAGTTGGATCTAATGTTTTTTGATATAAAGAACCCAAGAAATTATATTTTACCTTTTTATCCATTTCTTCCAATGGAACGGGTGCTTTTCCGGCGGCTTTACAGAAAGCAACGTAGGCATAATACGCACCAAGTGGTTTCCAATGATGATCCGTTTTAAAGAAAAGGCGTTGGTCTTTGTGTTTGTCTAGTTCCTCAAAAACATCACAGAAATAAGCATCACTGGACAGACTTGAACCAATTGCGGCAAGCGTTCGCTTATTTTGTCCGTAATAATGTGCATATTTTTCTACTGGCATAAAAGCAGAAGACAAAGGGGCAACAGCTGAGAAAACACGCACTTCACCTTTTAATTCTTCAGCGTATTCATTCACCATTTTACTGAAGCGTTTTGACATGGCAACATTTCCTCCGCCCATTGGATAAACACATCCGTCAATAATAATCAATGACCCGTTATAACTTTCTTCAAAATCAGCTAAGTAATTCAAATCAGCTCTTTTGTCTTTGCCTTGGTGATGTTGCTGTAATTCGTTTTTCTTATTGCCAACAAAAATCTTCTCTTGGTGCTCTAAATGAATGCCTTTATAGGATTGAACAATAACCGCCAAATCAATGAATTTTTGTCGAAAAGGGAAATGATCATCTATGTAATTATCCACACTATCCGCCCAATACCCATTGATATAATTCTTTACTGTTAGGTTCGGAATGGTAGCAAGTTTTCTTTTTTCATCTTCAGAAACCTTTTCTTTTGGTATAATAAAATAAATGGTAGGCATTAAAAAAATGCTAAGGACAAACAAAATACTATTTAGCTGTTTTATCATTAGAATCTTGTATATAAAAATGGATTATACGTTGAATTTACAAGAAGTAAGGTAGCTAAAAACAATAATGCAACATTAACCACTGGTTTTACATATTGGTAAGAATTAACCGTTTGAATACGAACTTTTGAATTTTCGTCAAAAATCTCATCCCATGGAATACATAGAATAATCACCAATATAAACCAGAATGTGTGTTCTAATACATCAGTTTGAAATCCTGCTCCAATTGGATTTTTTGAGTAAAACAGATTGACAACAAAGGTTTTAAGTTTTTCGAAGTCTGTAAAATAAAACAATGCTCTACTGAAAACGATTAAAATCAAGGTGTAAGTGTGTCTTAAAATGCGTGGTGTTTTTTGAAGAATGCCATCCAAAAGTTTTTCGATAATCATAAAACATCCGAAATAGAATCCCCACAAAACAAAGTTCCAACTTGCACCGTGCCAAAGTCCAGTTAGTAACCAAACAATCATGATGTTTCTAAGCTGAAGTTTTCGATTACCTCCCAAAGGAATATAGACGTAATCGCGAAAAAACCTTCCGAGGGAAATATGCCAACGTCTGTAAAAGTCAGCTACAGAAATTGCAGCATACGGATGTTTAAAGTTTTCATCAAAATCAAAACCAAACATTTTTGCTAAACCAATTGCCATATCAGAATAACCACTGAAATCAAAATACAACTGAACAGAGAACAGAGTGATGCCAAACCATGCCTCATAAGAAGATAAATCATTAAATCCAATATCTAAATATTTACTGACTAACGCTCCCGCAACATTTGCAACTACCACTTTTTTAAATAACCCAAAGCAAAACCGTGTAACGCCTTCACTCATTCGCGTCCAATTAATTACGCGAGAATTTGTTTGTTCAAAAATCTGTTTGTAGCGCACAATTGGACCAGCCACTAAATGTTGAAACAAACTAATAAACATTAAAAAATTCAGTGGATTTCTCTGTGCCTTTACATCTCCTTTATATACATCAACGACATAAGAAATGGCCATGAATGTATAAAATGAAATCCCGATTGGCAGTGAATTCATAGGGCGATCAAACGGTAAATAACCAAATAATTGGTGTAGATTGTCCCAAATAAAACCACCGTATTTATAAGAAATTAATAGACTTAAATTAACGATAACGGAGAGTGTGACTGCAATTTTTGACCAAGGTTTTCCATGCCATTTCTCAATCAATAAGCCCATCAAATAATCAAAAAACGCAGTGAAAATCATTAAATAGATCCACATTGGTTCGCCCCAAGCATAAAACGCAAGTGAAAAAACAGTAAGGATTAGATTTCGAAAAACGTCACTCTTTGTTATTGAATGCAAGAATAAACATAATGGCAAAAACAAGTAAATAAAGGTAAGACTTGAGAAAACCATTGGCTATAATTGTGCTTTTAAAATTTTTAAGAGAGCGAATTTAAGTAGGAATTTTGAGATAGTGTACGTTTCAAGCTTTTTCGAGTTGAAATTTGAGGTAAAAGAGCATTTTGGGTTAGCTACTTATTTTAGAACTAAAACCATTCCTTTTGTGTTTTCTGAAAAGATAAATTTTGATTTTAAAAATGAAATTAGCTTAAATAAAAAATATTTTCTACACCTCCTTCAACTCCCCATCCTCTACTTTAATAATTCTACCAGGGAAACTTCTCACCATTTGCATATCGTGCGTTGCCATCAAGATTGCGGTTTTTTCCTCTTTCGCGACGGCAATTAAAAGTTGCATAATTTCCTCTGATGTTTCTGGGTCGAGATTTCCTGTCGGTTCGTCGGCAAGAATTAATTTCGGTTGATTTAAAAGTGCTCTTGCAATTGATACGCGTTGTTGTTCACCACCAGAAAGTGTGTTCGGATAATCATTCGCTTTCGATTCAATACCCACCAATTGTAGGCAGCCTAGTGCTCTTTTATGGATGAGGCTTTTGTCTTTCCAACCGGTTGCGCCCAACACAAAATACATATTTTGAAGAACAGTGCGATCCATCAATAATTGAAAATCTTGAAAAACAATTCCAATTTTTCTTCTCAAAAACGGAATATCTTCCTTGGTAAGGCGTTTGAGGTTGTATCCTGCCACCATTCCTTCTCCTTCCTTTAATAGAATTTCGCCATAAAGTGTTTTCAGCAAACTACTTTTACCGCTACCCGTTTTACCTATTAAATAAGCAAATTCTGTTTCTTCCAAATTCAACCAAACGTTCTTTAAAATTAACTTTTGTTGCTGATAAATTTGGGCATTTGAAATTGTAATGACTTTCGACACGATATTTTTTGTTTTGTACAAAAATGCGGAGACTTATGTAACCTAAACATTCTTTTACAATTTTATCTTAACAAATTCAGGTTTAAAACTTTTGAGTCTGTGAAAATTGTTCGCTAGTCATAAAGTTAATTTTACAAGCGATGAAATCTATGTTCAAACAGTTGTTATTTATATTGATTTTGCTCCCTTGCGTGGCTTTTGGGCAGCAAACCGAGAAGTATGTAAGTGATTATACTACTTTTTACAGGGCAGAAGAATTGTACGAAAAAGCTCAATTTAGCGCAGCTCGTGAAGAATTCAGAGCTTTCGTAAATCAGTTCAAAAACGAAAATGATCCGCTTTACATAAAAGCTCTTTATTACGAAGGAATGTCAGCATTGGAATTGTTCAACAATGATGCGATTCCTCTCTTGCAAGCTTTCAATAAAAAGTATCCTGAAAATATATACAAGTATGTTATTGGTTTTGAAATTGGAAATTATTTCTTTCAAAAGGAAGATTTTATCAATGCGCAAGTTTGGTATCAAAAAGTACCAGTAAATGAAGTAGATAAAGGACAACAAGAGGAATTTTTATTCAAGTTAGGTTATTCAGCAATGCAAAACGCAGATAATGAATCCGCTTTTTCAGCTTTTCGTGATGCGAAAGATGGCAAGTCACAATATGCAGCACCAAGTTTGTATTTCTATTCGCATTTGAGTTATTTGAAAAATTCACTTTCAGTAGCTTTAGAAGGGTTTTTGAAACTGAAAAGCGATTCAACTTTTAGTGCTGTTGTTCCTTATTACATCGTTCAAATTTATCACAAGCAAGCAAAATTTCAAGAAGTTGTTGATTTTGCACCGTCTGTTTTAAATGCAACTGAATTGAATAACGAAGCGGATATTAATCACATTATCGGTAATTCGCACTACAAATTAGGAAATTTTAAGGAAGCAATTCCTTATTTGGAAAAATACCAGGCGAAATCAAAAGTGACACGTGATGATGCATACGAATTAGGATATTGTTACCACAAAGCAAATCAATCTGAAAAAGCAATTAAACAATGGGATAAAGTTACCCGTGTAGAAGATAGTTTGGGTCAAATAGCGATGTATCAAATTGGTGAAGCGTATTTGGTAATCGATAAATTATTACCGGCAAGAAGTGCCTTTGAACGTGCTTCTGAAATGAAAACCATTCCTTTAATTCAAGAAGATGCCTTGTATAATTTCGCAGTTATATCATTCAAAGTAGACATCAATCCGTACGATGAATCGGTTAGAGCATTTGAGAATTACTTGAATCGCTACCCAAATTCTTCGCGTAAAAAAGATGTTTATCAGTATTTAGTGAATGTTTACACCAACACAAGCAACTTCGCGAAAGCACTAGAATCATTGGATAACTTGCCCGTTAAAGATGCGCAGTTGAAAAAAGTGTATCAAAGTGTTGCGTTTAATTATGGAGTAGAAATGTTCCAAAAAAACAACTTACCAGGAGCTTTGGATGCGTTTAAATTGGTGGATAAATATCCAATTGACCCACAGATGGTTGCTCTTTCTAGGTATTGGATTGCTGATATTCACTTTAGAAATAATGAAGTAGAAAAATCACTTTCAATTTACCGTGAATTTTTAGGTTCGCCCGCTTCTAATTCTTTGAAAGAAAAAGTGGATGCATACTACAATATGGGTTATGCTTATTTTCAATTGAATGATATTGAAGAAGCGGTTAAAAGTTTCCGAATCTATTTACAATCTGCACCAACGAATCAAGCAAAAATTGCGGATGCAACTTTCCGAGTAGCAGATGGATATTATTCAACAAAACAAAATTTATTGGCGATAGAATTCTATAAAGAAGCCTTGAAGTTAAATACGCCTTTAAACGATAAAGCGCTTTATTATTTAGCAAAATCGTATGGTTACGACCGACAAGCAGATGAGAAAATAAACACTTTAAAAGAATTAATTTCAAAGCATAAAAAATCAAAGTATGTGATGAACAGTACTTACGACTTAGCGCGATCTTATGTTGAAAAAGCAATGTATGATGAAGCGTTGAGTTTGTATAAATCATTTGTGTTGGATTTTCCAAATGCTTCTTACTTGTTAGATGTTAAATTGAGTATTGCCGATTTATATTACAAAAAATGGGATTACACCAAAGCAGAATTGGAATACACAAAAATCTTAGCTGAAAATGAAAAAGTAAGAGAGATTTGTGAAAAAGCGGTGAAAGGCTTATTTGATGTTTACACCACCCAAAAATTACCCGAGAAAGCAGCCGATTTAGCAGATCGCTACGAATGTGCGAATATTTCTAAAGATGAAAAAGAGAATGTTTTCTTTAGCCCTGCTTGGGCTTCTTATCAAGATAGTAATTACGTTGAAGCGGCGCCAAAATTTGAATTGTATTTAAGTAAGTTTCCAGAAGGAAGATTCGTGAATGAGATCTATTATTATCTAGGCCACAGTTACTTCCGAATAAAAGACACCACCAAAGCTGTAGCAAACTTTGAAAAATTCTTGGAAACACCTGTAAATGCTTTTTCTGAATATGCTGCTGCACGAACTGCTGCATATCATTACAACAAAAAGGATTATGCAAAAGCGTATAAATACTATGAAAAACAAGAACAATTAGGTTCAAAACCAGCATTTATTTTCAACGCTCGTTTAGGACTTATGCGTTGTGCGTTCTTAACAGACGACTTTACAAAAGCTGCTATTTACGCGAAGTTTATCATTGAAACGCCATCTATTACCAATCAGCAACGTATTGAAGCGGAATATGCTAAAGGTATGTCAAACTATAAATTGTCAAACTATACTGAAGCAAAACCTTCACTTGAATGGTTAGTGAAAAATACCACAACTGCAATGGGTGCTGAAGCGAAATATACACTTGCTTCCATCAATTTCAAACAAGCGGAGTATGGTAAAGCTGATTCTGAGATTAAAGCATTGGTTAAAATGAAACCAAGTTATAATTTCTGGGTTGCAAAAGGATTGATTTTACAAACGCGCATTCATATCATAAATGATGATTTATTCCAAGCAGAATCGACTTTAAAATCGGTAATTAGCTTTTATCCAGACCAAAACGACGGTGTGTTGACAGAAGCAAATGACTTATGGGATGAATTAATGCAATTGAAAAATCCTCCAGCAATTGAAGGACCTAAAGAAGAAAAGAAAATCGAAATTAATGGCGAATAGAATGAAAAAGTTTGTAGCTATTTTTACCTTTATTTTAGTCGCTCAGCACGTTTTTGCGCAGCCAGCCGACGTTATAATTGATGGAACAGGAAATCGTCAAATCGAGCCTGCTTTCCGAATTACGGAAACTCCAAAAATTATTGATACTGTTAAAGCGGCACCTGTTGCCTCTTACCCTATGCTTGTTTATCAAGGAACAACAAAAATTTCCTTGGACACCATTGAAGCTGCTACGGTTGAAACGACGGAGAAATTGAAACAATTATATCCATTTTATGCGAAAATCGGTATTGGATCAGTGATTATGCCTCTTGGAGAATTGTGTTTTAATTCAACGCGTTCAAGAACCAATACTTATGGTGCTCACATAAAGCATTTAAGTTCATTCGGTGATGTGAAAGATCGCGACAAGGTTACTTATGCACCAGCAAATTTTGACAGAACGGACGTTAAGCTTTTCGGAAAAATAAATGAGAGTAATTACAATTTATTGGGGAGTTTACATTACAAAAACGACGGTTTCAATTATTATGGAATTCCAATTGATTCGATTGCTAAAGATTCTATTTCACAACGTTTTCAGCAAGTAGGTGGTGACTTTGAGTTTATTGGAAATCGTGGCGATACTTCTATTTTGAATTATAAAATCAGCACGGGCTATAGCTATTTGACAACTAAAAAACCAATTATTGATTCTTTAGCTGATTGGAAAACGCAAGACCACGATTTCTATATTAAAACTAAACTTTGGTACAATTACAAATCGGAGAAATTCTACGGAAATTTAGGTGTTCGCTATAATGGTTACCGTTACGGAATTCAAGACTCAGTAATTTCTCCGATTGATTCAGGTTTAGTGCGAAATAACACCATAATTGATTTTCACCCAGGCGTTTTAACCATGAAAGCAGGTAATCGTTTGAAAGTGAATTTAGGAGTTTTGTTAAGCATTGATATTCAAGAAAAGGCAAAAGCATACATCTACCCAATGGCTGAGGTTAAGTACTCATTTGTGAACGATATGTTCATTCCTTTTATTGGTGTTAGAGGTGGATTGAAACAAACAAGTTTCCGTTCCTTAGCTGCTGAAAATCAATTTGTGTTGACTAATGTTCAGTTGCAAAACGAACACAATCCCTTTGATATTTACGCCGGTTTTAAAGGAAATTTAAGCAAACGAATGACATTCAATGTCAACTTAAGTTATGCTAAAATCATGAATAAAGCATTGTTTGTAAATGACACAATTTATTCGTTAGGCAACAAGTTCAATGTGATTTACGATACTTTGAATCAAATGAAAGTGGAAGCATCTTTGACGTATCAATTAAATGAAAAATTGAAAATCGACGGAATTGGACGTTTTTATTCTTACGAAACTAAAAATCAAGCTTTTGCCTGGAATTTACCACAATTGCAATTTATGGTTAGAGGAGCTTACAATCTTTACGATAAATTCTTAGTGAACTTAGAAGGAAATTTGGAAACAGGAAGACAAGCATTGGTTTACGGTCCAGGTCAAGACGTTAAACAAGAAAATGGTCAGTACTACAAAGCGTTGGGAACAATTGTAGATTTGAATTTAGGTTTTGAATACCGTTACAATACACGCGTTTCTGCTTTCTTACAATTCAATAATTTAGTTGCGCAACGCTACAATCGCTGGTTAAGTTACCCAGTTCAAGGTTTCCAAGTGTTGGGCGGAATAACTGCGAGGTTTTAGAGATTGATGATAGGAGTGCAAAAACACATTTTGCCACTTGTTTTTTTTTAGCCTTTAAGAGTTTTGAGTATTAATCTCTTGTCTTGGATCAGTAGTTGCAAGTTACACTCAGTTTGAAATGAATATCATTAAAACATAACTTGGATAAAGTAATGGATATATTTCCATGTTAACAATCCTTCATTTATCTTCACTTCTTTCTTTGATAATACAAGCGTTTTTCTAGCTCTGATTCGCTAAAAACTGGAGGACAAAGTTCATCTGGTGTCGTGCAAAAAGGTATACTCTTTACTTCGTATAATTTTTTAAATGTTGTTTGTAACGCAGCAAGGCCATATTGACCAAAAACAGTGTGTCCGCCCTCATACATTTGCTGTTGGTATTCTTCAAAAGTTGTAATGTAGCCCGAATACGAATTGGCATAAGGACACAAAATAACTTCTCTCTTTCCTTCTTGAGCATATAAATTCTCGATACCTTTTTTCAATCTACGACCTGCTGTTGTGGTAATTTCAAACGGAATACTTACAAGTACTAAATCACCAATTTCAACAAATTGAACAGGTAAAACTTGCGGTGACCAAGCTTGTTCTTCTAAAGCATTACGTTTAGCATATAATTTAAAAGTTGCAATTGTAGGGTCTACAAAATTCGGTATAGGTAATTTCTTCACGTATTTTGCTCCCAGTAAACGTTTGTTACCTGTTTCTAATGCAATTGCTTTTGGACCTTGTGCTTCGTATTTCTCGATTATTTTCTGAGATGCTTCATCGTGTTTAATTCGTGCTTTTGCCAATTCGAAAGCTTTAAATAGTCGAATCCAAACTTTTGCAAATTTCACAACGGTTTTTGGTGCAGCGGGACCATCCATTAAAGCACCACCCAACATATCCATTCCAATACATGAGGGACTCGTTTTTTTAACGTCAGAAGTATGTGTATAAAGTGTATCAATCAATAAGTTGGAAAAATCGAAATAACGCAAAGCGCAGTGTATTTTGCCTTCAGAGACAAATAATTGATTTTCAGCTTCAATTAATTCTAAAGCCTTTTTAAATTGCAATTCTCCGTTATACTTTGCGCTTTCTACATCGTCCGGAAATTTCCCTTCCCAATAGCCTCTTTGCCAATGACGTTTTGGATTAAACACAAATTTTGGGGTTACATCACCAGCTGTTCCTTGTGCAAAAGCACCAACATAATCGGGATTAAGTTTTAGATAATGTTCCTCTAAATAAGTCGCTGCGTAACCTTTATTGTCAGCATTTATCGCCATGATATCATTTGAAATATTCGTTGCATGTACTCCAAACCAATTCAAAGAACCAAGTGGTAAATTATTTTCACCTTTAAATTGCAACAAGGTCATTTCACGATTCACAGCTTTATTTCTTTGAGAATGTGGCAATGGAACCACCTCTTTATTTCGATTATACGCTGGCAATGACCGATTAAAAGCAACTTCCCAATCTTCTGGAAAGAAACCTTTACTCAATGAAATCGAACACGGAACTATTTTTTGATTGGCCTTAATAATTGACTGAGCGATTTGCCAACTCAACCAATCAAAAATTTCAGGGATAAATCCAGGCACAGACATGTTGTAAGACGCATAATGACAATAACCTGCAGGTCCACAATGCGTGTGTTGCGCCATGATTAATACATTTTCTTCATTAAATTCGTGTGTTTCGTCACTTTGCTGCAAAATGTCCACAACAGCACTTTTCAATTCAGATGGGATAAAACACAATTCACATTCTACAATTGCAACCTTTTTCTGGTGCTTATCCTTCAACACAAAAGATCGAGCATGAAGATTTGTTTCCACACGTTCTGAAACATTGAATGCCATACTGTAACCCAACATTCCGCCGCCTTTTTTATAAATTGTAATGTCTGTTTTATCCAAACCAACACTAAAATTATTTTCTTGAGAATTAACTGAAATTGAAGTCAATACAAGAGTTAAAAAAGAAATAAGACGAAACATATCTTCTTGAGAAAGTGAACACTATAAACTTAGCAATTAAAAATCGTGCATTCCAATAACAAGTCGGATTTATTTTAAT
>CALPMC020000038.1 GCA_943324565.2 Chitinophaga pinensis | reverse complement strand
TGAGAAGTGAATTCAAAAATATCAGCAATGATACGCATCGATGGAGTTGGTGGATAAATGTAAGTGTTACGCACCATGAACTCCTTTAAAATATCGTTTTGAATCGTGCCAGCTAAAGAAGATACATCAACACCTTGTTCAATTGCAGCTGCAATGTAGAAAGACATAATTGGTAATACAGCTCCGTTCATCGTCATCGAAACTGACATTTCATCCAAAGGAATTTGATCGAATAATATTTTCATATCCTCGATGGAATCGATTGCTACACCAGCTTTTCCAACATCACCAACCACACGCTCATGGTCCGAATCATATCCTCTATGTGTCGCTAAATCGAAAGCTACAGAAAGTCCTTTTTGACCCGCTGCAAGGTTTCTTCGGTAAAAAGCATTTGATTCCTCAGCTGTTGAAAATCCAGCATATTGACGAATGGTCCACGGTTTTGAAACATACATTGAAGCATAAGGTCCACCTAAAAAAGGCGCAAAACCAGAACGATATTTTGTATGAATAAAATCAGCTGTGTCTTCTTTTGTATAACTTGGTTTAAGCGTTATTTTCTCTGCCGTTTCAAAAGTCGGTTCGTTTTTGGCTTCCGTTGTTAAGGCTTTAAACGAATAGTTAGAAAAGTCAATTCTATTCATGAATTTCAAGTTGTTTTGAGTAATTGTGATAACGTTTTTAAGCGTTGAACAAATTTAGGATTTTATATTTAAAAATACCTTATTACTTCACTGACGATTCAATTCCCAAAATCAAATTATGAATCACTTTAATGTGAATTTCTTGAGCTCGATCAGCATAAGTTGAATGGGGTGCACGAATTTCTAAGTCAGCTAAATGTGCCAATTTACCACCGTCTTTTCCTGTTAAAACAATGGTTTTCACTCCTAAAACTTTTGCAGCTTCAACAGCCTTAATCACATTGGTTGAATTTCCTGAAGTTGAAATTCCGAGTAAGATATCGCCGGATTTCCCTAGTGCTTCCACATAGCGAGAAAAGATAAAATCATAACCATAATCATTTGCGACACAACTAATATGCGTTGGATCTGAAATTGAAACGGCTGCAAGTGCTTTTCTGTCACCACGAAAACGACCACTCAATTCTTCTGCAAAATGCATTGCATCAGCCATCGAACCACCATTGCCACAACTAATGATTTTATTTCCCGTATTAATTGCATCACTCATCCATCGAATTGCTTCAGCGATTTTGGAAAAATTTTCTGCTGTTTGAAATTGCTCCAAAACAAGCTGTGATTCCTGAAATTGTTGACGGATTTGTTCTTCGAGTTGCATATTCTTAATTTGAAGACCAAAAGTAGTAATTTTTTAAAGGTCATTTTTAAACCTTAAACAAAGGATATTACATTGAATTAAAAATGTTTCGCTTTATAATTTGAACAAAGAATGATTAAACAACACAAATAAAATTTTAAAGCTCATTGAAACTAAAAGAATAAGGAAGTTGTTCATTTGTCGAATTTTATTTTAAATATAAATTGAGCTAAATTCCTTATCAAAAACTACTCAAAAAGTTAAAGTTGAAAACGTCTAAAGCAAGAAGTTAAAAATCTTGTATTTAATCAACAATTCGTTACTGAAAATTAAAAAACGATATATCGATTGAATTCAATAATTTTGAAGGCTTAAATTTTAACATGCGCGCACTTTATTTTAAAGAAATAAATAGCTTTTTGAGTTCAATCATAGGCTATGTTTTTATTATCATTTACCTGATTGCTTCTGGTTTGTTTCATTGGGTTTTATCTTACAACACCAATCTTTTAGAAGGAGCTGAATCGGATATGATTCCATTTTTCAACCTTTCTCCTGTAATTTTTTTGGTGTTAATTCCTGCAATTACAATGCGTTCAATCGCTGAAGAAAGACGAACAGGAACGATAGAGCTTTTGCTAACTCGTCCAATTTCTGATTTAGGAATGATTCTCGCAAAATATTTCGCAGGAGTGACTTTGCTTGTTATTGCAATTATTCCAACAATCGTTTATTACATTACAATGTATAATCTAGGGAAACCTGTTGGAATAATTGATAGCGGAGCAACTTTCACTTCTTATATCGGCTTGATTTTACTTGGTGCTGTTTTTGTCGCAATCGGTATTTTCGCTTCCTCACTCACGAGTAGCCAAATTGTTGCGTTTATACTAGCGATGTTTATGTGTTGGTTTTTTTATGATGGTTTCAACTTACTTGGTAATTTTAGTCAAATTGGTTCACTCGACACGATTATTCAAAACTTTGGTATCGCCAAACATTACGATTCTATTAAAAAAGGAGTGATAAACTCAGGTGACATTATTTATTTTCTTTCTGTAATCGTGGTGTTTATTAGTGCTTCATTGACTGTTGTTAAAACCTTAAAAAAATAAGCGATGTTGAAAAATTCAAAACTATTTAAAGGTTTATTTAATTGGACAGTGTTGATAATCATTGTTGTAGCTGCTGTTTTAATCAATACAATCGGTTCTTATCTTTATTTCAGAATCGATATGACGAAGGATCAACGTTATTCTTTGGCTGAAGGAACTGAAAAATTTCTAAATGATAAATCAAAATTTGAGAGCAGAATCAGTATTCAAGTTTATCTAGAAGGTAATCTTCCTGCTGAAATCCAAAATTTTCAAAATTCATTAAAGGATAAATTAAACGATTTTAAATCCATCGCTGGAAATAGAATTGAATTTAATTTTATCAATCCACAAAATGGTTCCAAAGAAGACCAACAAGAACTGTTTATTCAGTTGTACGACCAAGCTCGTGGAATTTTGCCACTTGAAATTATTTACAAAAAAGATGGAGAACAACGACAAATGATGTTGTGGCCAGGTGCTAAAATGTCTTACTCCGTAAATGGAATTGTGAAAGAACAAGTTGTTCAATTTCTTCCGGGATCAAAACCAGGTCGTCCTTACCAATTGGAGGGAATGACAGATATTATTGAAAATGCACTGAATAATTTGGAATACAACATCGTTTCCAATATGCGTAAACTGGTTCAAAAAGAGAAACAACGCATCGCTTTTCTTCAAGGACATGGTGAATTGAATCCCAATCAAACACTTCGAGCTCGTTCGTTACTTGCACCTTATTATGCGCTAACAGATGTGCGTTTAAACGATTCTATTTCAGCATTGGCAGATGTTGATGGTTTAATTATTGCAGACCCGCAAGCTCCTTTTTCTAGCAAAGATTTGTACCTCATCGATCAATTTGTAATGCGTGGTGGAAAGTTGATGTGTTTTATGAATACCTTGTATTTGAATGAGGATTCTTTAATGGCTAGAGGCGTGACACATACAATGCGCAAAAATTTGAAATTAGAAAATATGCTTTTTGATTATGGTCTTAAAGTAAACGAGAATTATGTGTTGGATGTCAATTGTGCTCCGAAAGTCATTCCTTATTCCGATCAAACGTTCACCCCTTGGTTTTTCCATGTACTTGCTACACCGACTATTCACCCAATGACCAAAAACATTGAGCCAGTTTCGTTGAAATTCACCAATGAAATACAATTTATCAAGCAAGAAAAAGTGGCTTTAACTCCAATTTTAACTTCGTCAACAAACGCTAATAAAACAGGTTTAGCACCATTGGTAAGTTTATCTCTACCGCTTTCTTATGGAAACAATCCAGAATTAGTAGCGAATCCAACTGATGAAGTGAACAAAATTTGTATCGCTGGTTTGGCTGAAGGATTTTTTAAATCGCATTTTCAAAATCGATTAGTTGGTGAGTTTGCCAATAATCCTAACTCGAAGTATAAAGCAAAAAGCACCAATGAAGGAAAAGTATTAGTAGTTGGAAATGGTCGTTTTATAGCGAATAGATATGATTCAATTCCTAACCCAAAAGGAAATGGTTATTTATATCGTCCTAATCAAATTAACGATATGAAAATGGAACCAGAATTAGCAGAGCGAAATGTGCCGCTTTACTTTGGTAACCAAGAGTTTTTTCAAAATATTGTCGATTATATGATGGGTGATAATTCCGTTTTGGATGTTCGTAGTCGCCAAATTGATATTAAAGAAATTGATAAAGAAAAAATCAAAACGTTCGCAGGCTTTTATAAAATAGTAAATCTATTGCTTCCAATAGGAATTGTTTTACTTATGGCGTTCATTTTGAATTATTTAAGAAAAAGAAAATACGCATAACTCAATAAATACAAAGAGCTTTAAATGAAAAAAATAATCTTTCTTATCCTTGCAATTGTTGGACTCTCAGCTTTAGGTTGGTACACTAAAAAACTAATTTCTGGAGATGGTCATTCCGATTCTGAGTTAATCGAATTTGCGGTAAAAGACACGAATAAAGTTGACCGAATTATCATTTCTGATGCTTTTTCAAATCGTTTTGAAATCGTTAGAAAAGGAAAAGAATGGACAGATGCAAAAGGTGGATGTATCACTCAATCAAGTGTCTCTTTGATTTTGGATGCTTTTGCAAAAGTTACATTAAAAGGTTATTTGCCCGAAAAATCGCAACAGAAATTTGTCGATTTAATGTCCACGAGTTTCACCAAAGTAGAGATTTTTGAAGAGGGAGAATGGACAAAAACGTGGTACATCGGTCCTGCAGCACAAGATCATTTGGGTCAAATTATGTTGTTAGAAACTGCTGAAGATGGTAAAAGTGATTATCCTGTGATGATGAGTGTTTCAGGAATGTATGGTGTGATTGAACCGCGCTTTTTTGCTGACCCACGAAAATGGATTTGCACCAATATTTTTAGTCTAGATATGGACGAAATTGCCTCAGTTGATGTGAAATTCCCAAAGGAAAAACATAGAAGCTTTGCGATTCAACAAAACGGAAGTCGCTTCAAAGTGACGCAAAATGGCAAAAAACTTTCTGCAATTGATACTACAAATGTGTTTAGATATTTACAAAGCTATCGTAAAATACATTTCGATAATGCCAACTATGAATTGAAAGCAAATCAAGTGGATAGTCTGAAAAAAACGACTCCTTTTTGTGTTTTAACGGTTAAGGAGACAAAAGGAAAAGTGCATAAATTACGTATGTTCAAAATACCAACTGAAGAGCCGCAACGCAACGAATTTGGTGACTTAGAAAATATGGATATGAACAAGTTTTGGTGTCAGTTGCCAAGTGGTGAATTGGTTAAATGTCAATATTTCACATTTAATCCATTAATTTTAGGGCATGTTTATTTTCCAGCGATGGAAGAATCATTTCCAAAAGTGAAATAGAAAATGAAGCAATGGATAATTTTATTTTCAATTTCAGTATTGTTGTTTTTTCAAGCAACAGCGAAAAAAGAAATTAATATTCTATTCATTGGCAACAGCTATACATACCGTAATCATATGCCAAAAATCTTTGAAAGATTGGCAAGGTTAAATGGTAAATCGTTGAAAGTTTATTCCAATACAAAAGGAATGACATCTTTTTACAGACATTCAAAAAGACAGAATTTGTACAAAGCAATAGCTTGGAAAAAATGGGATTATGTTATTTTACAAGGTTCAAGTCGCGATATGATTAAAGACTCTGTTACGTTTAAAACAAAAACGATTCCTGGGCTTGAGAAGTTAATTGGAGCAGTAAATTCAAATTCCAAACAGACAAAAATCCTATTTTTTATGACTTGGGCTTATCAAAAAGGATATGGAAAAAGCACCTATTTTGAAATGACAAAAAACGTAAAAAATGGTTATGAATTCCTGAGTGACAATTACAATATTCCGGTTGTACCGGTTGGATTAGCTTGGAAAGAAGTGCGAGTAACAGAAAAGAAAAGCAAACTGTATCATCGCGATGGGGCTCACCCAAGTTTACAAGGTTCTTATCTTGTTGCCGCTTGTTTTTATGTCTCGATTTTCAAAGAACGCATCAAAAAGCACTTGAATTTATTCGACCGTTCTATTCATCGGAAAATCGGAAAGACTTCATTTGCGACTGTTAAAAACTATAAATATTCTCCTTTGAATTTTGAAAAACAAGATTTGTTAGTGAATTGAAGCGTTATTGCATCTTAACCGTAAGGAAATCAAAAGATGGTACTTTCCTTTTCGCCAAATAATTAAAAAGAATCAATTTTCAATTTAAGTCAGATTCCTTAACTTTGTTTCAAATCAATTGAATTATGCAAACGATAACACTTAGAATCAACGAAAATTCCAAAATGGGAAAAGTTATCCTTGACTTGATAAAAATCACTGCTGCAGATAAAAAAGGTGTGGAAGTTGTTCGAACGTTTAACGCTGAAACAATCAAAGCGATTGAAGATGTTGAAGCTGGAAGAACTTTTAAAGTAAAAAACACCAAAGAATTATTCAACGAATTAGGCTTATGAGCTATGAAATTGAATATACTGGAAAAATCAAAAAAGACATCAAAATAGCCAAAAAGAGAGGTTTAGATTTTAGTTTATTCAAAGAAGTTGTCATTCAACTTGAAGCAACAGGTAAACTCCCTCCTAAATTCAAACCCCATATTCTTAAAGGCAACTACAAAGGTCTTTGGGAATGTCACATTCAACCTGACTGGCTCTTAATTTGGAAACAGGATGAAGAAATCAAATTAATCTCTCTCACAAGAACGGGCAGTCATTCAGATTTGTTCTAAAAACTTAATTCATTTCCATTTAAAAATTAAATATTTCTTTTGTGGAATGATTCTTGAAATAACACTACAAAATCGATAGAAATGGAATTGAAATTTGAAAATGTTGTACCAGAACCTTTCGCTAGTTTGAACTTCGATTCCACAAGTTTTTGGGGGAATTCTTGGACACTATCAAAAGGCGAACGAGTACTTTTGAATGCCTCAAGTGGAAAAGGAAAAACAACTTTTACCCATTTCACTTATGGATTACGCACAGATTTCAAAGGAACTATTTCATTTGATAATCAATCGATAAAGGATTTCTCAATTGAAAAATGGACCGAAATTCGTCAGCGAAAATTGGCTGTCGTTTTTCAAGATTTGCAACTTTTCTCACAACTTTCTGTCGAAGATAATCTTCAATTAAAGGCATCATTAACTGGAAATTTCGACAGCGAAAAAGCGAAATACTATCTTGATTTTGTAGGCTTAGCAGACAAATGGAATCAAAAATGCGCCATTCTTTCGATGGGACAATTGCAGCGTGTTGTCGTAATTCGAGCGCTTTTACAACCTTTCGATTGGATTATTTTAGATGAACCTTTCTCCCATTTAGATATTGAAAATGCTTCAAAATGTATGCAATTAATCAATGAAAGATGTGATGAATTGAAGGCAGGATTTATCTTGACAACTTTAAATTCAACCGACGCCGTTTCATTTAACAGAGAAATAAAACTTTAAGAAATGATCCGAAAACTATTATTCAATCATCAAGATAAAAAGCAATTATATATTGCGCTGCTTGGCGTTTTTATTGGAATTACTTTTCTTGTTACGTCGGTTCATTACTTGCTTCGAGTAAGTGAATTTGGAAAAGATACCGAGATTATTGGAGCAAATATTTTAGTAATTCAACGAAAAGTTACTAGTTCAAGTACACTGAATTTAACTAAAACCGATTTTGAGTTAGAAGAAATTGAGCAAATGAAAAAAGAACCTTTTATCGAAGATGTGCAAGCTGTGGTGAGTAACAATTTTCGTGTTTGGTTAGAGCTCAATGAAAAAAGAATTCCACCTTTTAAAACGGATGTTTTCATTCAAGCGGTTGACAAAAAATTCTTAGATGTCAAATCGGATAAATGGAAATGGAAAGAAGGCGATAGTTTTGTGCCAATTATTATGCCGCGCGATTTTATCGTTATGCTCAATACCTTTATGAGTGCAAGCGGAATACCTCAAATTTCAGATGAACTCGCTTTGGATATTAAATTCAAGTTGCGAATTTCCAACGGTCAAAAAGAAGAATGGGTCGATTCTAAAATTATTGGCTTTACGAATGAAATTCCAGCGCTATTGGTTCCTGAAGAATTTATGAACTATGCCAATGCTAATTTTTCGGATGGTTCCGAAGCAAAAATTACACAAGTGATGATTGCAGGAAAAGAAGGAGAATTTGGTAAATTGGAAGCGTATATGGATGAGCACGGCTTAGAATCAAGAAATTCGCAAGTAGTTGTCAGTCGTCTTAAAAGTATTGTCGGAACGCTATTCGGTGTTATCTCTGGAATTTCAGTTATTGCAGTTTTGCTATCAGGCTTGGTTTTGATTCAATATTTACAACTTCTGATGACGCACAACAAATACGAAATACGAACACTTTTACGATTGGGTTTTGCGCCAAAAGAATTAATTAATGCCTTCTTCCTCTATTTTTTAAAGCTCTTTGCGATAATTGCTACCTTAGGATTTTTGTCCTTTATTGGATTAAAAATCATAGTGGACGAAATTTTTAAAACTGGAGGAATCAATCTCAACCAATCGATTTCTTGGATTTCGGTCATTACTTTGGTATTAAGTTTATTCATTTTCGGTATTTCAAGCTTAATAACTGCAAACAAAGGCGTACTCTCGCTTCACAACAAATAGGAGGTTAAAGAAATGTTAATTTTTTTGTTTTCTGTTAAATTTAAATCAAATTCGTATCAACTAAACACGTTTAATCCCATGAAAATTCAATTAAATAAAGTTCTATTCTTAGTACTTACTTGCATTTCTCTAAATGCTACAAGTCAGAAAATCAGAATCAAAGTAAACGGTCAGAAAGACACTACAGTTTATTTGATTAAATATTTTGGGCAAAAATTATTCTATGCCGACACAGCTGAAATGAAGGGCGGAGAAGTCGTTTTTGAAGGAAAGAAACAACAACCAGGTATCGTTGGATTATACTTGCCAGGACAGCGTTACTTTGAATTTGTTTACAACAATGAAGACGTTCAATTAGAAACAACAGGTCCTGATTTTATGGCAACGATGAAAGTTAAAAAATCAGCAGAAAACACGGTTTTTATTCCTTACGTGAACTTTATTAGCGGGAAAAAATCAAACATCAATAAACTTGCTGAAGAACGAAGTAAACTAAAAAATCAAGATTCAAAAGACCCAGAATACAAAAGATTATCCGACCAAATCGACGGAATCAATACTGAAGTGGAGGATTATCAAAAATTATTGATTAATAATAATCAAGGAAAGCTAGTAGCTAAAATCGTTAAAATGTCGATGGAAATTGATATTCCTGAGCCACCTAAAAACGATAAAGGAGTGGTGATTGACTCTACTTTCAAATACAAATATTACAGAAAACACTACTGGGATAACGTTGATTTAAAGGACGATGCATTGGTTAACAATCCTGTCTTCCACAATAAAATGGAGTATTACTTCGGTAAAAACATGATTATCCAACATTGGGACACGGTTATTGCTCATGCTTTTGACTTCTGCGATCGTTTAAATCCTAAGTCAAAAATGTTTGAATACGTTGTTGGATGGGTTGCTTCAACTTATGGTAAAAGCGAAATCATGGGAATGGATAAAGTTTACTTGTACATGCTTGACCGTTATTTCTGTACAAAAAATGCAGAAGGAAAATATCCAGCCTTTTGGGTTGATGAAGCTAAGATTCCTGAATTGTGCGACAACTTAAAAAATAAATTGAACTTAGTTATGGGTGTTCGTCCTCCAAACTTGATTTTGAGAGATACGACAGATGTTACTTACCGCGATTTCTATAGTTTAAAATCAGAATATACCATCCTTTATTTCTGGGATCCAGAATGTGGACATTGTAAAAAAACAACACCAAAATTAGGTCGTTTATATGATGAAAAACTAAAAGCTAGAAACGTTGAAGTTTTCGCAATCGGAAAAGCAACTGGTAAGGATTTTGAGAGCTGGAAAAAATTCATTAGAGATAATAACTTGAAATTTATCAATGTTGCTGTAACTGAAAAACTGTTTGAAATAGCGAAAAAAGAACCAGAAAAATTGGTGCCATTATACCCAGGAGAAAAAGGAAAACCTACAACTTTAGAATCATTGAACTATCAAACTACTTATGATATTTTCTCGAATCCAGTAGTTTACATTTTAGACAAAGACAAAAATATAATTGCAAAAAGAGTTTCTATTTCTCAAATCGAGGATATTTTAGATCGCTTGCAAAATAAAACTGATTCACCAAAATTATTTCCTCCAGATCCAGAGGAAGACGAACAGATGCAAAAGAAAGAGTAATTTCGCAGCATGATACAACAACTGCAATCACTTTTAGAAAACAATAATTCCATTTTAATTACAACACATAAATCTCCCGATGGTGACGCTATCGGGAGTTCTGTTGCATGGTATGAATTCGTTAAGAATTTAGGTAAGAAAGCCTTAATCATCATCCCCGATGTACCTTCCGCTTCTCTCCTACCCTTTTTGTCAGAAGTTGATTATTTGATTTATGACAAAAATGAAGAACAAGTAAATGCTTTATTGAATGATTATAAATTACTTTTCTGTTTAGATTATAACGGTAAAAGTCGCGTTGGTAAAAATATGGAAGGAATATTCGACTTGTTCTCAGGCGTTAAAGTGATGATTGACCACCATCCAAACCCAGAAGATTTCTGCGAATTAACGATTTCTAGACCAACCGTTTGTTCAACAGCGCAATTGATTTTTGATTGTATCTCAGAATTAGAATTAATTGACAAATTAAACATTCCAGCTGGAAATGGAATCTATCTTGGAATTTTAACCGATACAGGTTCATTTCGTTTCCCATCTGTTGATAAAAACTCCCATTTAGCACTTGCAAAATTGTTAGAAATTGGTGTTGAACATTACAAAATTCACGAAGCTATTTACGATGTCAACACAATGGATCGCTTGCGTTTACGTGGTTATGCGATTGCAGAGAAACTTGAAATTATCCCTAATCTTCCAATGGGAATTATTACGCTTTCACAAGATGAATTAAACAGATTTAATTACCAAAAAGGCGATACTGAAGGCTTGGTTAATGTAATTTTATCTATTGAAGGAATGTCGATTGCAGCGCTTTTTATGGAACATAAAGAAGGAATAAAAATTTCATTTCGTTCGAAAGGAAACTACTTTGTCAATGAATTTGCATCTAAGCATTTTGAAGGAGGTGGCCACAAATATGCCGCAGGTGGTTTTAGTTCAGAATCATTAAATGTAACTTTATCTAGGTTCAAATCGTTAGTAGAGGAATTAATTCCATGAAAATAACAGTTGCTGCTTTACTGATTTTATCTAGCTTGCTACTTAGCGCTTGCCGTGGCGAGAAAAAGAAAGTCGAAAAACGTGAATGGAGCGACAATCACTCGGTTGATTATAACCAAGAAATCAACGAACGTGAGCAAATCCAGATAAAACTATTTCTTGCGCATTATTCGTATTTAAAAATGACGCTAGCTGAATCAGGTTTGCGCTATATGATTTACAAACAAGGCCCAGCTGGAGAATTAGCAAAATCAGGTCAAACAGCGATTATTAAAGTAAAAGTTGAAACGCTCGATGGAGTAGTTAGATACGAAACCGAGGCAGATAAAACAGAATCTTTGGCTATTGACAAAAGTGAAAAAGAATCTGGAATCCATGAAGCATTGAAATATATGAAAGTTGGAGACCGAGCAAAACTTATTCTGCCCAGTTACTTAGGACACGGTATACTTGGGGATAGACAAACCATTCCACCACAAGCGATTTTATACATTGATTTAGAACTTATTAGTTTAAAATGAAACAACTATTCACCCTTACTTTGATTTTTGCTTTTGCATTGTTTTCTTGTGACGACCCAAAAAAAAGCAACTTAAAACCAGCAAAAAAAAATACTGTTTCAGCTAAACCAAAAGCAGATGCTAAAGCCGTAGATACTAGTTTCACAGCAGCCAAAAGCAATTTGAAAAACTTTGAAAAAGGTAAAATTGAACGCACTAAAAGTTTAGATAACGGCATTGTTATCAAATGGATGGTCAAAGGAAATGGTCAAAAAATCAAAAAAGGTGATATGGTATTGATTGAATACCGTTTAGCACTTCCAGATGGAAAAATCGTTGATGGAAACAATAAATTAAACCTTCCTGCCATTCCTTTTATTGTTGGATTCAATATGCAAACACCCGGTTGGGATTTAGCTTTTACTGAATTAAACATTGGAGATTTTGCGAAAATTGAGATTCCATCTGAATTAGCTTTGGGCAAAAAGAGTATAAAAGGCGTTATCCCTCCAGATTCTCCCAACTGGCTTTTTGCTAAACTCTACGCAATTGTTACTCCTGGTTTTAATGAAGATGGAATTACCTCTTGGAAAATAAAAGATGCCGAAAAAACGAATCAAAAAATCGAGGCAGACCGTGAAATCTCTTTTCATACAATCGTTTCAACAGAATCTAAAGCTGCTGTAATGAACACCTATCTTTCAAATTTTCCTATTAAGTATATTCCCGGACAAAAATCAATTGTTCCAGGTTTGCGAAAAATTCTTAAAAATGCGCAAAAAGGCGAGCGGTATTTAATTCTTTTAGAAAGTCCTCAAGCTTATGGTAACAGAGGTTATGCGAATTTAATCCAACCCAACGAATCGGTATTATTCAACATTGAAATCGTTGACGTAAAAGCTATTTGAGGATAATTCACTATATTTGGGCTTCCAAAAAATAAGCTTGCGCAAGTTAATTCATCTTATTCCCTTCCTATTTCTGTTTCTTCCAGTTACATTGGAAGCGCAAAAAATATTGGATACCATTGATACTCAGTTTGGAAGAATGGTGATTTTTTCTAACAAAACTTGGGCTTTGGTAAAAACAAATACATTTGATGGGGTATTGAATCCACGTATTCACAAGATAATGACCACGCAACAAGATGTACCTTATACCTTGCCTTGGAACAATGAAATTTGTTTTACAACAAGAAATAACGATCTTTCTAAACTGCGAGATACAATTTGGTTGTGTTTGAATGATGAAGTACATTCTGAATTCAAAATACCTGTTCCTGGTGTTGTGACCTCAAGATACGGCCCTAGGAGTGGAAGAAATCACAATGGAATTGACTTAAACCTGACTACTGGAGATACAGTTGTTTCAGCATGGGCTGGAAAAGTTCGTTACGCTAAATACAATGAAGGTGGGTTTGGGAATTTAGTAATCGTAAGACATTACAATGGTTTAGAAACCTTGTATGCGCATTTAAGTAAGTTTTTAGTATTCCCTGATCAGGAAGTTGCAGCAGGTGAAGTTTTAGGTTTAGGAGGAAATACAGGTCGCTCGTTTGGCGCCCATTTGCATTTTGAAGTACGATTCTATGATGCCCCAATTAATCCTGAAGAGATGATTAACTTCGATTCAAAGAAATTGAAAAACGAAAATTTATTTGTTCACAAAGGATTATTTAGACCAGGTGCGAAACCTAGCGATTTTTATGAAGCTCATCCTGAAGAACCCATTGATCAACAAGCCCAACAACAACAAATCGTTAAACCTGTCGTTGTTAAAACACAACAGAATAAATTTTACAGAGTTAAATCTGGAGATACATTAACAGAAATAGCTGATAGAAATAACACAACCGTTTCAAAAATTTGCCAATTGAACGGAATAAAACCATCAACCGTACTTCAAGTTGGCAGAAGTTTAAGGATAAAATAAAATGAATAATCCATTTAAATATTTCGCACTTTTACTAATTATTGTTTCGGCAGTTGCTTGTTCTGATTACAACCAGATTGTTAAAGGTGACGACTACCAAGCAAAATTTACGAGAGCAAACAATTTATTTGACGAAAAAGAATTTGATCGCTGTATTGTTTTGTATGAGCAAGTTTATCAACACGCACCCAAATCAGGCGAAGGAGAATTGGCCTATTATCGTTTAGGTAAAAGCTACTTCGAAATGGAAGATTATTATATGTCTGGTTATTACTTCAGTTCGTATATCCAACGTTTTCCGTATAGTGCTAAAACAGAGGAAGCTTATTTTTTAATGTCCATAAGTAACGTAAAAAACTCGCCAGAATTCGCGCTTGATCAAACTGAAACAGAACAAGCGATTACAAGTATTCAATCTTTTATTGATCGCTATCCGAATTCTAAACTAATCGATTCTTGCAACAAAGTAATTGACAATCTGCGTTTTAAACTCGAGCGTAAAGATTTTGAACAAGTTCGATTGTACTCAAAAACAGAAAATTTCAGAGCAGCAGTTACAGCCGCAGAAATATTCATAGAAAAGTATTCTAAATCTCAATTTATTGAAGAAGTCTATTATTTGTTAGTAAAAAATTCCTATTTGCTTTCTATAAATAGTATTCCAAGTAAAAAGTTAGAAAGAATTGAACAAACTAATGAAAGATTCAGTAACTTTGCAGTCCTTTATCCCAACTCAACTTATCTCAAAGAATTAAAAGGATATATTGAATTAATAGGAAAAGAAAAAAATAATTAAACAGTTAATCGATTTAAAATGAGTCAAAAAGTAACTTTAGCAGAAAAATCAACTATTACAAGAGATACCATTCGTTTGGAAGAAAAGACAGGAAACATCTACCAATCGCTTGTTGCTGTTTCAAAAAGAGCAAATCAAATCAGTGCTCAAATGAAAGAAGAGTTGACTCAAAAATTGCAAGAATTTGCAACAACAACTGACAACTTAGAAGAGATTTTTGAAAATCGTGAGCAAATTGAAATTTCAAAGCATTACGAACGTATGCCAAAAGCTACCGCAATTGCGACACAAGAATTGTTAGATGATAAAATCTATATGCGTAAACCAGAAGAACAAGCATAATGCAAGGTAAGCGCATTCTTCTTGGTATAACAGGAGGTATTGCAGCTTACAAAATTGCTTATCTCATTCGGATATTAAAGAAAAAAGGGGCAGAAGTCAAATGTATAATGACTCCTGCCTCTTCTGATTTTATAAGTCCCCTAGTTGTTTCAACACTTTCACAAAATCCAGTTGCAATTGAATTTTGGAACAAACAGACTGGTGTTTGGACTAATCATGTTGAATTAGCACTTTGGGCAGATGTTTTTGTTATTGCACCAGCCACAGCAAATTCTATCGCCAAAATGGCAAATGGCTTGTGTGACAATTTATTACTTGCTACTTATCTTTCCATGAAAACGAAAACAATCGTTTGTCCAGCAATGGATTTAGATATGTATCAACATCCAAGTTTTAAACGAAATATCACTACTCTTTTATCAGATGGTCTTTTAGTGATTCCAGCAACAAAAGGTGAACTCGCAAGCGGACTTGAAGGTGAAGGACGAATGGAAGAACCTGAAGTAATTGCTGCTTTTATCGCTAATTATTTTATTTCAACAACTACAAAAAGTACTGAAACAGTTCTTATAACTGCTGGCCCAACTTATGAAGCAATTGATCCTGTTCGATTTATAGGGAATCACTCTAGCGGAAAAATGGGCTTTGCATTAGCTGAATCGTGTTTAAATCGAGGAATGAATGTGATTTTGATAAGTGGTCCAACTCAATTAGAATTGCATCATCCGAACTTAGAAGTAATAGCTGTAAAATCGGCAGAACAAATGTTGAAAGCAGTTTCAGCTTATTGGGACAAGTGTTCCATTGGAATATTCGCTGCTGCCGTTGCTGACTATCGACCTATAAATCAAGAAGCTCAAAAAATTAAAAAGAATGAAGAAACTTTAACTTTGGAACTAGTTAAAAATCCTGACATCTTACGTTGGGCTTCAGAAAATAGAAACAACGCACAAAAAGTCATAGGTTTTGCTTTGGAAACAAATAATGCAGAAGAAAATGCGTTATTGAAACTAGAGTCTAAGAATCTTGATATGATTGTATTGAATACCCTTGAAAATAAAGGAGCAGGATTTCAAGGTGATACGAATAAAATTACTATATTAGATAAAAGCAATGCCAAGAAAGAATTTGATTTAAAATCAAAAACCGCTGTGGCAGAAGATATTATAGAATTAATTTTAAATTTAAAATGAAATTATATCACTTACTTCTTTTGATGATTTTCCCAATTTCATCAAGTTTTAGTCAAGAATTAAATTGTCAAGTTTCTGTTCTTACAGATGCTAGAGTTGAAGTAAATTCAACCGAACAAGAAATCATCAAACAAATGAAGCAAAGTGTTTATGATTTTATGAATGATACGAAATGGACGGAAGATGAATTTAAAACAGAGGAACGCATAAACTGCAATATCCAAATTCAAATAAAAACAATTCCAAGTACAGGAAGTTATACAGGTTATATTCAAGTTCAATTTAACCGACCAGCATTTAATTCCAACTACAATTCAGTGTTATTTAATTTCCAAGATGATGATGTTGCTTTTTCATTCTCCAGAAATGCAGTTTTACAATATAATGAAAATCAATACAAAGACAATTTAACTTCCATTCTTTCTTTTTACGCGTACTTCATTCTAGGAATGGATTATGATTCATTTTCTTTAAAAGGAGGGACACCCCATTTCACAAAAGCACAGCAAATTGTAACGAACGCTCAAGTATCAGGAGCTGGAGGTTGGAAAGCAAATGAAACAGGAAAAAGAAATAGATATTGGTTAGTGGAGAACATTCTTCAACCAGCTTTTGAGCCTGTTAGAGAATGCAATTACATGTACCATAGAAAAGGAATCGATATGTTGTATGAAAATAAAGTTTCAGCTAAAAAAGCCATGTTTGATGCCTTGAATAAATTAACACCAGTAGTGCAACGTAATCCAAATAACTTAAATACTTTAAATTTCCTTTATAGCAAAATACAAGAATTCAAAAACGTGCTTTCTGATTCTGAAACGAAAGAAAAAACAGACTTTGTGAATCTTTTGAAAAAACTTGATTCTGGAAATTCCTCGCTTTACCAGGAAATACTCAACTAAAATGCTTCGTCAACTTTATATTTCTAATTTCGCCTTAATTGATGAAACGACTATCCTTTTGGAAAATGGATACACAGTCATCACTGGAGAAACAGGCTCGGGAAAATCAATTTTATTAAATGCTTTGAATTTAATTCTTGGCGAACGAGCTGACTTTGGGGTAATTGGACCAAAATCAAATAAAGCAATCGTCGAAGCTGAATTTCAAGAATGTTCACAATTTCAAGCTTTTTTAACCGAAAATGATTTAGATTTTGAAGATTCAATATTGATTCGTCGAGAAATAAGTAAAGATGGTAAATCACGAGCTTTTATCAACGATTCTCCTGTTTCATTGACAACCCTTAAAGCACTTGCGATTCAGTTAGTTCAAATTCATTCGCAATACAATACACTCGAATTAAAATCAAAAACTTATCAGTTAGAAATTCTTGACATTTTAGCTGGATTAACGAGTGAAAGAATTGTTTTTGCTAACGCATTTAAACAGCAACAACAAAAGAAACGAGAACTTCAACAGAAAGTTGAAACCTTGGATCAGGCATTAAAATCTCAAGACTACAATCAGTTTGTTTTAGATGAATTATCACAATTACAACTTTCAAAAACGGATTACTCGAAATTAGAAAGTGAGTTGTTGAAACTGGAGCAATCTGAACAATTAAATGCAATTTTTAGTGAATTAGCTTCTTTAACAGATGATAATAATTTCTACGAATCGCTTTTACATACCAAAAATGCACTGGAAAAAGTTGCTCACTTAGATCCTGAAATTAAAGAAATAAAGGAACGTGCAACAAGTGTTTTAATCGAATTAAAAGAATTGGCCAATGATGCCGTTTCGTTTATGGAATCGACTGTTGATTCAGCAAGTTCAAGGTATGAATTAACTGAAAAAGTAGATGCTTTTAACCGAATTTTGAATAAACATCGATTGAGTACACAAGTTCAATTGATGGAATTAGAAGACGTAATTTCGCAACAAACAAATAGTGTTGAAGAACTACAATTAGAAGTTGACCAAATAAATAAAGTGATTGAAAAGGCACAACAAGAATTGTTAGTCAAAGCCAATTCGATGCACGAAAAAAGATTGAAAGCTGTTCCAAAAATCATCAAAGAACTGAATGCGCTTTTAACTGAATTGAAACTTCCACACACTAAGCTGGAGATCAAATTAGAACAAAACGAAGAACTTAACTTATCTGGAAATAGTAACGTTTCCTTCTTGTTTTCTGCGAATTTAGGCGTTGCACCTGTTCCGATTGAAAAAGCTGCAAGTGGTGGTGAACTTTCTCGTTTGATGCTAGCTCTTCAACAACTGATTTCAGAAAAAAGAGCTTTACCAACCATTCTTTTTGACGAAATTGATACAGGTGTTTCTGGTGACGTTGCTCAAAAAATGGGAAACCTATTGAAAAAAATGGGCGAAAGCGTTCAGTTGATTGCCATTTCGCATTTACCTCAAGTCGCTGCAAAAGCAAAACATCATTTTGTCGTTTCTAAAGAATTGAAAGAAAATCGAATGACCACAATAGTGATACATTTAACACAACAAGAACGAGTTCAAGAAATTGCCCGTTTGATGAGTGGTGAAGAAATTACGGAGGCTGCTTTGAAAAATGCTGAATTTTTAATGGTACAATAAATGAATTCGTTTCAATTTAGTTTTCAGATTCCAAGTCAAGAACCTAAGATTGAAATTGGAAAATCAATTCTTTTCCTTGGAAGTTGTTTTTCTGATGAAATTGGAAATCAAGCACAAATTCACGGCCTAAAAGCTTTTTCAAATCCTTTTGGAACCTTGTTTCATCCTTTCGCAATTGGACAAGGAATCATTGATAGTTTAGAGGAAAACATGGTTTGCGAAATTATACAACAAGACGATGTATTTTTTCATTGGGGAAGTTCGGGTAAACTATTTGGTTATTCGAAAGAAGAACTTGAATCCAATGTTATTGCCGAAAGAAAGAATTTGAAGCAACTTTTACAAAATGCGTCCCATCTTTTCGTGACTTTTGGCACTGCTAAAGGTTACCTTCACAGGACAAGCAATCAACTAGTTGCAAACTGTCACAAACAACATTCTTCATTGTTTGAAATTCAAAATAGTAATTCAGATGAAATCATTCAATTCTGGAAACCAATTCTCGAGAAGTTAATAGCTTTTAATCCGACAATTCAAATTGTTTTTACAGTTAGTCCAGTCCGACATTTGAAAGATGGAATCATTGAAAATAATCGTTCAAAGGCTCAATTAGTTTTGGCAGTTGAATCATTGGCGAAACTTCGGAATTGCAATTATTTTCCTTCTTATGAAATTGTTATGGATGAATTAAGAGATTACCGTTTTTTCAAGAATGACTTTTCTCATCCGAATGAATTAACGGTAGAATACGTTTGGCAACGCTTCGCAAACACTTATTTGACTGAATCTAATGTTACTACGTGTAACAAAATTAAAGCTATTAAGTCAGCATTAAATCATAAACCGCTTTACGATAAAAGCAAAAAACTAACTGAACATCAAGCAATAATTCTTGAAAGGAAAAAGCAATTAGACAAAGTAATAATTGGAATTAATTGGTAGAACTCTTCTCTATAAACGACTTCATACAATTTTCTAAATCCAAATAAGACTTAATGACTTTTACTGTTTTAGGCAGTTTAAGTTCATAATTCATGACTTGAGCCCCTCCTGCAAAAACAGGAATTCCATTTGTGTCTTTTTCGATATTCTTAAAATAATTTTCAATGAAATTTTCGTCTGTCGAAGATAAAAGTGAAGTCATTAATGCTTTCGGTTTCAATTTCTCAATGCATTCCATCAGAGCGTCATAAGGTAAACTTTGACCTAAATAAATCGTATTAATATCTTTTTTTCGAAGAATAAATTGGTAAAACAATAAGCTCAATTCATGCCATTCATGCTCAGGGAGATACAACATAACCGCATCCTTCTTTGTATCTGGAATAGGCAATTTATCAATTTCACCAATAACTTTTTGACGAATTAAATTAGTAATGAAATGTTCTTGCGCCGGATTTATTGTACCAATTAGCCACATAATACCAATTCTGTCTAGAAAAGGAATTATGAAATTCGTAAAAGTTAATTCTAAACCATTTTCTTTAATTAATATGGCCAATGTATCGCGAAATAGCGTTTCGTCTAATTCTACTAAGGCTAATATTAATTTATCATCTGAATTATCCGAAGAACTATATTTCAATTTCCAAACTAATTTGGAAATTTCTTCATTTTCTAGTTTGGCGATTTTCGATATCTTGTGGCCAGACTTATTCAATAAACTAATATTCAATAAAAAAGCTAACTCTTTATCTGAATAAGTGCGTATTTGAGTTTCGGATCGAGAAGGAACAAGGATACCATAACGCTTCTCCCAAATCCGAATTGTATGGGCTTTAATCCCCGTAAGTACTTCAATATCTTTAATCTTATAGACAGCCATATTAATTAAACAAAGAAAACATAAGAATGTTTAATAACAATGTAAAAAAAACTTCTTACACAATTAATTACAGATGAAATTAAAAAAGGTTGAGAGGATTAAATCAAATTCAAAAAAGACACCATTTTTTCAAACGCCCTTGCGCGGTGACTTTGTTGATTCTTTTCTTCCAATGTCATTTCTGCAAATGTTCGTGTTTCTCCTTCTGGTATAAAAATTGGGTCATAACCGAATCCGTCTATTCCTTTTTTTTCTGCACTAATTGTCCCATTTATTACACCTTCAAAAATATGGGTTTTATCGTTTAAAATTAAAGTGATTACAGTTCTAAATTGTGCTTTTCGATTACTTTCATTTTTTAATTCTGAAAGAACTCGATTCATATTTGATTCAGCACTTTTTTCTTCTCCTGCATATCTAGCTGAATAAACACCTGGTCTACCGTTAAGCGCCTTTATTTCTAATCCTGTATCATCAGCAAAACAATTCAAATTAAAATTATCATTAACAAATTGCGCTTTTAACAAAGAATTACCTTCCAAAGTTTGAGCTGTTTCAGAGATTTCTTCATGGCAGTTAATTTGAGTCAAAGTTAAAATTTGAAAATCAGCGGGAAGTAATGACTGTATTTCTTTAGCTTTATTGGAGTTGTGGGTTGCAAAAACTAATATCATTTTAAAAGATTTAAATAAACATTACGATTTGCTAATACCGAATAACGATCAATAATTGTTTGCTTCCCTGCTTGACCAACTTTTTTTCTAAGTTCCTTGTTGATTAATAGAGTCTCCAAACAGTCTTTCCATTCTTGAGGTGTTTTTACCAAAAATCCATTGACTTTATCTTCCAAAATTTTTTTATTTACTCCAACTGGTGACATTAAAACTGGAATACCTAAAGCCATGTATTGTAAACCTTTAAACCCACATTTTCCTTCTGACCAAATATCTTGTTCCAATGGCATAACACCAATAGAAATCTTGGCTAAATCCTGAATTTCAGTAGCATGATTCCATTTGATAAACTTTAATGATTTTAATTGGTACGTTGGATTTTCGTTGGAAATTATTAAAAAATCAAAACTAAATTTCTTCTCTAGCTCAGCAATTATTGGTACTAAAAAATCTAAATAATGCATTGTTGTATGCGTTCCTGTCCAACCAATAACCAATTTTTCTGCGTCGTAATTTGTAATCAAATTATGGTGATTAATGGTATCAATCGTTGTAGGTATTATTGTTGTCTTATCATTGTATTTTTGTGCGTAATTCGCAAGATATTGATTTCCAGGCGTTACATGATATGCCCATTTAATGCAATATTTCACTTTCCAATAAGCTTTTAATCGGTGAAAACTAGCATTTGTCTCGCTATAATTTGGTAACCAAGTCGCATCATCGTAATCGTAGATATATTTCTTCCTTAATACTTTTGCAATAATAAACTCAAAAAATGGTGGCCCAATATGTGCAGCTTCTCTATGAATGAAAATTTTATCGTATTTATAAAGTGTGAAAAGTAAAAGGAATCGTTTTACAAAGCTTCTAAATAATCCCAATGCTTTTTTTGCAATATTTCCCTCTGAATATAATGTTTTCCATGTTTTTACATCTAAAAATGGTGCAAAGGTAATTTCTATTCCATTTTCTTTAAAATATCCTAAATATTGCTCAAATCGAAAGCGTTGTGACGGAGCTTCGTTGTGCGGATAAGGTGCTATGAATAAAATTTTCTTGGGCAAATTATTTGATTTTGACTATAAGATAATTGTAAATTTTAAGATAGCGTTTAACTCCTGTTTCTAAACCATAAAATTCTTTAGCACCAAGTTTTGTTTTATCTCTATCAAAATTTGAAAGACTAAAGTCGAACTTGGTATAATCCATATTTGGTTCTAATGCTCTTGAATCACCTGCATTATATTCATTCACAACCCATTCAGTATCACCAACTCCACTATTACAAAAAATAGGAATCCCCATTGCCATTAATTCACCTTGTTTAGTTGGCGAGGATGCGGTTTTAGAAAAAGTAGGTATAATAAAGAAAACAGATGCATCAAAGATAGAAATATACCTAGGTACCTCACTATGCAAAACAGATTTGACAAAAATCAAGTTTTCATTAATACCAAAATTTAAAGCTCTTTCTGCGATTACAGTCCTATTTTCTCCAGAAATAAATAAAAACTTTGCTGTTGGATAATTGGATTGAAAAGTCTTAAAAAACTGCAACATTTCATCCAACATATACCAAGTTCCAATTGAACCAATGTAACCTAAAATTTTGTCAGAAGGTGAAAAATTAAGGCTTTTTCTAGTTGCTTCTTTTTCTTCTCTACTAATTCTTTCAGAATTGAAATTTTCTAAATCAGCACAACAAGGTATTACTTCTATTCTACTTTCCAAATTTTCAAATCCTTTCCAAGAAGTGATTTCTTTTTTTCCAGCATACGTTAATGAAACTATGAAATCTGCATTTTGAAAGAACTCTTTTTCCTTTTTCTTAAAGAAATTATAAACGACCTTTAATACGGGATTACTTAAACTCCATATTTTACCTTCGACACGCTCATCTGCCCAAAATCCACGCATATCAAAAAGGAATTTTGTACCTAAGGAACGTTTCATTTCTAAACCTACCATGGCTGAAAGATAACTTCTACAGTGTATTATCTTGAAATTATGTATTTTATGAAGACGTCTTGCTAATGAACGCATTCTACGAACATCGTAAATTGTCGAAAGGAGTGGTGGTGTTTTAGTATAAGTTAAAGGATGCCAAATAATATCATTTTCATTACAAATCGTTTGAATTTCTGTTCTATTTTTTTCAAAACGATCGGGTTTTTCAAAGCTTATGATATGAAATTTATACCCTTCTTTTGTAAGTCCTTTTAGATAAGGAAGTACTTGTGACTGACCCAAAGAATCCGTCATTCCGTCGTAGGAAAGATATAGTATGTTGGTTGACATGACGCAAAGATAAGTAAACTTAGAAATAGATAGTTAAGTTAAATTGAAGATTGTGTAAAGGTTAAAACTAAGAAAATTAAGCTTCCAACTCAACAACAACATCCTTAACATCCCCATTTATAGGTGGAGAAATTTTTATTATTCGTACATTATAATTCGCTGGATGTTTAATTTCAGTTTTCAATCGATTTAAAATACGCAATCCAACATGTTCTATTAATTTAGAACGTATGGCCATTTCTTCTACAACAATTTCATTTACTGCAACGTAATCAACCGTTTTTGTCAAATCATCAGTTAGTGCAGCTTCTGCAAAATCGGTTAGAATTCTCACGTCAACTTGATACTTTCCACCGATTCGCGCTTCTTCTTCTAAGCAGCCATGAAATGAATAAAGCTGAATTCCATTTACTTCTATCTTATGCTTCATTGAAAATAGAATCTATTGCAATTAACCCAATTTCAATTCTTTGAATAACTTCTTCTTTTCCTAAAAAAGCTGCAATATCAAACATACCAGGTCCAGCACCTACTCCAGTTACGCTTAATCGAAATGGTAATAAGACGGAACCAATTCCTACTTCTTTTTTTGCCAAAAATGCTTTAAAAGTTGATTCTATCTCAGCTGCTTCAAAGTTATCTATTGACTTTATATCTTCTAACCAATCTTTTACTAAAGTAAAGGTTTCTACCTTCCATTTCTTTTTGATTGTTTCTTTGTCAAATAGTGTTGGTCGAGCCAAAAGATAAGCACCATCAACAAGCATATCTTGTACGAAAGTTGCTCTTTCTTTCATTAAGTGACAAACTACTTCTAGCTTTCCTAGAGAATGAGATCCATCTGTATGTTTGATTAACAATTCTGCCAACACTAAATCAGAATGCGAACGTAAATATTGCTGCTGGAACCATTTAGTTTTATCAGGATCAAATTTTGCACCTGCTTTTGAAACGCGTTCTAAGCTAAATGCATCAACCAACTCCTCAAGGGAAAATAATTCTTGTGTTGTTCCAGGGTTCCAACCTAACAATGCTAACATATTAATGAAGGCATCTTTAAAATAACCTTTTTCTTTGTATCCTGAATATAATTCACCTTCTGCTGTGATCCAATCCGTTGGAAAAACTGGGAATCCTAGGCGGTCTCCATCTCTTTTTGAAAGTTTACCATTTCCATCAGGTCTCAACAACAAAGGTAAATGAGCAAATTCTGGAGCATCCCAACCAAAAGCTTCGTATAATAACACGTGTAAAGGAGCAGAAGGTAGCCATTCTTCACCTCTAATCACATGAGAAATTTTCATTAAATAATCATCAACAATATTCGCCAAATGGTAAGTAGGCATTCCATCACTTTTGAAAAGAACTTTATCATCTAAATTATTTGTATTCACTACAACCCAACCACGAATCAAATCATGAAAACGAATATCTCGATTACGTGGCATTTTCATTCGGATTACATATTGAGTACCTTCAGCCAATAAACGTTCTACTTCTGTTTGAGGTAATGTTAAAGAATTTCTCAACGAAGAACGAGTTACGCTATTGTATTGCCAATTTGGCATTCCCATTTGTTTTGCTTGCTCACGCATTGTCTCTAATTCTTCAGCTGAATCAAAAGCGTAATAAGCCTTATCGACTTTTACCAACTGTTCAGCGTAAGGATGATATAAATCTTTTCTTTCAGATTGAATGTAGGGGCCAAAATCACCACCAATTCCGGGGCCTTCCGTCGGCATAATACCACACCAACTTAATGCATCCATTATATATTCTTGCGCTCCATGAACAAATCGAGTTTGATCAGTATCCTCAATACGAATTATGAAAGTTCCGTTGTTCTTTTTAGCGAATAAATAATTATAAAGAGCTGTTCTTACTCCACCCATGTGCAATGGGCCTGTTGGTGAAGGAGCAAAACGAACGCGAACTGGTTTATTTGACATTTGTTATTTTTTTTTGTAAAGATAATAGGACTTTAGATAACAGTTTATTAATCTAAATGATAATCGAATAAATAAATTGATTTTTTGCAAACAAAAGTGAAAACCATAAAAACTGAGGTATCACACTAAAGTTAAAAGATTCGAAATTGTATCGGTGGTTATCAAATATTTTATGAAATATGGGCAAAAAAAAACCTCAACATTTCTTACGAAAGTTGAGGTTTTTAAAAATCGGCATCGACTTACTCTCCCACCCTCAAAAGGACAGTACCATCAGCGCAATCAGGCTTAACTTCTCTGTTCGGAATGG
>CALPMC020000037.1 GCA_943324565.2 Chitinophaga pinensis | reverse complement strand
TTTTTTATTTAAAGGAGGGGATGGTTTTAGGCTTTCAAACTAAAAAGTCAAAATTTAGAATAGCAACATTAATTATTAAAAAAAATAAAACCTATTTTACTGCTTTCAACATGCGATTTTTTCCTTGTAAATCTTTTCTGACTTCAATCTGTTGGAAGCCAATTTTTTCAAGGTAAGCAATCACTTCTGCACTGAATAAATAGTGTAATTCAAAATAAAGTAAACCTCCACTTTTTAATTTTTGCAAGGCCAAGACTGCAATGCATTCGTAAAAAATGATTGGCGAATTGTTCTCCACAAAAAGTGCAAGGCGTGGTTCAAAATCCAAAACGTTAGCTGCCATTTCTTTTTTCTCATTTTCAGGAATGTAGGGCGGATTGGAAACAATTAAATCCAAGTCGGAAAGCGTGTTCCAAAAGTCAGCATTTATATCCAAAGCATCGGCTGTTTCAAACGTAACATCAAGCTTATTCAATTGAGCATTTTGCCGTGCTAAATCGTTTGCATCTTCCGAAATATCAACTCCTAAAATGGAAGCGCTTTTATAGATTGTTTTCAACGCCAAAGCAATGCATCCAGAACCAGAACAAATATCTACAGCTTTTTCGATGTTTGAATTCTCTGAAATCCAATCAACCAATTCTTCGGTTTCTGGTCGTGGAATCAAGGCACGTTTGTCACATTTGATGGTAAGTCCATAAAATTCTGTTTCACCCAAAATGTATTGAAATGGTTCGTTTTCTTGCAAACGTTTCACGTAAGACCGAATAAATAACAAATCCGATTCTGACAAACGAAAGTCAGTATTTATCAACAAATCTGCGCGCGACCAACTGAATCGTTTACAGATAATTTCTGTCCACATCAGTTTCAATTCGGAATCTGAAAATCCTTCCAATCGCCTGTAGAAATAGACTTTAGCAGAATTGAGGGTGTTGTCTTTTACAAACATGAATTGTTATTGAAAATGAAATGAACAAATTGAAATAGTATTTCACTAATTAATTCAAAAAATTATTATTGTTTTCTCAATTGAATAAACTCTTTTATTTTTTCGTTTTCAATCAATACGGTGAGATTGTAATAAGCAAGCTTCCACTCCCCTTTTTCTTTGATGCATACACCACTACCACGACAGTCTTCCATCCACGTTTTCAAATCTTCATCGAACCAAGCTGTTTTGCCGTCTTTAGAAAAATTCCATTTGCGATTACTCGCTTTGAAATCCCATGCTTTTCCTTTATCGAAATAGGGTTTTGAAAATGATTGAAATTCCTTTTTAGACCAACGCTCACCTGGAGCAGTTCCTAAGAAAATAAAATCATCGGTTGTTGAAGCGAAATACACTTTAAAATCTGCATTCGTTGCTGCCAAATGCCACGCATCTATTAGTTTATTTAATGATTCCATTTCCTTTTGAGAGAAGGAGGGGAAACAAATAAATGCAAGAAAAAGAAATAATATTTTTTTCATAAAACTGAAAGATGACAACTGAAAACTGAAAGTGAAACCAAACTTTCAACTATCAGTTTTCAGTTCTCAACTATTTTTTACTTTTCTCTAACGCCATACAAGCTTTCACAGCATTGTAAACATTCACCACACCTCCCGTTGTACAAAGCGGTTTCAAGTCGTCGTATTTAACCGAAGTTGAAAACATTACATCTGTAATTTCAGCCATAGTTAATGATGGAAAATACGATTTCAATAAGGCGGCAACGCCTGTTACCATTGGAGCTGCCATTGAAGTTCCTTGCAAATTTTTGTATTCACTTTGAGGAACGGTGTTGTAAATTTCAAATCCTGGAGCAAAAATATCTACTCGTTCTTGACCGAAATTTGAGAAAGTGGCAACTAATTCACTTTTATCTTTTGTGGATGCACCAATCGTAATAAAATGAGCTAAAGGCTCCGCTTGAAAGCTATACATTGATGTTGGGTAATTTGGTTCAAAATCAACATCTTTTGCATCATTACCGGCTGCATGAACACACAAAACTCCTTTAGAATCAGCATATTCAAATGCTTCAAAAACTTCCATTTGATGTGGAGAATACGATTTACCAAAAGACATGTTTATTACTTGAGCTCCATTGTCAACTGCATAACGAATTGCCAAAGCAATGTCTTTATCTTGCTCATCCCCGTTTGGAACAGCTCTCAAAGACATAATTTTAACATTGTCTGCTACACCATCACCACCTTTTCCATTACCTCTTACTGCACAAATAATTCCTGAAACGTGCGTTCCATGTAAGGCATCTGGTCCTTCAACATCTCCGTTTCCATAATTTTTATCATTAAAATCATCAACGTTATCACCAATTAAACTTCTATCATCATAATCTACATTCAAATTAAACTTAACTTGATCCAAAATATACTTAATAGTCTCTTTATCAAATTGACCGCTCTCTAGCATTGGCATGTATTGATCGAAGTTTGCTAATTCATCTTCAACTTCATATTTTACAGTTTCATAAAGGGTAAATTCTTCATCAGAGGCAATAGTTGCTGGGTCAATACCATCATATTTCTGCATTAATTTTGCAAGAATACGCGTCTTTTCTAGTCTTGCTGCATCTAAATTTTCACCTTTAGCATTTCCTAAAAAATTCCAACCATGAACATCATCGATGTAGCCATTTTGATCATCATCAATTCCATTTTTTGGAATTTCTTTGGTATTTACCCAAATTTTACCTTGTAAATCTTCATGTTCAATATCAACACCAGAGTCAATTACAGCAACAATTATAGGCTGAGACGTTTTCTTTTTAAGTAAGCCATACGCTTTATCAGTTTGCATTCCTGCTCCTTCGCCATTGTACCAATTTAAAGTTCCTGGAATCGCTTGAGCAATGATTTTTGTATTAAATGCAAATACAGCTAAAAGAAAGCTAATTTTAAAGAATGTCTTTTTCATGAACTATTTTTTTTCAAAAATAACATTTATAACGTGAATAATTAAGTTTAAAGAGAATTGTATTTAAATTTGATTGTTACTTAATTGATTCTTTTTGTAATTTGCGAAACATTCTAGATATGAAAAATATACTACTTTTATTCTTTACTATTTTCATTGCCAATATTGGATTTAACCAAAAATCTTACTTGCGTTTTGAAGACTATTTGAAAGAAAACCCAAACACTTTGACTTCTTTCACTGTTCCAAATTCAAATTCAAATAAACTTTTTTTAGAAAAATCGAACGTAAAAGTTAAATATCAAACACCTAATTGGTTATTTATTCAAACAAACCCTACTTGGATGAATGAACAACGTTCAAAAGGAACAATTGATAAATTCTTTTTTGAATTTGCGCCACCTGTTTCATTAGGTGATTCAGCCGTTTTTCGACACAAAATAAATTTAGTACATCAAGGTGTGAGTTTAGATACTTCCTATACTGGGAAAGGAGTGATTGTTGGAATTGTAGATGAAGGTATTGATTTCAACCATCCGGATTTCAAGTTGTCAAATGGAAAAACACGTGTACTTCGCTATTGGGATCACACCACTAATTTAGGAACAATTCCAGCAGCGTACGGTTACGGAATTGTGTGGGATAAAACACAAATAGACAACGGTCAATGTACGAGTTTGGAAACGGGCACTGCACATGGAACAACTGTTTCTGGAATGGCGGTAGGAAATGGACGTGCAAATAACACAAATAAAGGTGTTGCACCTGATGCAGATATAATTGTTGTTGAAACAGACTTTGGACTCCCGAATTGGACTTTAACCATCGCAGACGCTTGTGATTATATTTTTAAAGTTGCTGATTCTTTAGGTAAACCTGCTGTTGTAAATCTTTCACTTGGAACTTACCTCGGAAGTCACGACGGAAAAGATCCAGCAGCAGAATACATTGATCAATTATTGACAGAAAAGGAAGGTAGAATTGTGGTTTGTGCTGCAGGAAATTCGGGTGATCAAGGAAAATATCATGTGCGTGGAAATTTATCACAAGATACCTCTTTTGTCTGGTGTAAAAATAATCCAGGTAATTCTGTTTTAGGACCAAATAAAATACTCTTTGATCTTTGGGCGGACACATCTAGCAACTTTTCATATGCTTACGGTGCTGATTTACCAGCTCCAACTTACGGTTTCCGAGGGAGAACTGGATTTAGAAATATTTATAACGATCCTTCGAGTGTTCCTGTATATGATACAATTTACAACTCAAATGGAGAACGAATTGCAACAATTGAAACTTATCGGGAAATTGTGGGTTCAAATTTTCACATGCAAACTGTATTCAGAAATATCGATTCACTGAATTATTTATACCGCTTTGAGACATTCGGGACAGGAACTTATGATATTTGGGGTGGTGTTTGGCTTGGGTTCAGTGATTTTGAAACACAAATTCCAGACACTTCTATCATGCCTGAAATTGCATTTTATAATACACCAGATACACTTCAAACAATTGTTTCCTCATGGAATTGTTCTGATAAAGTAATTTCCGTTGGTAACATACGAAATCGTTCGGGACATATTAACAAAAATGGAAGTGCGTACGTTCCTTCAACAATTATTCCAGTTGGAACGCTTGAGCCATCAAGTAGTAAAGGTCCAAATCGATTGGGAGTTATAAAACCCGATGTTGTTGCGAGTGGTGGAATTTCATTAACAGCTGGTCCGATGTGGTTTCTCTCAAATCCTGTTAATAACCCATCAATTGATCAAGGAGGATTTCACGTTAGAAATGGCGGAACTTCAATGGCTTCACCAGTTGTTGCTGGGATTGCAGCTCTTTACTTACAGAAATGCTCAAAAGCAACTTTTCAAGATTTTAAAGACGATTTATTAAATACTTCAAACACAAACGCATCAACAGGAATAACACCAAACTTCGCTTATGGAAACGGGATTGTGAATGGTCATGAAACAATTCTTCAAAAACATAGAACTGCTGTTATTACAGGACCAGTGGGTATTTGTCCGGGTTCAAGTGCAACTCTAACACTTTCAACTAGTATGATTCCAACATCCATTTTGTGGTCAAATGGAGGACAATCGCTCTCAACAACAACTGCAACTCCAGGTTCCTATCGAACGGTTGTTACTGACGTAATGGGTTGCGAATCACGATCAAATACAATCAACTTAGCTTCGTTTACTAATCCTTTTGTGGATGCAGGTCCAAATCAATTAATTTGCCCGAATACAACTATTACTTTAAATGGAAGTGGAACAGCTTCAACTTACAATTGGCTTGGTGGAGTGACAAATGGCGTTCCTTTTGTTCCAAACACAGGTATGTATTATGTAATAGGATCTAATTCTAACGGTTGCACAGCGAAAGACTCACTTTTTATTGATTTCTATGCCGTTGAATCTATCATTTATGATGAAACTGTTGATCAAATTAGTCAAGGATCATTGCCAATAAATTTAACGGAAGGAATTCCATCAGGAGGAACCTATTCTGGTGATGGAGTAATTGGGACAAGTTTTCATCCAGGGTTGGCTGGTGTTGGAACACATATAATCACCTATTCTATACCCGATGTTTTTGGATGTTATCAAACAGACACATCCACCATTATTGTTTTCACAAGCGCTTATCTTTCTGAAGAAACGGAAACGAATATTAAAATTTATCCGAATCCAAGTAATAATCTTTTAAATGTTGAAGCAAAAGGAATGACGAATGCAAAGATTGTTTCATTGGATGGTAAGCTAATAATGGAAGTAACAAACAATGAATTTTCAAGCTTTGACGTAACGGAACTTACACAAAGTATTTATTTACTTGAAATGAAGTTCAATAATGGACAATCCATCGTAAAACGATTTATGGTTGATTAAAAAAATCAGTTTAAAGGATTAAAAAAACGAAATGGTTATTTTAAGTTTAGCCCTTCGAATAATTGTTTCGCTTTTCAATGATAGCAAAACAATTAGTTTTGTTACTGGCGCAGGTGGACAATTTCAGTTACAATTAACTGAAGTAATAAATACCGATTCGTTTTTTGACTTCCTAACTACAAATGTTATGGATAAAGCACATTGAAAATAGTGTCTAAAAATTGTGAACTCTTTAATAGTTAGTTGATTCCGATGCTTCGTCGGAAGTGCAGTACGAGAAGATAATTTGATCTATTGAATTAGCAATTTCAAACAAAAATCTGTTTTTACAAGGACAAACGAATGAAACATTTTTAGTAAATCGCTATCAAAATCTATATTCGCAACTATTCACATGGAGATAAATTTTGTAATCTTTCACTTCATTTATAAAAGTGATTTTTATAAGTAGAAAAAACTAATCAATTACTAATGAAACGAATTATTAGCCCTCCATAGTTTGTAACGCTACCAAATCAGCATACAATCCTTTTTTCTCAATTAATTCTTGATGCGTTCCTGATTCAAGGATATCACCGTGTTGTAAAACGAGAATATTATCCGCATTTCTGATTGTTGACAAACGGTGCGCAATCACAACAGATGTTCTTCCTTTCATTAGTTTATCCAAAGCATCTTGCACTAAACGTTCTGATTCAGAGTCTAATGCTGAGGTCGCTTCGTCTAAAATTAGAATTTGAGGATTTTTCAATATCGCCCGCGCAATGGCAATACGTTGTTTTTGTCCACCAGATAATTGAATTCCACGGTCACCAACTTCCGTTTGCAATTGTTCAGGAAAAGAAACTATAAACTCCCAAGCATTTGCTTTTTTCGCTGCTTCGATAACTTCTTCTTCACTCGCTTCTGGTTTTCCAAATCGGATATTTTCTAAAATGGAGCCAGAAAATAAGATTACTTCTTGCGGTACAATTGCCATGTGTTGACGCAAGTAATTCAAATCGTAATCTGTAATTAATTGATTATCAATTCTAATTTCACCTGAATTGGCATGATAAAAATTCAAAATCAAGTTGGAAATAGTCGATTTTCCTGAACCACTTGGACCAACTAAAGCCAAGGTTTTATTTCTTTCTACTCCAAAACTTACATTCTTCAGAATAGTCATGTCTTTTCGTTGCGGATAAGCAAAACTTACGTTTTTAAATTCAATTTCACCTTGAATTGGAGATTTGCTTGTTCCCGTATTTTCAGCCTTTTCGGTCTTTTCGTTGATGATATTCATTAAATTTTCTGTTGCACCAATCGACTTTTGAATACTTGCATATAAATCAGGTAAAGAACCAACCGAAGCGCCCATCATAATTGTAAACAACACAAATTGGTAGAAACCTTCGCTAGATAATTCCGGATTGTTCCCTTGTGTCATCAACATTCCTTGCCAAATAATAAAAACAATTGCACCAAATAAACAAAAGATGATAAAAGAAACGAAAAGTCCGCGCCAAATACCACTTTTAACATTCAAGTCGCGTGTTTTTTGCGTTGAATTTTTAAACCTTGAAAGAGCAAAATACTCATTTGTAAAAGCCTTCACGTTTGTAATTCCAGTTAAGGCTTCCTCTACAATTGAATTTGATTCTGCAGTAAAATCTTGCGCTTCTTTACTTAATCGACGAATGTAACGACCAAAAAACACGGCGATAATTGCCATGACAGGAACGGTTGCCAACATAATTAAAGACAATTTCCAAGAAATAAAAAGCAAGAAGAAAATGCCACCAACTACAATGATTATTTGTCTGAAAAATTCAGCAATTGTGGTACGTAAAGTTTCTTGAATTTGGGTAACATCCGAAGATAAACGACTTGTTAATTCACCAACTTTATTGCGATTAAAGAAATCCATTGGCATAAATACCAATTTATCGAAGGCATCATTTCTTAAATCTCGCAGTGCATTTTCTGTCACATTATTAAAAATCACAACGCGAACAAAGGAGAAAAGTGCTTGAAAACCAAATAAAACAAAAAGTGTAAACGCTACATTATTGATGTTATTGGTGCTAATCAATTCCACTGAATCTTGCATATTTGAAACATTTGCTGTCCCTAGTAATTTACCCAATAAGTAAGGAAACACAAGCCCTGCAGAAGTAGAAAGCACAAGAAAAATCCAACCGATGAAATAAATAAATCCGTAAGGTTTTAAATAGCGAAAAATTCCCGCAGCTTTCGAATAGCTTTCTTTTGTTAGTTTTACTTTATCTTCTTTCTTGTTTTTAGGTTTAAGCATTTTGCAATTTATTTTAGTGCAAAAATAGTTGGTTTATCTTCGATAATGATTTTTTAAATAATTTTGTTGAAAGAATTTGATATATAGAAAAATATATTATCTTTGCACTCCTAATTTTTGATAACATTTACAAGAAATAATCATGAAAAGAACGTTTCAACCATCGGTAAGAAAGAGAAGAAACAAGCACGGCTTTCGCAGTAGAATGGCTACTAAGAATGGTCGTCGCGTTTTAGCTGCGCGTCGTAGCAAAGGAAGAAAGAAATTGACTGTTTCTGACGAGCCGATGCACAAGCGTTAAGATTCTCTGAAAAAATCAAGCTCCTGAATGGGGCTTTTTTTTTGTGCATAGTTTCTTATGATACGAATTATTAATCAATGATGTTTATTTTACAATATAATTTTCAATTATGGCTGGTTCATGTTTTGGAACAATTTTCAAATTAAGCACTTTTGGTGAATCACACGGGGAAGGTATTGGCGGGGTGATTGATGGTGTTCCTGCCGATTTTAAATTGGATTTGGATGCGATTCAAAAAGAACTTGACAGGAGAAAACCCGGTCAGTCAGCAATTGTGACACAACGCAAAGAAAGTGATACAGCTAAATTTTTATCTGGAATTTTTGAAGGAAAAACAACTGGTGCACCAATTGGATTTATTATTCCAAATGAGAATCAAAAATCAACGGATTACAAGCATTTAGAACATACTTTTCGACCTTCTCATGCTGATTTTACTTATCAGAAGAAATTTGGCATTCGTGATTTTAACGGAGGAGGAAGAAGTAGTTCTCGCGAAACAGCTTGTCGAGTGGTTGCAGGTGCTATTGCAAAACAAATGCTTGCTTCTTTAGGAATTCGATTTTCAACATACGTTGATCAAATAGGAGAAATTCGTTTTGAATCAACTGATTTCTTTAACCAAGAAATTATTGAGTCTAATTTGGTCCGCTGTCCAGATAAGAAAATCGCAACCGAAATGGAAAAGCTAGTTCGTGAAATTCGCAAAGAAGGAGATACGATTGGAGGAGCAATTCGTTGTGTTATCGAAAATGTTCCTATTGGTTTAGGTGAACCTGTTTTCGATAAATTACATGCTGAATTAGGAAAAGCAATGTTATCAATAAATGCAGTAAAAGGTTTTGAAATTGGTAGTGGTTTTGACTCAATAGCTATGCGAGGGTCTCAACATAACGACCTTTTCAACCCGGATGGAAGTACAAAAACGAATTATTCTGGCGGAATTCAAGGTGGAATATCAAACGGAATGCCGATTAATTTTCGAGTAGCATTTAAACCAGTTGCAACCTTAATACAAGATCAATTATCAATAAACACTGAAGGAAAAGAAGTTACAGTTGTAGGTAAAGGTCGTCACGATGCATGTGTTCTACCAAGAGCAGTTCCAATTGTAGAAGCGATGGCAGCAATTACAATTTTAGATTTTTATCTTAGAAATAAGTCTATACATTTGTAAAAAATAAATTAAAATGATACAACGCGTTCAAACTTTATACTACGCAATCTCAATGATTTTATTATCTATTCTTTTAACTGGAATAGACATTTTTAGATTTGTAACTGAAAAAACAACTTACGCATATAGTGCCTTTGGCATTGAAAGTAGCGTTACAGGAAACCCAAATTCAAAAACTGAAACGATTTCATCAGCACCTTTTTATTTAGGAATCATTATTTTGATCCTATTTATTTTCTTCACTTTGATGCGTTACAAAAAATTGAATTTTCAAGTGAAACTAGCGAGATCAGTTTTCTTTTTGTATTTATTGCTGACTATTGGAGTTGTTTTGGCTTCTCAATTTTGTGGTAGTTGTGTTAGCGCTGAAGAAACAGTTAAAGAACTTGGAATTGGCTTCTATTTGATTGTTGCTGGCGTACCTTTTACTTTACTTGCACAAATTGGTATCATCCGCGATAAAAAGTTGTTGGATTCCCTAAATAGATTGAGATAGAATTTAAAATGTAGAAAGTAAAAACCTTTTAAATGTTTTCAATTAACTTTTACTGAGTGCTAATTCGAGTTGGAATCTCAATCAAAAATCAAGCATCATTAGTATTTTATTCCTATTTTCTTATAAATAAAGTGCATCAACCACGCCGGACCGATAAGTAAGAATTGAAGATCTTTTAAAAATGATGGTTTTTTACCTTCGATATTGTGTCCAATAAATTGAAAAATCCAAGCAGTTACAAATAGTATTAAAGCTAAAGCCCAAAGTGGAAAATCAATTAAAGTAAGATTTTCTTCCAATCGATCTGTAATGGCTATGCAAGCAAAAGAGAACAGTAACATTCCAATCGTCAGACGTAGCGAAAGACGAATATAATAGAAAATCACAGCTACTAAAGCAACCAAAGCAAGGTTTAAATGATAGGTCGTGCTTGGAATTTCAACTCCTAATTTAACACTCCATAAAAGCGCAACGATCGTCCAAAAAATGATTGGGACACAAATCCAATGGATTAATTTATTGGTTGCATTTTGGTGACTTTCACCATATTCGTTTAATAATTTATCTATTGCACGCATTAGTTTAGCTTTTAAAACGGAAACTAATTTAATCAATATTTTGATTTTTAGAAAATTGAAACCTCAAAACAATTTCATGATTTGAGGTACATTGATGAAAATCTTTGTAAGAATTTAACTTTGTTTTCTTATTTCAAAAACTCTATGCTCGTATTTTTAAAATGAATGGAAGATTTTGAAATATTCCAGCAATCTAAAATTAATTCATCATCAGCTTGTAAATCAGACAAATTCCGCATAAATAAAACAGAATTGAATTTACCATTTTGTTCTAATTGTCGTTCAACTTTAAAAGCCTCCCATTTGACTTGCTCCCCATTTCTAATAATTTGATAAGTGAAAAGTGTAGGCTGAATGCTGTCCATTTTACAAGAAGTTTGCAATCTTAAGGTACTTGCATTTTCTAAATCTTTCAGCTTCCATTTTCCGAGATTATAAAATTCTTCGTTTTTGGTCAAGGAAATGGAAGATGGCAAAATCACTTTTTTAGTTACGGCTTTTTCAGACCAATCTGCAATAATTTGTTGATTGGTAGAGCGTTTATTTAAAGTACCCTTTTGAAGTTTAATCGCCCAAAAAGAAATAAAAATAATAGGGAAAGCAAATAGGATTTTTGAATACCATTTTGACCGAAGATTTACATTTAATCGAAGGTAGATGAGATAAACGAGTAATAACCAAAATAAAAATTGAGATAGAAAGTAAAGGATTATAGTGTCATTTTTCTCAAATTTAAAAATAATTGTGTGATCTCCTGCTGGTAAAATAATTGCTTGATAATTTTTGTTTACTCTTATTATCTTATTCGATTTTCCGTCGATTTTGGCATTCCATTGGGCTTGAAATGATTGCTGTAGAATGAGTAATTGTTGCTTTTTCGTTTGTGTTTTGATTGCTATTGCATTTGGAGAAAAACCAGTTATTTTTAATTTATCAAGTTTATCTGAAAAAAGGCTGAGTTTCTGAAGTTTTGCAAGTTCCTTCTCCTCTGTAAAAACGGCATTTTCATTTAAATCATAAATTGTAAACTCAGAATTTAAAATAGAAAGAGGTAACACTTTACTACTAAAATACACCAATGGACTTCTTAAAACCCAATCTTTTAATTTAGCTTCTTCGTCATCTAGATAACTGAAATTATCTAATTCAAAAGATGAAAAAGCATTGAAGGATATTTCTTTTTGAAAAATGTAGGTATTTCTCCAAAAAGGGATAATAAAAGCGTGTTGTTCGTCATTGTTGGAAATTGGAACTAAGTTTGGTATTGGAAATCCTATTGGAGTTAATGCTATGTTTTTTTGGAGATAGGAAGGTTTAAAATTACGGTCAACATACGTTTCAGTTTGATTCCATTGTGCTGCTAGAAATAACTCCAGAAATATCAATCCTGAAATCCAAAGTTTTGGACGTTTGAATTTACTAGAAAAAAGTAAAATGAGCACCAACAAACTCAAAAACATAGCGGAAATAATCAATTGAAAACCAAGTAATTGCTTAAAGTTGAATTTATTCCATCCTATTAACCAGTCTTTTAAGTTTAGCCAATCGCGGAAGAAATGAGTAAAATCGAAAGATGCCCAACTGAAAGCAATCACTAAAAAAATCGAGCTAATTACTGTAGTTGGAAGAAGCAGTTTTTTGAATGAAATCGCTTGTTGAAGATTCCATTTTTCGATCCCTCGAGCGATAAAAATAACCAATCCCAAAATCATAAAAACACGCAGATATGGACCTTGTAAAAATAAATTCATCAACGGAACATAATCGAATAAGATTTTTCGAATTGGTAAATCAGAGAATGACATTGCGCCAATTAATAACCCAAATATGATGAGCAACCATTCAAGCTTTGATCTTTTTGAATTCCAACCATAAATCCCAAAAAATAAACCGATTACTCCAACAAAATGATTAAGCATTGAAGCGTCTATGTTACCAAAAAAATCATTGGAACGAGCTGTTGATAAAGGAGAAACAAACGAAAGTAGGCTTTTAAAACTTTCTCCATATTCGGCTGTTTTGTCCCAACTTACACCTTCTTTCAAACGACTTACTTGCGTACTTGCTTCGAAGGTTGCCAACAACAAAGGACTCAACATCGCAATTAAAATCACTCCCACCACTACACTCCAAGTAAAAAAAGGAAGCATTTCTTTACGGTTTTTAGAAAAAAGTTGGTAGGTTTTAACTAAAAACAAAATCATTAATAAGTAGAAAAGACAAATACTTAAAGCTTGATATCCTCCAGTCAGCATCAAGAAGGTCAAAAGAATAAAAGTTAGTGCTGACTGTTTATTGCGATTGTCTATGAAATTCAAATAAGCCCAAATTACCCAAGGCAACCAAGCTGAACCTACTAACAGAAAAAAATGCTGTCCATGTCCGATGAAATAACCTGAACTGATATAAATCAAAGCACTTATCGAAGTAGTCCAATTTGAAAATTGAAAGAATCGTAGCAATTGGCGCAAGCCTAAAAATCCAATAATTAAATAGCAAATTATCAAAAAGTGCATCCAATAAATGGTATAACCACCGAAAGTACTAACGAAAATAAGTTCGGGGTAATAAGTTGGCACCTGTAAATCAGCATAGAAAGGAACTCCTGTTTGAATATAGGGATTCCAAAGAGGGAAATGTCCAGCATTTACGGCTGATGAAAAATGGTATCTAAAAGGAAAAACAACATCTAATAAATCCCATTTTAATGCTGCGGTACAAAACGCTATTTGCCAATAAACAAGAACTATTAAAGGAATAAAAATCCAATTTGAAGCTTTAAATTTCAGATTAATCATACCATTAGTTTCCTGTTTTTAGTTAAGCTAACTTATTTTAATTTTTTGATAAAATAGTTCACTTTTTCAACCTTTATTATTTGTCGGTTTCATTTCGTTTAGCAAACTTAATTTTAAAATTTATGAAAGTGATAAATTAAAAGGTTTTTTGAGTTAAAACTTGTTCGGTTTTATAATTAAGCATCAATGAATTTAATCGTTTAAAACAACAAATCTAAGTTTTGAGCGTTTCAAATTCAATCAATTTATTTCTTTCATGAATTATATTTTCGGTTTTTTATTTTTATTGATTAATACAGTTGTATTTTCTCAAATCGGTACAGGCGAATGGCGATTCCATACAGCAACAAGTAAAGCCATCGATATGGCGGTGACAGAAGATAAAGTTTATACTGCCTTAGAAAATGGTCTGCTTACTTTAGACATTTCGAATAGCGACGAAACTGAGTTGAATAATATCCTGAATGGTTTATCTGATATTTCAATTAGTCGCCTGTATTGGGATGAAATTGAATCAGCTTTATTTATTGGTTACGAAAATGGCAATATTGATAAGCTTAAAAACGGTAAAATTTACAATATTCCAGCAATAAAATTGGCATCTGTTGCTTCTTCAAAACGCATTAATAGTTTTATTAGATTTCAAGATTTTATTTATGTTTCAACTGACTTTGCAATTATTCAATTAAATCCAATTAAGAATGAGGTAAAGGATTCTTTTTATCCAACTAATGGTGTTGAAAAGATCAATGATGTTTCTTTTGTTGGTGATACAATTCTAGCTTTAACTCCCACAAAATTATTAAGAGGTTTGCTTTATAATCCAGCTATTGCCGCTTCTTCAGAATGGACAACAGATAATCGATTACAAGTTCTAGGTCAAAACCAATATAAAGAAATGGAAGAAGTGAATGGTAATCATTTTATACTTTTTCAACATTCAGATTACGGAAAAGACTCTTTGTTTGTATTAACAAATACAGGGAAATCAGTGGTTTCTGAAAGCCCATTTTCATTAGAGATAAATTCATTAAATGCTATTGGAAATGATCGAATTGCAATTAATTTGGAGACTGGTATTTATGTGTATGATGGAAGTTCTTTTGCAATTGTAAGTGCATATACTAGCTCAAACTTAGGTGTAAATATGTCCATCTCAAGATCTGGAATAAATTCTAAAGGTATGTGGGCATCTGATTTATCAAACTGTTTGTATTTTATGTCAACTGAAGTGAATATTAAAAACTACCGAGTTTCAGGTTCGAGCAATAATTTCTTTTATTCCATTGATTCTCAAAAAGGCAAAACTGCATTTTCTTCAGGGTTTTTAAATGGGAAATTTCCAGCGTTCACTAAAAATGGTATTCACTTTTTTGAAAACGAAGAATGGTCATTTACTAATGCTAATGAGCAGTCTTGTTGGCAGGGTGAAAATATTTGGGATTTCCTTGATGTTTCGATTAACCCTAAAAATTTGAATGAATACGCTGTTTGTACACCTTCAGAAGTTCCTGTATCAATTTTCGATGGCACAAATTGCTCTGTTTATTCCGACACCAATTCAACGCTTCAATTGAGTGTTTCGGGCAGTGGTTGGTATTTTGTTTCAGATGTTTGCTATGATGAAAAAGGAAATTTGTGGTGCTTAAATGGTTACACTGATAAACCTCTTAACGTTCGAACAAACAAAGGCGAGTGGTTAAATTTTGATTTGGGAGCTAACGCAAGAAACAAGTATACAAAAAAAATGATTGTCGATTTCCAGGGAAATGTTTGGTGTGCAACCGATAAAGACGGATTATTTGGATACAATACAAATAACACAATTACGGAATTAAGTGACGACAAAAAAATCAATCTTAAATCTGGAGTAAATTATGGGGATTTACCTTCTGAAAATATCACAGCAATTGCCGCTGATTTTGATGGTGAAATTTGGATTGGTACTGATGCAGGATTCGCCATATTATATAACGCAAATTCTTCGTTCGATGCTTCACCTGGAGATTATGATGCCCAAAGAATTAAAGTTCAATTTGAAGGAAATGTTGAGTATGTTTTGGGTTCTACCCACATCACAGACATTGAAGTAGATGGAGGAAATAGAAAATGGATGGCAACTGCAAACGCTGGTATTTTATTGCTTTCCCAGGATGGTTCAGAAATTTTAGAACAATACACTACTGATAATTCTCCTTTAATTTCAAACAATATATTTGATTTAAAATTAGACCAAACGAATGGAGAATTATTCATTATTACAGATAAAGGATTGGTTTCTTTTCGCACAAAAGCCACTTACGAAGATCCAGAATATAGTGACGTAGTTGTGTTTCCAAATCCTGTTCGTCCGAATTACTTTGGACCAATAACAATGCAAGGAATTCGCTACAATTCGGATGTTAAGGTAACTGATGTTGCTGGAAATTTAGTTTATAAAACTACATCTAACGGAGGTACAGCAACTTGGGATGGTAAAACTTTAGATGGTCAAAAGGCGGCGACAGGTGTTTACTTAATTTGGACAGTAACTAATGAAGGAAACGATAAAAAAGTTGGGAAAGTTTTAATCGTTAAATGATCCTTTTAACTTCGAATCAAATCCTAAGCTTCAAATCAACTCCTTTCAAAAATAATCCCCTACCTTTGCACTTCCCAAAAATGGGCATAAAAAATCATTGATGAATTACCTTTCTGTTGAAAATCTTACCAAATCTTTTGGTGAACGTGTACTTTTTGCTGACTTAACTTTTGGTATCGACCAAGGACAAAAAGTAGCTATTATTGCTAAAAATGGTTCTGGAAAAACAACTTTATTGCGCTGTTTGATGGATTTTGAACAGTATGATAGCGGAAGAATTGTATTTAGAAATGACATACGAGTTGCGTTTATGGAGCAAACCGAATTGATGAATGCTGAACAAACGATTTTGGAGGCAGTTTTCGATCACGATTTACCAGAACTAAAACTGATTAAAGAGTACAATATTGCAATGGATAACAACGATGAAAAAGCGTTGGAGCATTTGTATCAAGAAATCACGGAGATGAATGCTTGGGACATCGAGGTGAAAGTGCAACAAATCTTATCAGTTCTTAAATTGCAAGATACTTCTCAACTAGTTGGTTCACTTTCAGGAGGTCAGAAAAAACGAGTGGCTTTAGCAAAGGTGTTGTTGTCAGAAGCAGATTTTTTATTCTTAGATGAGCCTACCAATCACTTGGATTTAGATATGATTGAATGGTTGGAATCGTATTTGGCAACGTCGAAATCAACAATTTTAATGGTTACTCACGACCGCTATTTCTTAGAAGTGGTGTGCGATACTATTTTTGAATTAGCTGATCAAACTATCTATAAATACAAAGGTAATTTCTCCTATTATTTAGAGAAAAAAGCGGAACGCGAAGACCAATTACAATCTACAATCGAAAAGGCAAAAAACACCTTTAAGAAAGAATTAGAATGGATTCGTCGTCAACCGAAAGCACGTGGCGTGAAACAAAAAGCGCGTGTGGATGCCTTCCAAGACATTAAGAAAACAGCACTTCAAAATACTGATGAAGATGAATTGGAATTGCCAGTAAAAATGGAACGTTTAGGTTCTAAAATAGTGGAATTTCATAAAGTTGGTAAGAACTTCGGTGAGAAAAAAATATTGGAGGACTTTACTTACAATGTTCAACGTTTAGAGCGTTTGGGAATTGTTGGAAATAACGGAACTGGAAAAACGACTTTCTTGAAAATGTTGTTGGGTGAAGAACCTACGGACAAAGGAAAAATCGTGATTGGTGAAACAGTTGTTTTTGGATACTATTCCCAAGATTTAATCAAAGTTCCAGACGATTTTAAAGTGATTGATGTCGTGAAAGAAGTGGCAGAATATATTCCATTGGAAAAGGGACGTCAACTTTCAGCTGCTCAATTATTGGAACGTTTTCTTTTTACCAGAGATATGCATTATAACTTTGTGCATAAATTGAGTGGAGGAGAAAAGCGTCGTTTGAAACTGTTGCGCGTTTTGATGAGCAATCCAAATTTCTTAATTCTCGATGAACCGACCAACGATTTAGATATTTTTGCAATGTCTGTTTTGGAAGATTATTTAAGGAATTTCCAAGGCTGTTTGATTGTTGTTTCCCATGACCGCTATTTCATGGATAAAATGGTAGATCACCTTTTTGTGTTTGAAGGCGAAGGAAAAATCAAAGATATCGTTGGAAATTATACTGATTTTAGAAAAAAACAAATTCAAGATAAACGGGACGAAAAAAGCAATTTAGCACAAGCACAAGTTCAGCAAGAAAAACAAGTTGTAATTGAGAAAAAAGTGGAAGTTGAAAAGCGAAAATTAAGTTACAAAGAGAAAGAAGAATTCAAGAAAATTGAAAAGGAAATGGAGACTTTAGAAACTGAAAAAGCAACAATCGTTGAACAACTTTCGTCAGGTAAATTAACAAACAAAGAAGTTTATGATTTGGGAATTAAACTCGGAAAAATCACCGAAGAAATTGAATCCAAAACAGAACGCTGGATCGAATTAGCAGAGTTTTCATAACGAATAATAGCCGACATTTATTTGTTTTTGTTATGAATTATCATCATTTTTGATTAAAATTTGATTTATGTTAAGAACTTTCATTCTATTTTTTTCACTCTTTATTTTCTCTACAAGTATATTTTCTCAGTCACTCGTTTTTGCTGAATTGGTTGGAACACCAATCGTAAATACATCTGGTTGGAATCTAACTGGCGCTGCTGTTGCAGGTGATACAGGCGGGGACACAGATGCAAACCAAGATGAAGTTATTCTCACTAATAACGTCGATGGTTCAAGTGGTGGTGCTTTTTACAGTCAACCGATCGACTTAGCAACATGTTATCAATGGAATGTAGATTTTTATTTTAGAATCAACGATGGTGATGGTGCTGATGGAATTGCATTTTGTTTTTTAGATGTTCCACCAACTGGTTTTGTTAGTGGAGGTGGAGTTGGAATACCACAAACGGCAAACGGAATTAAAGTTATTTTTGATACTTACGACAATGGATGCGGTGCAAATCCAGAAATTCAAATTTATAATGGTGCAGGCTACAATGAATGCGCTGCGGGAATTGTAAAGGTTAACAATGCTGGTGGTAATTTGAATTTTATACGATCATCGGGTTATAATCATGTGATTATAAATTATAACAGTGGCGTAATTACAGTAAACGTTAACGGAACGCAGTGGTTAAGTACTAATTATACTGTTTCATTTGTTGGATACATGGGATTCACAGCAAGTACAGGTGGCTCAAATGACAGGCACTCTATCAAAAACGCACGAATTTATGCAGACATCGCTGAACCTGATGCTGGATCTGATATTTCTATTTGTAGTGGTTCATCGGGTCAAATTGGAGCAGCAAATAACCCAACTTATATTTATTCATGGTCACCGGCAGCTGGATTAAACCAGACAAATATTTCAAATCCATTAGTTACTTTAACAAATACTGGGACAACGGACCTAACACAAACTTTTACTGTAACTACTACTTTAGCAAGTAATCCAACTTCATGTCCAGTTTCTGATCAAGTCGTAGTAACCGTAAAGCCAGATAGATTCAGCACAGTAAATGCTAGTGTATGTCAAGGTGGTTCATATACAATTGGCGGTCAATCTTTCTCAACTGCTGGTCAACATCAAGCAATAGTTTCGGCTGCAAACGGTTGTGACTCAGTAATTACTTTAAATCTAACTTTGAATCCGATTTTTTCTGGAACAATAAATCAAAGTATTTGTCAAGGTGGCTCATATGTTTTTTTCGGACAAACCCTTTCTAATTCAGGTATATATTCTCAAACGTTACAAAATGCAGCTGGTTGTGATTCTATTGTCAATTTGAATTTAACGATGAATCCAGTTTTGAGTACAACGCAAAATGTTGCGATTTGCCCAGGAGACTCCTATACATTTTTTGGACAAACACTTACTAATGCTGGAAGTTATTCGCAATCGCTCCAAAATTCGGCAGGCTGTGATTCGATTGTTTATTTGAATCTTTCGATTAAACCAACAACAAGTGCCACTATTACTTATGCAATGTGCGATGGGCTAAGTTATAATTTTAATGGTCAAACAATTACAGCAGCAGGTTCGTATTCTGCAACACTTATAGGTTCTAATGGTTGTGATTCGATTGTTACTTTGTTAATGACAATTTATCCTATCCCTACTGCACCAAACTTAATTAATAATAGTCCATTAAGTTGCCCTGGAGATTTGCTAAGTCTTACTGCAGCACCAGTTTCAAATGGAAACTTTACATGGACAGGACCAAATAATTTTGCTTCCCTTTCTCAAGATACTCTTTTTAATGCTTACCCAATAAATATGGGAATTTATACAGCAACTGTTACTGTTAATGGGTGTGTTTCTCCATCAGCTTCAATTCCAGTTACGATTACAAATATTTTCAATTTTGAAGATTTCATTTTCCCAAATGTTATCACACCTGATGGTGATGAAATCAATGATAAATTAGATATTCAATCGTATTTCTATACGTGTTATGAATTTGAATTATTCATTTACAATCGTTGGGGAAATATTGTGTTCTCTCATAAATTCAATGAAGATCCATTTGAAGGTAAAACTGCTGATGGCACCGATTTAAATGACGGTGTTTATTTCTACAAGTTAGTTTATAGTGAAGGTTCAAAATCTGGTTATTTCCATATTCTCAGGTAATTAAAAAAATTAATTCAAAGCAACCTTAGATACATGTATAGTGTCTTTTTGACGTCTGTTAGTATTTACATTTATTCTTGTGCTTATATTAGATATGATTTTAAATAAATTTTTCTTCAAAATTTCTAGACTAAGCTTTCTTCTAGCTTCTCTTTTTATAAGTTACCTTACTTTCTCCCAAAATTCACTCAGTACTTTTCCTGCACCTACTTTGCGATGGTTAGCAATTGGAGATTTAGATGTTGGAGGAACGCAGCTTACAGTTGAAGCCCTTTACAAAAGAGGTGCAAATGGTAATATTCAAAACATTATTTCTAAACATTTAGACCCAAGTAATGTAAATTATTTATTGAGAGCCAACAATTTTCAAATAACAACAAGTTCAGGATTTAAGGTCGTATCAAGCCCAATTCCTGTTGTCAATAATGTTTGGTATCACATTGCAGCAACTTATGATGGAGGTTCAATCAAGTTATATATAAATGGATGTTTGGTAGCTGACAGTGCACACACTGGAACTATTGTAACCAACGATCTAATAAGTGCGATTGGAACGAGAGCTGCAAGTCCAGGAACAGACCATTTTCGTGGTTCGATTGACGAAGTTAGGGTTTGGAATGTGGTAAGAACACAGCCTCAAATATTACAAAACATGAATAACTTGCCCAACCCAACCACTCAAGCAGGACTTTTGGCTTATTATAAATTTGATGGAAATTATTTGAATCTACAAGGAAATGCAACACACGATGGAATTCCGCAGGGAACGCCAACATTTGATGCTGAAGCACCAACCATTTCAGTACCTGAAATTACAAGTGTAGATATTGTGGATGCCACTTGTTTTGGATATTCAGATGCAAGTCTTACCATTTCAGGGGTAGGAAACCAAATAACCTATTCCGTTAATGGAACTAATTTCTATCCAAATAGTACCTTTAATAATTTACTCGGTGGCAACATTACAGTTTCAATAAAAACCTATGAAGGATGTGTTATCACAAAAGACACCATTATCGGTCAACCTGCTCAAGTTCCAGCTCCAACTATTAGTTACAATTCACCCCTTTGTTCGGGGGATACACTCATCTTGTCAATCGACACGCTTTCAGGTGCTACTTGTAATTGGACAGGACCAAACGGGTTTTTAAGTTCAAGTTTTGATACACTATTACCTAATGCAACAGCAATTCAGACTGGCAATTATTCGGTTTATTTAATGTTTGATGGTTGTTACAGTGACACAACAGTTGAAACAATAACAGTAAATCCAGTTTATAACTTGGTGCTCAATGAAACAATTTGTTCCAATGAGTTTTATACACTAGGCAACCAACAATTAAATCAACCTGGAAATTATTTTTTAAATCTACAAACGGTTGCAGGTTGTGATTCTATAATAGATTTAACCTTAAATGTTAATCCATCCTACTCATTTACTCGCGATACTACATTATGTGAAGGCGAATTTTTCACCTATTATGGGCAAACATTAAGTGCAACTGGTGTTTATCAATTTGATTTACAAACATCTTTAGGTTGTGATTCAATAATTATCTATGATTTAATTGTATTTCCAATTCCTGCTTCACCAATTTTAGCTAACAATAGTCCGCTGTTGTGTCCAAATGATATCGCTGTTTTTGAGGCACAGCCAGTAGTAGGTGGAACTTTTGCCTGGACGGGACCAAATAATTTCACTTCCCAAGTCGATTCTTTTTCGTTTGCAGCGCCCGTTGCTTCGATGGGAGATTATTTCGCAACAGTTACAGTAAATGGTTGTGAATCGCCTGCTAGTCAAATTGAGCTTGATATTTTAAACATTTATACGCTTGATGATTTTGAATTCCCGAATGTTTTCACACCAAATGATGACAATTCAAATGACCTTTTAGAGTTAGACGATTATTTCAAAACGTGTCAAGAATACACAATGAATATCTTTGATCGTTGGGGAAATTTAATTTACACACAAGTCAGTGGTGGAGTACCTTTTGATGGTAAGACAACAAGTGGAATTAATCATCAAGATGGAGTTTATTACTATAAATTAACTTACGAAAAAGGCGATAAAAACGGTTTCTTTCATATAGTTAGATAACCAAAATAAATTCTTTAAGTTCCTAATATTCATCTTAATTTCAGCTGATTTGTTTACATTTACATTCATTCTAAAATCAATTTTATGAAAAATTTTTTACCTTTTATTCTTTTTGCACCTTTCCTTTCTGTTGCTCAAATTACTATTGATGTTTCAGACATGTCACAAGTTGGCGACGTTATTACTCGTAAAGCAGATACAATGACTGTTCTAAGTGGTCCTGGTGCTGCAGGTGCGAATCAAACGTGGAATTTTACACAATTAAGCACTTATGTTATTGATGAAACTACTCAAGTAATGAATCCTTCTGATGCACCAAACGGATCGAATTTCCCAAGTGCAAATTTAGCGATGACTAACGATAATATTAACTACCTCTATTTTGATCAAAATGCAAATCAAATGAATACCCTTGGATTTGCTGGTGATTTATTAGGAAATGGAACACCTATTGTGGCTCCTTTTACCTCAGGATTGTTAGTTCACAATTTCCCAAGAACTTATGGTTCTAATTTTGCCGATAATTACGTGATAGATGTTACCTTAGATGGAAGTTCAATCTCACCTTTAGTTAATCAAGTCCGTTTTAAAAGAACAGCTCAGATTTTAGATTCTACAGATGCTTGGGGGCAAATTACAACGCCAGTTGCTACTTATAATAGTTTACGTGGAAAAAGAACTGAGTTTTCAGCGGATTCAATTTGGATTCAAGCTGTTTTCCCTCCAACTTGGACACTTTTTCAAACATCATTTGACACAACAGTTAGCTATCAATGGTACGCTGACCAAGGAAAATTAGCAATTGCAGAATTAACATTCGATACTTTAGGTGTTCCCAAAAAGTATACTTGGTATCATGAAGCCTCAGTTGGAAATGTACTAGAATTAAATCAGAATTCTTCATTAAATCTATATCCAAATCCAAGTGAAGGTGTGATTAACTTTGAATTATTGCTTGCTCAAAATGAAAATGGCGTTATAAGAATCACTGATCTTTCAGGAAAATTAATGGAACAAAGAAATGTAGCTCCAACTAGTTTGATTGGAAAAATTAACACATGTAGTTTTGCAAATGGAATTTACTTTTTTGAATATTCATCGTCAAATTCTAATAAAAAAGTAACAAAAAAGTTTATAGTTAAATAGTTGATAATTAAGGATTGTTAAATTACAAATTGCAGATTGAATTATAATAATCTGCAATCTGTAATTTGCAATCTGTTAATCTGAAATTAACTCACCACATTCGTCTCTTTTCCAAACTGCTTGTAAGAAACAAAAACCGAAGCGAGAGCAAGAATCACCATCACACCAAAGCTTAAAGCTAAATAACCAAATTCTAAAGTTCCTGAAATCAATTCTTTTGTTGCCAAAACCACATTAACAACTGGAATACAAGCGGTAACAAAATTCAACTCAATTCCTGGGAAAAAACCAACCATTGCAGGCAAAACCATCACAATATTTAGCGGTGTAATTATGCTTTGCGCTTCTTTAAATGTTTTCGCGTAAACCGCAATTGGAATCATCACACCAGCGAAGAAAATCGTTAAAGGAAACAATAAACTAAACATTGAAACAATAAACAATGGACTCAAAACCTCGTGAACGATTTTCATAATTTCTTGATTGTCAACAATGTCTAGAAATTCAATCGAGATAAATAAACCGAGTAATGCAGTGCTTGAAGCTAATAATCCTGAAAGTACAACCACCATCATTTTTCCAAATAGTATTTGCCAGCGAGCAACAGGTGTTGTTAAAAGTGTTTCAATCGTTCCGCGTTCTTTTTCGCCTGTAAATAAATCAATTGCAGGATACATGCATCCAATGAAACCAAAAGCAATAAAAATATAAGGTAAAAATCCGCCAGCTATTTGTCCAACCATTTTCTTGTCGCTTGCAATGTTTTGATACGAAGTTTGAAACGGCGTTACTTTTCTGAAATCAACTTCCAATTCATCATAGCGTTTTTGTTGCGCTTTCACCTCGATGATTTTCATATATTGCTCAGCACGTTCGTTGATTCCGATTTCTGTTGCATCAAAGTACCAAGTTACGCGAGCTGGTAATTGAGCTTCCAACGTTTGATTGAATTGTTTTTCGGTTATAATTCCAAGTTGAATACTGTCTTTCTTTAACTCGGTCATTAAGGAAGCTGAATCTTTATAAAACATCAACTTTTTCGCTCCCATTTCACTCGGAATCTCATTTAACTGCTGTGCGAAATAGCTGTTTTTATCGCCAACGATTCCAACTTTCAAGGTTTTGACAGCAGCTTCTTCTTGAAAAGAGGCCGAAATACTCACAAACAAATTGAGCGTAATTGGGAAAATTAAAATCGGAATAACCAGCATCATCATCAACGTACGACGATCGCGTAAAGTGTCAATAAGTTCTTTTTTAAATATATTGAAAATCATTTTTGTAAGTTTAAGATTGAACAATTCGGATAAATTCAGCGGTCAAATTTGACTCTTGCATAGTGGTTCTGAAATCGAGCATTGAACCTTCGTGTTTGATTTTTCCTTTGTGGATAATTGCTAAATCGTCGCACAATAAATCGACCTCGCTCATAATGTGACTAGAGAAAATAACCGTTTTATTTTGGTCTTTGCAATCGCGAATTAGTTTGATGATATTTTCAGCGGTGATAACATCCAAACCACTTGTTGGCTCATCAAATACAACCACTTCTGGGTCGTGAATCATCGTGCGACAAATCGAAACTTTTTGTTTCATTCCCGTACTCAATTTCCCGATGCGTTTTCCTAAGAAATCATGCATATTCAATAAATCAAACAAGTATTTTTTACGCGATTCCAATTCATTTTTGGGAACACCGTACAGCGAAGCAAAATAATCAATCAATTCAACAGGAGTCAATCGTGCATACAAGCCAGTTGAACCTGTAAGAAAACCAATTTTTTTACGTGCTTCTTGCGGGTATTTTACAGCGTCGATTCCTGCAATTTCAATTGTTCCAGAAGTTGGAGTGAAAATCGTTGAAAGCATTCGCAAAGTGGTTGTTTTTCCAGCGCCATTTGGTCCCAAAAGCGAAAAAACTTTTCCCGGATGACATTCAAAACTGATATTGTCAACAGCACGTGCAATTTTATCTTCGGTATTCAATTCTTTTCTTTGCTGTCTCGACAAAGGAAAGTCTTTCGTTAAGGCATTAACTTTAATCATTGGATGACTTTTTGAATTTATATATGAAAGTAATTACTTTTTCTGAAAGCTTCAATATAAATGGATAGACGGATTGATTTTGGTTTAAGGAGTTAGTAATTGAATTTCTTAATAAATATATTATAATTTTCAAAAAAATAAATGCTTGTAAAGGGATAATTACCATCAATGAAGGTGTAAGAATTAGGAAAGCTTATTTTGTAGGTTTGAAAATTAACATTTCTGATTTAAAAAGACTTTTGCGAGAAAAATTTTCTCGTACAAACAAGTTTCTAGATTTTATATTTTTGGCAAAACCCAAATTTCAAGGCGAAAAAAAATGAAGAAGAAATTATAATTCTAAATTGCAAAAAGTCAATTCTCAATAACAGAATTATTTGTTGATTTTTGAAGATCGAAATTTAATTCCTGGCTGAATTCAAGCAACAAATGCAACTTTTGGGTTAAACAATAAATTTTCCATTACAAATATAGGGGTTTCATATCCAAACCTTTTTCTTGGTCTGTTATTAATTTTAGTTTCAATTCCTTTAATTTGTTCGTCGGTGTAGTTATTAAAA
>CALPMC020000036.1 GCA_943324565.2 Chitinophaga pinensis | reverse complement strand
ATTCTAACAAAATTGGGAGTTCAACGAATTCATTTATAAAATGAACATTCCGTTGTAAACCTAGTTTTTCCACTAAATCCACCAATTGACTGCGGTATTTTTCTCCCTCTCGAAGCAAAATCTCTGGATGCGTTTTTCCAATAACCAAATAAACAACATTCGAATTTTGTTTCACAATTTCAGGTAAGGCATTGATTACCGTTTCAATGCTTTTATTTTCACTCAACAAACCAAAAGTGGAAAGTACCGTTTTACCAACTAACTGATGCTTACGTTTAAGTTGTTCTTTTTGACCCCACAAAACCATATGCGTACCATGTGGAATCACCTCAATTTTAGAGAGTTGAATAGCATAATCTGAAACCAAGATCAGTTGCGATTTTTGCGTTAAAACAACAATACGACTCGATAAGTCTGCAATTGAGAGCATTAACTTGCGAATGGCGTCGCTTGGGGTTGGAAGAATCGTATGAAAAACAGTAATAATTGGTTTATTAATCGATAAAAGAAGGGCTAGAATATCGCTTCCATTTTCGCCTCCGTACAAACCAAATTCATGCTGAACACAAACTAAACCAATATCTTCTCTTAGATTAATTTCTTCGCCAATTTGGCGGTAGTTTTCTATAACATCTTTATGCAAAATATACTTCACCTCACTAGGATAATCAAAGCTTTGATGCGCATTTTGTAAGGCACAAATTTCGAGTCGCAACGAATCGCCAAAAACGTTTTTAACCGCTTTAAAAATATCATTTGTAAACGTTGCAATGCCGCATTCACGTGGTGGATATGAACTTACAATAAGCATTTTCATTCCATTTTCTAAAGATTCCATAGTTGTTAATTTTTAAAGTTGTGTTCGCAATTCCAATAGCAATTCATCGATGTTCATTTTTGCCACAGCTATATGTCGATCGGCTGCTCCATAGTAGATGTATAAATCTCTTTCAAACAAGGCAAAACCTGTCGGAAAAACGACATTGTTCACTTCACCATCTTTTTCCCAATCTTTGGTAGGTGAAAACAAAGGTTCTTTCAAACGCGAAATTTCGATTTTCGGGTTGTCGATTTGTAATAGAGCTGCCTCAGCGTGATAAGTTCTACCGATACTCGTTTCTTCTACTCCGTGATAAATCAATAACCAACCATCTTCCGTTTCAATCGGAGGACAACCACCACCTAAATAACTCAAATGATATCCTTCTTTAGGATCCATCACAATAAAATCGGTCAAATTTCTTAGGTAGTTTCGCCAAAATTCTGGCGTTAAATCACTCCAATCATTGAAACAAACAATTTGTATCCCAGGCCAAATACGATGAAGCATAACGAATTTTCCATTGATTTTTCGAGGAAAAAGAACGACATCTTTGTCATTCATTAAGCGTTGTTGGTCTTCCACAATTCCTAATTGTGCAAAAAGATTATAGTAATGGTGGTATTGAGGATTCAATTTTGATTGGTTGCATTCATTCAAAAGCATCTCAAAATCATGGTAATTAATTTGAGGCGTGATGATACCGTGTTTTTCAAAATGAATTAAATCCTTAGAAGTAGCCAAAGCGCCCATTGCGTTACTTCCGTCGTAAGCTGTGTAAGTAATATAATATGTGTCGTCAATTTTTACAATTCGTGGATCTTCCAAACCGTGCGTTTCATACTCAAAATCACTCGAAACTAAAGGCTCTATTTTGCGCTCAATGATCTTCAAAGGTCCATCCGTTTTGGCATAACCAATCGTTGAAAAATTGCCGTGCTGTGTAGCGCGGTATAAAATGTGAACCGTATTTCCTTCTTGAATCACACCTGGATTAAAGGCGGCATTATTCTCAAACTCTAAATCTGTTGGACTTAGAATTATTCCATATTTTTCTACTGTGATCATCTTTATTTATTGAAATTTAGTTGGTGAAACAATGAATTGATTTAATACTTCAAAGTTCGAGAATTGAATCTGCTTGCAATTACAGCAATATTGCTATGAGTTGTAAAATTCACAGATAGTCGACAAAATGACATTATTAAATAGCTATAAAGTGAACAAATTTAAGTTCGCGTTTAGAATTTAAATTCCTATTAAGAAATCGAGCAAAACGCGAGGGAAAAATTGCAACTATTGGAAATCGACGACCAAGCACTCAATATTTCTTCTCGCATATAGGGCGGTCATAAGCAATATGTAGCCACATTGTATGTGCCCTAATAAAAACAACCCAACAATCATAATGGGCGACGAACCAACGGGCAATTTAGATAGTAAAAACACCAACATCGTTTTCGATATTTTCCGCGAGCTTGCAACCGAGCAAAATATATCGCTTATTGTAATTACTCACGATGATGATTTCGCTCATAAAAATGATCGGATAATTAAACTGGAAGACGGGAGAATCGTTTAAAGTTGAAAACAGAGGAGTGAGAGTGGGGAACTGAAAGCTTAGAGTGACAGGAGAATTAAAAGTTTCTATTTAAGTTTTTTCTTTTACTTATTATTTCCTAATCCGCAAAAAGCGACTCTACAAACAACTTTCTGTCAAACAATTGTAAATCATCCATTTTCTCCCCTACTCCAATGTATTTAACAGGGATTTTCATTTGGTCTGAGATTCCAATGACAACACCACCTTTTGCGGTTCCATCCAATTTCGTAACTGCCAGGGCGTTGATGTCGGTTGCTTGTGAGAATTGTTTAGCTTGCTCGAATGCATTTTGTCCTGTTGAACCGTCTAAAACCAATAAAATTTCGTGAGGCGCACCAGGAATTACTTTTTCCATTACGCGTTTGATTTTACTCAACTCATTCATCAAATTCACTTTATTGTGCAAACGTCCAGCTGTGTCAATAATCACAACGTCCGCATTGTTTGCTTTAGCTGATTGTAAAGTGTCAAATGCAATGCTAGCTGGATCAGCGTTCATTCCTTGTTGAACGATTGGAACGCCTACTCTTTCGGACCAAATAATTAATTGATCTACTGCCGCTGCACGAAATGTATCTGCTGCACCTAAAACAACACTTTTTCCTGACTTCTTAAATTGATGTGCCAGCTTGCCAATCGTAGTTGTTTTCCCTACACCATTCACACCCACCACCATAATCACATACGGATTTCCGTCAGCAGGTTTGTTGTATTCTAAATTTCCATTTTGATTGGAATTATTTTCTTCTAGGAGTGAAATTATTTCTTCTCGAAGTACATTGTTTAATTCATCAGTTCCGAGTACTTTATCACGAGAAACACGCGCTTGAATTCTGTCGATGATTTTCAAAGTGGTTTCAACACCGACATCAGATGAAATCAGAATCTCTTCCAAATTATCGAGCACCTCATCATCTACTTTCGATTTTCCAACAATAGCTCGAGCTATCTTAGAAAAGAAAGATTGTTTGGTTTTCTCCAGACCTTGGTCTAAGTTTTCTTTTTTTGTGCGCGAAAAAAAATCAAATAGTCCCATAATTGTAAAAAAAAAGCCTCCATAATTGGAAGCTTCAATGCAAATATATTAATAATATTATTAGCCTTTAGTAAACCATTCTTTCACTTTGTCGTTGTGAACGATTTCTTCTTTGAAAGTGTATGAACCTGATTTTTCTGATTTCACCATTTTAATCACTTTCGTATGTTCTTTTCCGCCACCTTTTTGAAGGGAAGCAACTACTTTCTTAGCCATGTCTTATTATTTAATTTCTTTGTGAACTGTATATTTTTTCAAAATGGGATTAAATTTCTTAATCTCCATACGGTCAGGTGTGTTTTTACGATTTTTTGTCGTGATATAACGTGATGTACCTGCCATTCCAGAATCTTTATGTTCTGTACACTCAAGGATTACTTGAATACGATTACCTTTACTTTTCTTTGCCATTTTCTTTAATGTTTAGCTGTTTCGCAACAGTTTATTTTAAATATCCTTTTTCACGAGCTTCTTTCAAACAAGCTTGAATACCTTTCTTGTTGATTGTGCGTAATGCAGAAGTCGAAATTTTCAACGTAATATAAGAATCCTCCTCAGGGATGAAGAATTTTTTTGTAATCAAATTCGGGTAGAAACGTCTTTTAGTTTTTCTATTTGAGTGAGAAACATTGTTCCCTACCATTACTGACTTTCCTGTTAACTGACAAACTCGTGACATGTATATTTAAAATTACGTGTAAATGCAAAAAGCGGATGCAAAGGTAGTAACTCTTTTCAAATATACAAATCATAAACAGAGAAATCTTAATATTTTTTTTTAATGCTGAAAATTAGTCCTTTGTATTTCGAGGATGATAACTCAAAATTGCGTCTCTTAAGAATCGTTGGTCTAAATGGGTATAAATTTCTGTGGTTGTAATCGACTCATGTCCAAGCATTTCTTGAATCGCACGTAAATTTGCTCCGCCTTCAATCAAATGTGTGGCAAAACTGTGTCGAAAAGTATGGGGTGAAATATTTTTTTTCAAATCAATCGCTTCTGCCAACTGCTTGATGATTGTAAAAATCATTACTCGTGTCAATTGTGCCCCTCTTCTATTTAGAAAAACGATGTTTTCATTCCCTTTTTTAATCTCTTGATGACGTCGAATATGATCGTTATAGATTTGAATTTCTTTCTGCACTTGCGGACTCACAGGTACCAAGCGTTCTTTATTTCCTTTTCCGATTACACGCACAAATCCTTCGTCAAAATACAAATCCGAAAAACGCAAATTAATCAATTCACTCACACGCATTCCGCAGCTGTATAATGTTTCCAAAATAGCGCGATTTCTGTGACCTTCCATTTTCGTTAAGTCAACAGCAGCAATCAATGCATCAATTTCTTCAATGGTTAATACTTCGGGGAGTTTAAGTCCGATTTTTGGCTGTTCGAGTAACTCACTTGGATCGTCTTGAATCACGTTTTCCAACAATAAAAATCCATAAAATTGTTTCACTCCAGAAATAATTCGAGCTTGGGAACGCGCACTTAAACCTAGGTCGTAAAGTGTTGCTATAAAATGTTTTAAATCGTTGTAAGTGACGTCTTCTGCATTTTTATGGATTACCAAAGCATACTGGAATAATTTTTCGACGTCTTTTTGGTAGGCAAAAATTGAATTTTCGGCTAAACCCTTTTCGATTTTCATGTATGAAACAAAATCCTTAATATAGCGGTTCCAAGTTGACATAGAATGAAACTATTAATTGTAAACGGTCCAAATTTAAACCTATTAGGTAGTAGACAACCACAAATATATGGGAATGTTCGTTTTGAAGATTATTTCGAAGAGTTGAAATCGAAAACAGAGGCGAATTTATCGTATTTTCAATCGAATGTGGAAGGTGAAATCATCAATCAACTGCAACAAAAAGGTTTTGACGGAATCATCTTAAATGCAGGTGGTTATACGCATTCAAGTGTTGCGATTAGAGATTGCATTGCTGCAATTGAAACGCCTGTTGTAGAAGTACATATTTCAAACATTGCTGGAAGAGAATCATTTCGTCATGAGTCGCTAATAAGTCCAGTTTGTGTAGGTTGCGTTTTTGGGTTTGGTTTAAAAAGTTATGAGTTGGCGGTGAGCTATTTTTTGATGATTGAGTAGTTTTATGAAACTCTTAATCAATTATTTCAATCAAACATTAAACTTAATTGTTGATTATTCGCTTCACACCATCTACTAATTTAGTTTCGTTAAAATTAAAAAGTAAGCCAATTTGAAGGTTAGAAATTTTTAGATAAGAAAGTAATTGTGCGGAGTGAATCGGTAGAATTTCTTTTACAGATTTCAACTCAATCAAAACTTGATTTTCAACTAACAAATCAATTCTGTAACCAATTTCCAATTCAATTCCCTTGTATTTAACAGGTAGTATTTTTTGTTTTTCCACAAAAAGTCCCTTTTGATTTAATTCGTAAAAAAGACAGGCTTCATAAGTGCTTTCTAACAAGCCTGGTCCAAGTTCTTTATGTACCTCGATTGCAGATCCGATAATGGATCGTGTTAGATTATTTATTGTCATAGTTAATCATTTTTTGACATTAAGTTACTAAAAAAGTTCAATTCAAAAAGAATTTTTATTGAGAAATAATGGAGGAAACAGAGTAAAAACAAGTTTTTTTTAATACAAATTAAACCTCTGTGACTCTTTTGCTCTGTGGTTAATCATTTTGCTTTCTTAAAAAAGCTTTTCACCGCAGAGGAAAAGAGGAAAAGAGAAAAAAACATAGTTTTTTTTTTAAAAATACAAATTAAACCTCTGTGTCTCTTTTGCTCTGTGGTTAATCATCTAAACATTATGCATTCTTAAAAAAGCCATTCACCACAGAGGCCCAGAGGAACAGAGAAAAAACATAGTTGTTTTTTAACAACTTACAACTCTGTGTCACATTTACTCTGTGGTTTATACTTTACAGGAAATTCTTTTTCTTGAAAATACTTTTCACCGCAGAGGCGCAGAGGATCAGAGAAAACATATTATGAATTTCCTATCACTTTTCTGAACCAAATCTAACTCAAAGTGTACGCCCATTTTTAAAAACCTTGAGTCATGAAAAATTTAATGCTTTCCCTACTTTGTTTGTTTATTGCAACCCCTGTGTTTATTGGACAAATTGCTTCTCCACGAAAAATTCAATTGGTGATTTTGTTTGATACTTCAAATAGTATGGACGGCCTAATCGAACAAGCGAAATCAAGAATTTGGTCGATTGTAAATGAAACAACTGGTTTGCGCCACAATGGAATGGTTCCAACCTTAGAAATTGCTGTTTACGACTATGGCAATTCAAGTATAGCTGCTGAGAAAAAATTCATTCGTCAACAGACAGCTTTCACAACTGATTTAGACTTAATCTCAGGGAAGTTATTTGGCTTGCGAACTAATGGTGGTGAGGAATATTGTGGAGCCGTTATTCAACAATCTATAAATGATTTAAATTGGTCTCCAAATCCTTTGGATCTAAAATTAATTTACATCGCTGGAAACGAACCTTTTAATCAAGGTCCAATTGATTATAAAAAAGTATGTGAAATCGCAAGTGCGAAAGGGATTTTTGTAAATACCATTTATTGCGGTGATTATGGACAAGGAATTCGCGAGTTTTGGAAGGATGGAGCAACTTGCTCTCGTGGCGATTATTTCAACATCAATTCAAACGAACGTGTGGTTCAAATCGCAACACCTTACGATGAACAAATCAATTCATATAATGTGAAATTGAATCAAACTTATGTTAGTTACGGTTCTATTGGAAAAATGAAAAAAGAAATGCAAGCAACCGAAGACGCAAATGCAACGAGTCAAGGTTTTGCTGTTATTTCAGAACGTGCAGTATCAAAATCTAATAGCAATTACAACAACTCAACTTGGGATTTAGTTGATGCATCAAAAAATGATTCAACGATAATTTTCAAATTAAAAGACGAAGAATTACCAACTGAATTAAAAGGTAAAAGCAAGGAGGAAAAAGAAAAATATCTCGAAGAAAAAACGGTTGAACGTCAAAAAATTCAAGAAGAAATTGGCCGTTTAGGCAAAGAACGCGAAGCTTACATCAAAACAGAAAAAGCAAAAACTTCAACCACAATTAAAGCTGATGATTTCGGAACTGCAATCTCAAAAAGCATGAAGGAAAAAGCGAAAACAGTTGGTTATGAATAATCGAGAATTAAGAAATTAAAAAATCAATTGTTTAGAATTAAGGATTATGTCCACAGCAAAAGAGAAAAATTTAATTGGCTCTTATTGAGGTGTAACAACTTCAATTTGTAATTCTTCTTAACTTTACACTTCAAAATCTGTTTTAAGCTAAATGTTCAATTTAAAAACTAAATTTTCTTCGTTTCGAGCTGTAGATTTCGAAATAAAAAGAAGTTTTTACAGATTGTTGAGTCTTCGATTTCACACAAGGATTTCAGTACTTTATTTTGCCTTTTTTTTTACCTCGTTATTTTTTAAAGAAAAACAATGAAACTATTGATTCTTACACAATATTACCCACCTGAAATTGGAGCGCCTCAGAATCGTTTACATGAATTAGCTGTTCGGCTTAAAGTAAAAGGTATTCATGTCGAAGTATTGACTGCATTGCCAAATTATCCCGTTTCAGAAATCATGGGAGGCTATGAAAATGGTAAAAATCGATACGAAGAAATTGACGAAATTCCTGTTCATCGCTCTTGGATTCATGTTTCAAAATCAAAAGGAATTGTTTCGCGTTTGTTGAATTATTTTAGCTTCGTTTGGTCAAGTTATTGGAAAGGTCGAAAAATGAAACACTTCGATTATTTATTAGTTGAAAGTCCACCTTTGTTTTTAGGCTATTCAGCGATGGCGTTATCGAAAAAATTAAACGCAAAATTGATTTTCAACGTTTCCGATTTATGGCCTGAAAGTGCTGAAAAATTGGGTATTGTCACCAATAAACGTTTGTTGAATTTAGCTTACAATTTAGAAGCAAAATGTTATACCAAAGCACATTTAATCACTGGTCAAACGCAAGGAATTGTGGACGATATTCGTGCTCGTCGCCCTGAAAAAAGAGTGTATTGGTTGCCCAATGGTGTTGATGTTTCTTTTTACAATCCGTATCAAATTCAAGCTGGAAATTTCAGAGTAAAAAATGGATTTTCCGAAGAAACAATTTTGTTTTTCTACGGTGGAATTATTGGTCACGCGCAAGGATTGGAAGTGATTCTAAATGCTGCGAACTTATTGCGTGAACATTCAAAAATTCAATTCATTCTTCAAGGTTCTGGACCTGAAAAAGAGCTACTTCTAGAACTAAAAAAGACATTAGATTTAAACAATGTTCATTTTCTTGAACCTGTAAGTAAAAAAGAAATGCCTTCAATTTTGAAATCAATTGATGTAGCTTTGGTTCCTTTAAAAAATCTACCTTTATTCCAAGGCGCAATTCCATCTAAAGTTTTTGAGGCCTTAGCCATGGAAATCCCTTTACTTTTAGGGGTTGATGGTGAAGCAAGAAAACATTTTATCGAAAAAGGAAACGCAGGTTTATTCTTTCAACCTGAAAATGCTGAAGACCTTGCAAAACAAGCTTTATTTTTAGCTGAACATCCAGAAAAAAGAAGAGAAATGGGTAAAAATGCAAGAAAATATGTTTCTGAAAATTTTGATAGAAATAAAATAGCCGAAAAGTTTTTGAAAGAACTTTGGTGATTTTGGGTTTATAAAAGCAAATGAGACAATTCTATTTCAACTCAAAACTTTTTCTAAAAAACAACTTTTGAAACCATAATTCAAAAGCTGGATCAAGAAATTCAAGTGTTCCATTTTCATCTGTAATTACATCAGCATTAATCAAAATTCCTTTGTTTTTAGTAACACTTGCAGAAGTGCCAAGGTGATATTTCAAAATACTTTCTTTACTGCTCAATTTGGATTCGTTGCTAGAAATCGCTTTCAATAAATTGACTTGTGTTGTGCTCAATGTTTCGATTTCACGCTGATATAAAGGTGAATTCGCGTGAATTAATTCCTGTAAAGCATTGTTTATTTCCTCAATTCCAGCAACTTTATCGGTCGATTGCCACGTGTAATGCGCCAATTGCTGCACGTACCAAGAATGATCTTTCATTAAAGTTGGAATCCAAGTTGCAACTTCTAGACTAATTGTTTTATTGGTTTGTGCGAAGCTGTCCACAATAAAAGAAATCCATTTTTCGCGCTTAATTTTTTGAAGCATTAAAATAGCTCCGAAACGGTAAAAAGGTTTTGACGGGTTATTGAAAATATCAGTCATCATGTGGCGCTTGCTACCATACAAACAATACGTTACCTTTTTTTGACGTTGCCAAGTGGCGCGCATCGCTTTTTCAAGTTGTTCATATTCCTGAAAACTAGATAGATTTTGAAATTCATCTAAACAAATAATAAATTCAATCCCCTTTGCTTCAGCGATTTTTTCTGGTAAGTTTAAAATTTCAGTTCGGTGCTTTTTCAACTCATTCCAATCAAAACTTAAACTAAAATCGGTCAGGGGATCAAGTCCGAGTGATAATTTTGGAATCAATTGCTGAAAAAATTCTTTTCCTGCATTTACCCAATCTTGCAAAACCGAAGATGATGCTTTGATGACTTCTTTGGCGAATAACTCTAAAAATTCTTCTTCACTTGAAACAGAAAACAAATCAATACTTACTGTTCTAAATTGACTTTTCTCAGTATTTAGTTTATAAATAACTTTTTCTACAAGTGACGATTTCCCCCAACGTCGAGGTGATATCAACATTGTGTTTATTCCTTGTGTAAGATTTTTTGTCAATTTAGCGACTTCTTCTTCACGATTCGTAAAACTATCAACGCTTACGGTGGTTCCAAACAAAAAAGGAGATTTACTCATTGTACAATTTTCAACAAATGTACAAAAACTTACTTGATAGTAACTTACTAAGTAGTAACTTACTAAGTAGTAAGATTAAAATTTATTCCTATTCAATTGATTTTCAAATACTTTTAAACATATCCATTAAAGACAAGACTATTTTTTAAGTCCTCAGAACACGAAATTAATTCAATTTCTTGCTTAAATAAACCGAAAATAGAAGAACCACTTCCAGACATAGAAGCGTAAATAGCGCCACTTTTCAATAACTCATTTTTTAGTTCAGCAATTTTAGGGTGATTTACAAAAATCGAGGCTTCGAAGTCATTAATAATTAAATCTTGCCAAGCAGAAATTGGATTTTCAAGTAAAACTTCCAAGGATTTTTCTTTATAAGAAGGAGTAACTCCTGCATAAGCTTCTTTCGTTCCAACGTGAATTCCAGTGTTTAATAATACTAAGTAATAACCTTTCAATGTTAGATTCATTTGTGTTAGCTTTTCACCTCTTCCTCTCGCCATTTGAGCCTCGTTTTTAATAAAAAAAGGACAATCGCTGCCTAATTCTGCTGCTAAATTTTCTAAAACTTCATTAGAAAGTTGAAGCTGAAATAATTCATTTAACCCACTTAAAACATAAGCTGCATCAGAAGAACCTCCACCCAATCCAGCGCCCATCGGGATTTGTTTACGCAAGTGAATTGTCACATTTGGGACAGCTTTCTTTTCTTTCATCAATCGAAATGCTTTTTCACATAAATTTTCACCTTGTATACCTGGGATCTTAAAGCCCGTTTGAAAAAATGAAAAATTTTCAGAAGGTAAAATTTCCAAAATATCATAAAAAGGAATAGGAAGCATACACGTTTCTAATTCGTGATAGCCATCGTTTCGTTTTTCAACAATACTTAAACCAAGATTAATTTTTGCCGGAGGGAATAATATCATACTGCAAATTTACAAGAACCCATCAATTTTAATAAATTTGTATTCCCAATAATAAAAAATATGGCAACATACTTAGATTTTGAAGAACCTTTAAAAGCGTTAGAAGACCAAATCACGCAAACAATTGAAATCGGTGAAACGACTGAAATCGATATGAGTGACAAAATCACTGAGTTACAAAGAAAATTAAGTGAGAAAACGAAGGAAGTCTTTTCAAACTTAACTCCTTGGCAGCGAGTGCAATTATCACGACACCCTGATAGACCTTATACATTAGCATATATAAATGCAATAACTGATGGAAATTTTATTGAATTACATGGAGATAGGAGTGTAAAGGATGACAAAGCAATGGTTGGTGGTTTTGGATTGATTGACGGTAAAAGTGTAATGTTTATCGGACAACAAAAAGGAATTAATACGAAAATGCGTCAATACAGAAACTTCGGAATGGCGAATCCTGAGGGTTACAGAAAAGCGCTACGTCTGATGAAATTGGCTGAAAAATTCAATAAACCAATAGTTACTTTTATTGATACTCCTGGAGCTTATCCAGGTTTGGAAGCAGAAGAAAGAGGTCAAGGAGAAGCAATTGCAAGAAATATCTTTGAAATGATGCGCTTGAAAGTTCCTGTAATTTGTATCATTATTGGCGAAGGTGCCTCTGGTGGAGCTTTAGGAATTGGTGTTGGTGACAAAGTTGTAATGCTTGAAAACACATGGTATTCGGTGATTTCGCCAGAATCTTGTTCTTCTATTTTATGGCGTTCATGGGATTACAAAGAAAAAGCTGCTGATGCTTTAAAATTGACATCAACAGATATGAAGAATAACCATTTAGTGGATGATGTTATCTCAGAACCAACCAATGGGGCTCACAGAAGTCAAGATGAAATGTTCAAAATATTAAAAAAGAAAATTAAATCTTACATTAAAGAACTAAACGAAATAGAACCAACTGAACGTGTAAATCAAAGAATCGAAAAGTTCAATAAAATGGGAGTTTGGAAATGAGTTAAAAGTGAAAAGTTGAAAGTGAAGAGTTGATAATTGAAAGTGGAAGACAAAATCAAAGTGGAAATTGAGCCTCCCTCCTTGAGGAGGTTCGCCGCGGCGAATAAGTGAGGTGACATTATTAATAATCATCCCCCTCAGTCCCCCTCCAAAGTGGGAAGAATAAACCTCACTTCGAGACAAATTCCCTCATTTCTCATCACTAATAATATTCTAAAGTTTTAACATCCAAAATGCAATCCCTCCTCGATACTCCAATAGAATTTTTAAAAGGTGTTGGACCTCAGAGAGCTCAATTGTTACAAACGGAATTGGGAATTTTTACTTTTAAGGAATTATTAGAGCATTATCCGTTTCGGTATTTAGATCGTTCGACATACCACAAAATCAAAGATTTACCTTACGTTGATAATTATGTTCAAATTAAAGGTGTTATTCAATCGATTAAAGAAATAGGTAGTGGGAGAGGAAAAAAAATGTTCGCGCGTTTTTCAGACGAAACGGGTTCGATTGATTTAGTTTGGTTTCAAGGATTTCAATGGATCAAACCGAATTTGAAATTAAACACCGAATATCAAGTTTTTGGTCGCGCGAAAGTTTATGGTAGTTCTTGGAATATCCCACATCCAGAATTAACTTTACTTTCAGAACTTACTAATAAATCAGGGCTTCAAGCATTTTATAATAGCACCGAAAAATTAAATGCAAAAGGTTTACACTCAAAAGGAATTGAAAAACTTGTTGGTGCTTTATTACCTCAATTACAAGGGAAATTAAGCGAAAACTTACCCGATTGGATGACACAAGAACATCATTTAATTTCGAGGGAAGCAGCACTTTTTGCAATCCATTTACCTGATTCAGAACAGATTGCTTCCAAAGCACGCTTTCGATTAAAGTTTGAAGAATTGTTTTTCTTACAATTGGAAATGCTGCTTCGAAAAGAAAATACAGGTAAAAAGCTCAAAGGCTACGTCTTCGAAGAAGTCGGTAATCACTTCACCGATTTTTATGAAAATCACCTGCCTTTTCAACTTACAAATGCTCAAAAACGAGTAATCAAAGAAATTCGTAGAGACTTTTTGACAGGAAAACACATGAATCGATTGTTACAAGGAGATGTGGGAAGTGGAAAAACATTGGTCGCCTTATTGACTATGCTCATTGGGATTGGAAACGGTTTTCAAGCTGCGATTATGGCACCAACAGAAATACTTGCCAATCAACATTTCATAGCTATAAAAGATTTTTTGAGTGAAATAAAAATTCGAGTTGGCTTGCTTACTGGTTCTGTAAAAAAGAAAGATCGTGTTTTAATTCATGAACAACTCATGAATGGCGAAATGGATATTTTAGTTGGAACACATGCTTTATTGGAAGATGTGGTTCAATTTAAAAATCTAGGAATTGTTGTAATCGATGAACAGCATCGTTTTGGTGTGGCTCAACGTGCTAGAATGTGGCGTAAAAACCAAAATCCTCCTCACGTGTTAATTATGACTGCAACTCCGATTCCCCGTACACTTGCAATGACTTTTTATGGCGATTTAGATGTTTCAGTTATTGATGAATTACCACCTGGAAGAAAACCGATTTCAACCATCCATAAATACGAAAGTTACCGTTTGCGTTTGTTTGGTTTTATGAAAGAACAAATTGCGCTTGGAAGACAAATCTACGTTGTTTATCCACTGATCAAAGAATCTGAAACGTTAGACTTTAACAATTTAACTGAAGGATTTGAAGCTATTTCGCGTTCGTTTCCAATACCACAGTACCAGGTTAGTATCGTTCACGGACAAATGAAACCAGAAGACAAAGACTACGAAATGCAGCGATTCGTTAAAGGTGAAACTAATATTATGGTTGCCACGACTGTAATTGAAGTGGGTGTGAATGTGCCAAATGCATCCGTAATGGTAATTGAAAGTGCTGAACGATTTGGATTATCGCAGTTGCATCAATTACGAGGACGTGTGGGAAGAGGCGCTGAAAAATCATATTGTATTTTAATGACAGGCGACAAGATTTCTAAAGAATCTTTGAAACGCATGGAAACGATGGTACAAAGCAACGATGGATTTGAAATTTCAGAAGTGGACTTGCAATTGCGTGGTCCTGGCGATTTGATGGGAACACAACAAAGTGGCGTTTTAGATTTAAAAATTTCCAACCTTGCACGCGATGGACAAATTGTAACATTGGCAAGAGAAGCTGCAAAAAAACTTTTAGAAGAAGATCCACAATTAGTACTTCCAGCACATCAACCTTTGAAAGAAGCGATTCGAACAATCTTAAAGAAAAAACCAAATTGGGGAAGGATTGCTTAGGTAAATTCTAAATGTTATAATTCATCTGCTTTATATGAATCAGTCAGTGCTTTAAAGATGATTTCATCTGTTGATTTTATAAAGAAATTTAGGTCTTCAAAGAATTTTACATCTTGTTTTGTTACATTACCAGAGTACTTTATTTCAGAGTATAGTTCACCAATTTTAACAAATTTATTCAAGCCATTATTTGTGCTAATAATCAAATCTTTAACAATCAATTTATATTCATTTTTAGATGTAAATACTAGATAAACAGAAGCTGTTACATTTTTAATGTTGCCAGTATTTAATGTTGCTAATATTAATTTAGATACTAAAGGTTGCCATTTTTTGAAATTTACCAAAGTAACTTGTAAGGCTGAAATATTTCCAACTGTATCATGGCACTTTGATGGTTTACCACCAACCATTATTGCTATAGCTCCATTTTTAGCTTTAGAAATTTCAGTATTAAATTCTAATGTGTAGTTGGATATTTTTCTAAAGTATGCTGAAGAAGGAGGTGACATATAAGCACTTAAACATTTAGATTTATTATCCAACTTATGCTCAAAAGAATAATATGCCATTCCATTTTTCATTGGAATTTCAGGCAATTCTTGTGAAAATGAAAAGTTAAAAGAGATTATAAAGGAAATTACCAAATTTGAGCTTAAAAAATTCTTCATTTTATCCAATTTTTGAGATTAAAAAACAAATACAACAACTTTGTTATAAGGAAAAGTGATTTTCAATGAGAATTTTGTTAGATGCACAAAATAAGGAATGAGGATGTAATGAAATTGTTCGGAAAGAATGTGCAAAAAATCAGATTATCGAAAGGATATACACAAGAATATCTAGCTGAAGAAGCCAATATTTCCCAAGTACAAATTGCTCGTATTGAATCAGGAAAATTAAATACCTCAATTTCCACATTAGTGGCATTATCAAATGCATTGAAAGTTGATGTTGGAGAGTTCTTTAAAGAAAAAACAGTGTAATAAAGAGCATGTTTAATAATTTTCGAAACTTAAACTTTAAGGTTACAATCAAACATAAAAATCAACAGAAATTGTAAGAAATATCATTTTCAAAAGTTATATCTTTGTATTCAAGTTTAAAGTCATGCAAACAATCACTATTAAAATAAACGAGCGCAGCAAAGCTGGAATTGCTTTTCAAAAAATGTTAGAAATTTTGGAAACGCAACCAGGTATTGAAGTTGTGAATGAGGATAAAAGTCCCTATAACCCTGAATTTGTCAAAAAAAATAAAGCAGCTGAAAAAAGAGGTAGTTATAAAGAAATAAATCCAAACGATGTATGGGGGAGTTTAGGGTTAAAATAGAGAAGTTAGCCGAAGAAGATATAAGAAAACACTTAAAATCAGGAAACAAATCTTCAATTAAAAAAATAGAAACAATTCTTTTTGAACTTTCTGAACATCCATTTGAAGGAGAAGGCCAACCAGAAAAATTAAAATCTGATTTACAAGGATTTTGGTCTAGAAGAATCAATCAAAAAAATAGATTAATATACAAAGTCGAAGAATAAATCGTTACAGTTTTTGTTATTTCAGCAATGGGTCATTATTCAGACAAATAAACTTGTTTCTCAAAAAAAGTATTAGGAAAATAGCAGAAATAAATTATGACAAATATCATTTTCAAAAGTTATATCTTTATAGTGAAGAATAATGACATGCAAACATTCACAATCAAAATTAAAGAGCGCAGCAAAGCAGGGATTGCTTTTCAAAAAGCTTAAGCAGTCTGAGAATCCGTCCGAAATTTTACTCTAAGCTAGTCAAAGTACTGCAATTACTTAATTCGCAATTCCTAAGCATTTGGTTTTCCGTTAGCAATTAATAAGCATAATGTACTTCCGTTTGCAATTCGCAATTCTTCCGTTCGCAATTAATCCATTCACAATTATCTATCCATCAAACTCACCCCCCTAAAACTCAATATATTCAAACTCGAATCATCTTTCATTGATAAACTATTCACACGAAATAAATCAGACGTAAGCGCTGGAAGTTGAAATGCTGCTTGTGCTTCCAAAAGTCGATTATCCGCTTGAAATGAAGATCTTTCTTCTGAATACTGTGTAATCGTTTCATAAATGGTGTCGTAAATGAATTTGACTGTATTCACTCCGGAATTGGCAACAAAAACTGTATCGTATACAATATTCGTAATCGTTTGCGGTTTTGATTTTTGGTAAACAATTTTTGTCGTTGTTGAATTTGAAGGCCAAATGAATACAAACAGAATCACCACTGAAGCAACTGCCATAATCGCTTGATACAATGGAATCACAATGGCTTTTTTCTGTTTTTCAGGTAAAATAAGTGGAGCAACAGCTGGAATTTCTATTTCATTTTCAGATGCTTCTGTAAGAATGGAACGTTGAAAATCATACGCTTCTTGTGAAAGTTGTCCAAGTACAAAAACTTGTTCTGTAGCTGTGAGTTGGTCGAAGTTTTTCGATTCCAATAGCTCAAACAAGCGTTCTTCGTTGTGTGAAAGTTCTTTATCCATTTTAGTTCAATTTGAAAAGTTGAGATTCGTAGCGCGGGTCAAATTCTTTGAGTTGTTGCGCGATTTTTTGTGTGGCGTAAAACAGTCTGGACTTCACTGTTCCAAGCGAAGTTTCCATAATATCCGCTATTTCTTGCAAGGAAAAATGTTCCATATAGCGCAAAACAAAAACCGTTTTCTGTCCGTGGTCGAGCGCTTCGATGCTTTTGTCTAATAATTGTTTGAAGTGCGCTTTTTCAGCCAAGTCATCTGCTAAGTTTGAAAAGCGATTCAATTCATAGCCGTCGTTAGACAAACTATTTATTGGTGTTCGTCTGTAGGACGTTTTGCACATATTACTGGCGATTGTAAACAACCACGTATAGAATTTTTTTTCGCGGTCAAATAAGTGTTTTTTCTCCAGAATACGAAGAAAAATTTCTTGTACAAAATCTTGTGCTAAATCGAAATCTTTCTGCAACATTTTGATGAAATAGCCCAGTAATTTCTGACTGTAACGACGGTGTAATTCCATAATTGCCGCATGCGAATGATGGTCCATTACCTGAACCATCAATTCTTCATCGGTTTTTAAATGTAATTTGTTTTGAAACAATGTCTAACTATTTTACGATAACTTCCATCACGATTCTGAAACCTATTCCTGGATCAGCAGTTGTGTATGTTTGTTGCTTATCAAACGTTGATTCCTCGAAGGTGTTGTACCAAGAACCTCCCTTAGCAATTCCTTTTTTGTCAATCATTTCGGCTACGTTTCCAAAAGTGTTGAAAAATCCAGATTTGTTGGCGACATAGCTTTCTCTTGATGCTGTATGAAAAGCACCATCATCGAGAAACTTTCCTTCGGCAACTTTAATATTTGCTAGGTAACATTTTTCAGCGTTTTGAATGTTGTCATTTTGGAATGGTGTTTTTGCAGTTACATTTCCTGAACCTGCGGCTAATTTCCATTCTTGTTGAGAAGGCAATCGAAACAAAACTTGGGTGTATTTACGTTTGCGTTGCGAATTGTATTGTTGAGTTAACCATTCGCAGTAAGCTTTCGCTCCTTCATAGGTAATGTTTACAATCGGATAGTTTTGATAAGCTGGATGAAAATGATAGTTTTCTACCATTGGGTCGTTAAACGCATATTGAAATTTCTTTTTCCAACCAGTAGAATCGTACATTGCAACAGCATACAAATCATTCTTTTTTGAGCGCTGTAAATTGATTAAGAATTTCTTGTATTCTTCATTACTTGTTTCATATTTTGCCACAAATACTTTCTCATTGATGGGCAACATATTTTTCTCAATCGTTTTGACATCTAATAGCGTGTTGATTAAAATAGAATTCGATGCTTCTTCATTTTCTAATAATTCCAATACTTCGCCTTGTTGCCCCGATTCTTCACTGATGGTAACGATGTATTTTTCAAGGTTTTTTGCCTTTCCAAATTCTTCACTTTCTTGGTAATGCTTGTGTAATTTCAATAATCCTGGCAAATACGTTTCGTTGAATCCATACACAATTTTATCAGAAATGCTATAAGAAAAAACTTCTGTCAAATGGTCCAATAAATAGCGTTTTTCAAAGTTGCGTTTGATGATTGAAATGTTGTCAATTGGTTCATTTCCATATTTATATGCCAATCCTGTCAAGTATAATTTATCGCCGTATTTTTCTTTGAAATTTTCGATTCCAGTTGATGCAACATAAACAGGTCTTTTGCCATTGAAAAAGTGCTTGTAAATTTCGGCTACATTTTCGTCGTAACTTTTGCCTCCATCATCTGTTTTAACCGCCAATTCAGGATAACCCAAATCTTTAAATAATTTGTTTCGATATTCGTCAATGGTCATCAAATATGTATTAACAACTGTAACATCTTTGCGAAATTGCTTTGCAGATTGAACTATCCAAGCGGCGTATGTATCGTTGTCTCCGACTGTGAAAAGAATCGCATTTGGTTCCAATTCAGACAAAACATTGTAGCCCCAATTCAATATTCCAGCTGGGATTTCACCACTTTGGAAACATTTCTGTGCAAATCGTTCGTGCTCCGTATTGTTCCCAGTTATTTCATAGTGAATCATTAAATCGTCGAAAGCACGTGTGTCATTCGGACTGATTTGATAGGCTTTCAATAAGTAATCGCTTTCTTTCATCAAATCGCCATTCCAAAATTTGATATGATTTCCCTCAAATGTATTGGGAATTGCTTTGAATGCATCTTCTGCAATTTGATTACATTGGTTTTTGTATTGCTCGCGTTTTTTGTTTGCATCTTCATTAGGCATATAATATGAATTCGACAAGTTTTTCAAAGCGCGTGTTGCAGCAAAATAATTGTACCATGCTTCTGCATTGTTTTTGTTTTTATCAATTTCTGCTTTCCACAATTCTTGTTGTGTTTCGAACCAAGAAACTTCATGCGCTTCTTTTCTGATGCTGTAAACGGTTTCTTTTTGCTGTGCGAATGTTTGTCCAAAAACAAATAGACTTATCGCTATTAGGAGTTTTTTCATTGTATTAAAGTTAGCTTTATTAATTCAAAATTGAGGTTTGAATTTCGAAATTCGGCAGTAATACTCAGAAGGTATGAAAAGGTTCAATAGAGATAAAAATTTATTTAGAATCTAATAGAATTAAGCTAGTGATTATGTTAAATTTCAAATTATATCTAATTGAATGCTTTCCCTTTTTGATTTTCTATCTATTTTTATTAAAAATTGATTTTTGAGCAGTAGAAGATTTCTTTATTTAGCATTATTTGTTTTTTCTTTTTTGAAACTACATTCGCAAACAGTAGAAGATAACAAGGCTCAAATTGAGGAGATTAAACAACAGCTCATCGATCAAAATTTAAAGTTTACTTCAAGCCAGGAGTTAACTTCTTCTCAGAACGACATTTATAAAAAGAAGCACAAACAGAAAATTGATGCTGAATTAAAAATGCTTAGTTCAGATGCAATTATAGCAAGTGGTGAACTTTATTTGAAAATCAATTCTATTTTCAATAAAATCGTTAAATCAAATCCTGAGATACCTCAAAATACACGCTTGGTTTTGTATCGTTCCAATGATTTTAACGCTTTTACGATGGGCGATAATATAGTTTTTATTCATGTTGGATTATTACAAGATTTGAAAAATGAGGCTCAAATAGCTTTAGTTATTAGTCATGAAATAGCCCATAACACCTTACAACACGTGGAAGAATCTTTGATTGAATCCGTAAAAAGGGAAACAGATAAAACACTAGAGAAAGAGATTAATGGCATTTTGAGGACAGAATATGGCAAAGTAAGTTCGTTGAATGCTTTGTTGTTACCTCGTATTTTAGAGTCACGTGAAAAATCTAGATTGCATGAATATGAGGCAGATTCATTAGGATTAATGTATCTGAAAAATGCTCAATTTAATCTTACTGATGCACTTTCGATGTTTCATGCCATGGAAAGAAAAAGTAAAAACAGTTCTGATTCATTGAATTATGCTACTTTTTTTTATTTTCAAACTATTCCAACTATTGAGGCGCTAGATTCTGAATATACACGTGAAAGTTCGCTAGGAACATTTACAAAAGACGATTCAAAATTACCTTATTTGGCAACGCATCCATACGAAAGAGATCGTTTTTATAAATTAGCTTCCATATTGAAAGTAGATACAACTTTTAAAGTTTATGAGCCAAAAGAAGATACTTTTCATCAATTGTTGAAACAGCAAATTGGTATAGAAATGGTTCAGAATTCTTGGCGCAATAAAAACATTAGCGAGGTAATATATTATGCAATAAATTTACTTGAGAAAAGTTCAGAGAGTCCTGAAGCGAAAGAACATTTAGCATTGGCATTTAAATCTTTAGCTTATTTAAAGAAAAAACGTATAGCTGGAAAATTCCTTCAATTACAAAACCCCAAATTTCCAGTGGACTTTGATCGAGTTTGTGCCCTTACTTATGTAATTTCACCATCAGATTGTAAAGAATTATTTGATGCTTACAACAAACAAATTACTCAATTCAATTCTCCTCAAAGTGAACTAATTGAAATAATCCAACACATTGAGGCTGAATCTTATGATTTACTTGAAAATAGTTATCGCGATAATAAGGAAGCGATTTACAATTCTTTCTACAGCTTTATTTTAGAAGAAATAGAAATTCAACTTAATAATAGTAACATGAAGTTGAATTATATTATACCAAAAACAAAACAAAAATGAAAATGAAAATGAAAAATGTAAAAATGATTCTGATTGCACTCTTGTTGAGCGTATTTTCAGTAAGTGCTCAAGAGGCAAGTGTATCGAATGTTTTAAATTTAAGAACTGTAAAACACTCAGGTCAGATTATTGAACAAAATAAACTTGTTGGTTATTTTATTTTCTACACGAAAGAAAAGGTGGATAAAAATAACACTGCCTATGAAATTGAAATGTTTGACGATAACTATAATCCTTCCTCTAATTTTGAAATCGTAAGACCAAAAAACTCTATTCTACTTGAAATGGTATATAACGGTAGCGTTTTTATGCTCCATTTTTATGATTCAAAAACGGGTTACGAATTTGTAACATTTGATAAAAGTGGTGAAATGAAGGGCTCAAAGAAGATAGGTAAAGATGAAATAAGCAAGTGGGATTTGAATAAAGTTGCTGTGAACCTACAATCTGAAACGGAGAATGTGTCAATTTATCCGAATGGTGATAAAGGTTTTATTCGCTCGACGTTTACTAAGTATAAAAAAGTAGGTTATGAAATTGTTGCCTATGATAACGAAGCAAATGAAGTGTGGAGTTACAAATCAAACGAAACCTCTGATATGTTGGAAATGGTGGAGATAAATGATATTTCCGCAAATTACCTTACAGCAACCGTTACAAAGAAAAAAAGTATCACTACTCGCGAAATGTCTAATTATTTGTTGCTTATTAATTTAGCTGAGGGGACAAAAATCACTGAATTAAGTATGGGAGATGATGCTTCAGGATTACGTTCATTATTGAAATCATTTTTGAATGAAAGTAAGAAAAATATCACACTAGTTGGTGAATATTACAAACCGAATGATGATATCGTAAAAGATAAAAGTCAAGGTTTGTACATGCAAGAAATTTCATTAGATGGAGAAGATTTAGGTGTGACAAATTACGCATGGAAAGGTGATATTGATCAATTTGTTTCAATGACAGATTCAGATGGTAAAAAAGAAAGACCATTTTATGCTTTTTTTCATGATGTGATCGTTGCTAAGAATGGACATATTTTCTTGATTGGCGAACAATTTTTGAAACAAGTTAGCGCTGGTGGAATTGCAATGCAAGTTGCAGCTGGCGCTTTGGGAGGTTCATCAAATGCTTCCGCTTTTGAAATGCTTTTAGGTGATATGATAGTTGTAGAATTTGATGCAAAAAAGAATTTAGTTGATTTCAAAAAAGTTGAAAAGAAAAAAACGAACATTATACTTCCTGCAGGTATGGGAATCTATGGTTCAACTACTTTGGGATACTATATTAAATCTTTAGGGGCTTTCGATTACTCATTCACATCTAGAAATAAGGAAAAGGATTATTATGATGTCATTTACATTGATGCAAATAGAAAAGAAGATGATAAATCATCTAAAAGCGATTTAATGGTCGGAGTTATTTCAATTAAAACAGGTAAAGTTACCGAAAGCAGAATTCCAATAAATTGTGAATCAAAAACTTGGTGGATTCAACCTGGTAAACCAGGTTATATTTCCGTTTCAGAGTATTATCGCAAAGAAAAGAAAATCGATATGCGTTTAGAGAAGTTGACTTACTAAAAGGACAATTTAGTGATTAAAAGGAAGTTGAAAGACTTCCTTTTTTTATGCTTTAAACATGCTATTTTTATTTTAACCATAACGAACTGTTATTGATACATTTTTCGAAATAAAAGAAATGTTAAAATATTTTTTACTAATTTGGTTGCTCTAAATTAAACCCTTATGAAAAATAAATTTACTAACCCGTTGTTTTTGACAACCTTAAATTTGTTGTTCTCATTTATCAGTTTCTCCCAGCTGGTAAACATTGGAAATAACCCAAACGAAAAGTGTGGTGCAACGTTGATTCATAATCAAATGCTCAACGATCCTGCTTACATACAGAAAATGAACGAGTTTGAATTGTATGTAAAAACACAACATAACGATCCAACTCCTAAAATCGCTGCGCAGTACAGAATTCCTGTTGTAGTCCATGTTATGCACAAAGGTGAAGCTGTTGGAGTTGGTACAAACGTGAGTGATGCTGATATCCGAGCTGCAATTCAAGAGTTAAATAATCGTTACCGTAAAACAGCAGGTACAGCAGGTGCTGGATCTGGTGTGGATATGGAAATAGAATTTGCTTTGGCCGTTCGTAATCCAAGCGGTCAATGTACAAATGGCATCAACCGTGTAAGTATGACTGGAAATGCTACTTACATGGCAAGTGGAGTAAGAAGTTCTTCAACAAATGGAATTACAGATGCTCAATTAAAAGCTGTTGTTTCTTGGGATAGAACAAAATACTATAATATCTATTTGGTTTCTGAACTAGATAACAATGAAGGAGGAGCTGGTACACAAGGATATGCTTATTTTGCATCATCTCACGGGACATCTGTAGATGGAGCGGTTGTTATGGCAAGTAATTTCACTTCCGGCGGTTCAATGACAACTACTCACGAAATGGGTCATGCGTTGAATCTTTACCACACATTTGAAGGCGATGGAACTGGAGCAAGCTGCCCAACCGCAGCAAATGGTTGTGGTTCTAATGCAGGTGATTGCTGTGCAGATACACCTCCTCACTTAAGAAGTCAATCAGATTGTAATACAACCGGAACAAATATTTGTAACGCTAACTCCTCTAACACATTATTTGTAAGAAATTACATGGATTATTCATCAGATGCTTGTATGAATATGTTCACAGCAAATCAGAAAACAAGAGCATTGGCAGCGTGTTCAGGTCCAAGAGCTTCTTTCTTTGCTTCAACTAATTTAGCTCTAGTTCCAGTAGCAGCTCCAGTTGTTGATTTTACTTCAAGTTCAGCTGCAATTTGTGCTGGTCAAACAATAACTTTCACTGATTTATCGGCATGTGTTCCTAATACCTTTTTGCCAGAAACAAACTGGAGTAACATCACCTTCAGTTGGACATTTACTAATGGTTCAACTGTTTTAACTTCTACAGCTCAAAATCCAGTTATGACTTTTACGGTTCCAGGCGCTTATGATGTAAAATTAACGGTTACAACTGCCCAAGGTACCAATACATTGACTAAACCTGCATTTGTAATTTTAGCAGGAAACCTTACCAATGCATGTACTCCAACAAGTCAAAATGCTGGTGGATTTGGACAGACTATTAGTCGCGTTGCTTTTAATACAATTAATAACACCACCAATTCAATGACAAATGTGGCATACACCAACTTCGCATGTACAGATAATACTATTGTTCAAGCGGGTAGTGTTTATCCATTATCGATCACAGCAAACGCTGGTCCATCAGGTGCTCAGCGTTTTGAAGTATATATTGATTATGATAATAATGGTGTTTTCGCAAACCCTGCAGAATTAGTTCATTCAGGAAGTGTTGCAGCAGGATCGCAAACTGCATTAAATACACAAACTTTAACAGCTAATGTTACAATACCTGCTACAGCTATAACAAACACATTTTTAAGAATGCGCGTGTTGTCAGATGCAGCAACAATCTCAGCTGGTAAAAGGACTTGTACTACTGCTTTCACAATTGGTGATGTTGAGGATTATGGAATCTACGTTCAATCAAGTGTTCCAACTGCTCCAGTCGCAAACTTCACTGCAAGTAATCAAGTTGTTTGTGCAGGTCAATCAGTTCAATTTACAAGTACTTCTACAGGAAACCCAACCTCTTATTCTTGGTCATTCACAGGAGGAAATCCAGCAACGAGCACAACTGCGAATCCTTTAGTTTCTTACGCAACTGCAGGAACGTATGCTGTTTCTTTAACAGTAACAAATGCAAACGGGACAAACACTCAAACTCAAAATACGTACATTACTGTTTCAGCTGGGTCAGGTTTGGCTTTACCGTTCACGGAAGGGTTTGCTGCCACAACTTTCCCTCCAACAACAAGCTGGACAATTACAAATACAGATGGTGGCGCAACAACTTGGGCACGTGATGCAACCATAGGAGTTGCACCAACTGCTGGAAATGCACTTGTTTTTGATAACTTTAATTTCGATGACCGTCCAAATCAAGATGTTATTCAATTGCCTAAAATGGATTTAACGCCATTTACATCAGCATCTATGACATTCAATGTTGCTTATGCAGCTTACGGAGCAAGTAACATTGATGGTTTGCAAGTATTGGTTTCTTCTGATTGTGGTACAACATTCACTACAGTATATAACAAAGCTGGTTCAACAGTTGCGGCGGGAAATTTACCAACAGCAGCAGCACAAACAACTTTGTTTACTCCAACAACTGCACAATGGAGAACTGAAACAATTGATATGAGTTCTTATGCAGGTCAGAATGGTGTGATAATTCAATTTAAAAATGTTGCTGGGTATGGTAACCGTTTGTTTATTGATAACATCAACCTTACAGGAACAGGAACACCAGTTGCACCAGTTGCAAGTTTTACTTCAACACCATCAGCAACTACTTGTACAGGTCAAACAGTTCAATATACGAGCACTTCAACTGGAACTCCAACAACTTACGCTTGGACTTTCCCTGGAGGAACACCTGCAACAAGTTCAGCTCAAAATCCAACTGTAGCGTATGCAACAGCAGGAACTTATAATGCATCTTTAACTGTAACAAATGCTTCAGGAACTAACACTTCGAACCAAACGAACTACATCACAGTAAATGCTTCGCCAGCAGCACCAACAACAACACCAGCAAATAGATGTGGTGCAGGTACAGTAGCGCTTGGTGCAACTGCATCAGCAGGAACTTTATCTTGGTTTGCAGCAGCAACTGGAGGAACAGCTTTAGGAACAGGAGCTACGTACACAACTCCTTCAATTACAACAACAACAACTTATTACGTTTCCTCTACTGCTTCAGGTTGTAGCTCAACGAGAACTCCTGTTGTGGCAACAATTAATCCAACTCCAACAGTTACTAATCCAGGAAACAAAACAGCTTGTTTAGGAAGTGCCGTTGCTGCGATTTCTTTTGCAGGTAGTAGTACTTCTTCAACTTATGCTTGGACAAATTCAAATACTGGATTAGGTTTAGCAGCAAGTGGAAATGGAAATATTGCATCATTTACGCCAACAACAACTGGAACAACAACTGTAACTGTAACTCCAACATTGAATTCTTGTCCAGGAAATCCTGTAACTTTCACAATCACTGTAAATGCTTTGCCTACAGTTGCTTTAGCTAACTTAAATACGGTTTGCGATACAGATGGAAGTTTTGCGTTATCGGGAGGAACACCAGCAGGTGGAACTTATTCAGGAACTGGGGTTACGAATAATAACTTCAATCCATCAACAGCTGGAGCAGGAACTTACACAATCACT
>CALPMC020000035.1 GCA_943324565.2 Chitinophaga pinensis | reverse complement strand
TTGTTCAATAATTTCTCCAATGATTCCTTATTTACAGTCGATTCTGACATGAATTGTGGAATTGTTCCTTCTGATTTGTTGTCAGTTGAACCAACAGCGATATTTTCCTCTTTCATACTGCTCAATTTTAATTACTTGATCTCCCAAAGAAACGATCATCTTTATCTTCTCTTGTTTCATCTTCCAAAGCGTATTCTTTTCTCATCGGAAAATAATCCATATCATCCATGTTTAAAATACGTTTTAAATTTGGATGACCTTCAAAATTAATCCCATAAAAGTCATATGTTTCTCTTTCCATCCAATTAGCTCCACTATAAATAGGAACAATTGAACGAACGGAGGGATTCTCGGAAGAAACAAATACTTTCAATCTTAAGCGGTAATTTTTTCGCCAGCTATGTAAATGATATACAATAGCAAATTCTTTATTTAAACTATCGGGGTAATGAACACCACCTAAAAGAGTTAGGAATGAGCAGTCTAATATTTCGTCTTTGTTTAACCATTCAATTATTTCAAAAGACTTAGCTGCTGAAATTTCAATGGTCAATATTCCAAAATTAACTTCTGATGAAATTACTTCTGAACCAAAATGCTCTTGTATGCGACTTAAAATGGATTCGTTATTCATTGTTTCCTTTTTTGTCAATATCAATATCGTAACTATCCATTAGATGTTTATATTCGTCACTATATCTTCTTCTGGATGATTCGTTTTTAACAAGTTTATGAATATTCATAACACCATCAATAATTTGTTCAGGTCTTGGAGGACATCCCGGTACATAAACATCAACAGGAATAATTCTATCAATACCTTGTAAAACACTATACGTATCAAATATTCCTCCTGAAGAAGCACATGCACCAACAGATAGAACCCATTTTGGCTCAGACATTTGCTCGTAAACTTGTTTCAAAACTGGACCAAGTTTTTTAGAGATGGTACCAGCTACTATTAACAAATCAGCTTGTCTTGGAGAAAATGATAAACGTTCCATTCCGAAACGCGACATGTCATACATACTTCCCATTGTGGCCATGAATTCAATTCCACAGCATGAAGTTGCAAATGGTAAAGGCCAAACAGAATTTGCTCTTGCCAAACCAATTGCTTTATCAAGGGTAGTTAATTGATACCCTTCTCCATTTATTACTTCTAAGTCATCTATTTTTCCCATTCCAAAGCACCTTTTTTTCTGATGTAAATGAATCCAATTAAGAAAAAGCAAACAAACATGATTACCGCTAATAATCCTTCTAGTTTTAACTCGTAAAAGTTAACTGCATAAGGATAAAAGAAAATAATTTCAACATCGAACAATACAAACAAAATGGCAGTCATAAAGTAACGGATTGAAACAGGGAAACGAGCATTACCTTCTGATTCGATTCCACACTCAAAATTTGAATCTTTCTTTTTTGATTTTAATCGAGGCATTAAAATGTGTGTAACAAATAATGTAAACACAACAAATGAGCCTGCAACGATGAATTGTAACAAAAGCGGTAAATAGTTAGCGCTAGTAGATGTTTCAGTCATTCTTTTTGTTTTAAATCAATAATGTTTAAACAAAACTTAATGTATTAAGTTCTGAAATAAAGGTTATTTTTTTTGTAATCAGGCGCAAAGTTATCTTTTTATTCAATAGTTAGTACACTATTTTGCTGAAACTTTTTTTGATTTTTTAACTTAAAATTTACAGTTAACTTAAAAGTCTGAAAATGAAATATCGATTGATAGTTTGATTAGGTGGTTTACAATTAATTTTATTCTGTTAAATTACTTTTAGAATTTGCAAGTATCTATTTTAATTTAATACTTGAATACATTTTAAATATCAACTTAAGGTTCATGTTAATGCTCATCAACGAGTGGGTTACTTTTTTAAACAATTATATTTTTTGTGTTTCGAAAATGGACTTTCAAATGATTTTATTTTAATCCATTTTTCGAAATCAATGAATGCAAACACTTTTATCTTAATTTAGCATCATGATTCAACAGGAAATAAAGAGTTTTTTTTATTATTTAATTCTCGGATTATTAGTTCCAATCAATTTATACGCCCAAAACACAGCAGGAATATATAAAATTAGATTTATCATAGATCAAGATTTAACTAATGAAGTACGTGTAAATATTTCTGGAGAAACAACACCAGACCGATTTAATGTAACAAGTACTTTTCCAAATAACTTAATTGATTCAATTCACAATGTTATTACAAAAACAGTTGCTAAACAATTAGCTTCAAACACTTCGATTTTATATAAGAAAAACAGAAAAGGTCAGGATGTTAAAAGTTACGGTTCTTCAACCAGCTTGGAAGGAATGCCAAGAAATCGTTTAAAGAAAGCAATTTTAGCCGAAGAAAAAGATTTCTATGTTCGCGTTAGAATAAATTTTAGTGCGCGCGGAGGCATTGGAACTTCATTTTTAGGAACTACAGTTACAAATATCCGTCCTGTTGTTATAATGAAAATAGTAGCATTTAGTGTGGAGAAAAAGCGAGTTTATTCTAAGAAAGTAAGAGTTCGTGATTTTTCAAGACTTCGAGCAGTTGAAAATACCATCGGTTCTGTTTCAATTCGCCGTTCGGAAGTTCTTTTGCCAATAGAAATTTATACAATGTTGGAACGAACTGTTGAAGAATATGAGAAATAATTTTATTAATTTTAAGTCCTAAATGGATAAAATACACATTCGTATTGGTAGCGCTGTTGATAATCAGTTAGTGATTGAAAATAGTGGTATAGATTCTTATCACTTAGAATTGTTCTCAGACTCAGAAGGAAATGTTTTTATAACTGATTTGAATACCAAAAATGGAACTTTTGTAAATGGACGCTTATTAGAAGGTTTCACTATGTTAACAGTCGGTGATAAAGTGGTTCTTGGTCAACATCATTTGTTTAGGTGGGAACCCTACATTCAAAAGAAATCTTCTACTACAAATTTAAAGAAAAACACTTATGAGAATAAAATTCCTTATTATTCTCCTGAAAACAATAAAAACATGAATAAACAATTAGTTATAATTTATTCATTAATAGCGTTAATGTTGTTATCAATGGCATTCTTCATTAACTAATTTAAAATTTCAAAAATAGGAATAATCTATTTGAAATAGGAGAAGAAAAAAATGAACTATTTTTTATAAAATTATGTCTCTTTTAGAAATTATTTGTAATATTGCACCCCGATTCAAAGAGAGTCGGCTTAAAATAACAACATGGACTTAATTAGACAAATTCAGAAAGATCTTCTTGAAGCAAAAGAATTGCCAACTTTTGGAGCTGGTGATACAATTATAGTATCTTACAAAATTGTAGAGGGAACAAAAGAACGTATTCAGCAATTTCAAGGTGTTGTTTTACAACGTAGAGGTGTTGGTAACACAGAAACTTTTACAGTTCGTAAAATGTCCGGTAATATTGGTGTAGAGCGTATCTTTCCTGTAACTTCACCTTTTATAGACAAAATCACAGTTGTTAAACACGGTGCTGTTCGTAGAGCTCGTATTTTCTACTTCCGTGAAAGAACTGGTAAATCTGCTCGTATTCGTGAGAAAAAACATTTTGCTAAATAGGTATTTGGCAAACAAAATATAAAAGGACGCTTAGGTGTCCTTTTTTTTTGATTTAAAAATTCTAAATACTTTGGTCTAAGAAATTCTTATTACAGTACCTAAAATAAATAAAAATGTTAAATTTGATAGGTTGGAAAAATAAATAATAAGGATATTAATTATTCAAGATAGATAAAGTGAAGTATATTAAAAATAGAATGCTTCATCAATAAACCCATTCAAGAATGACTAACTCTAATAGTCAACTCTTTTTTAATTTATTAAGTCAAATTTTTATAAAAAAAACTTAAGTAAATTCGAAAAATTAAGAAATTCTATTTGATTGTATGAAAACAATCAAAGAAATAATCCTTGAAGACCAGAAATAGATTTTTTGAGATTAGAAAAGTATAAAGCCAAATAGAAAATACTAATTCATGCACCTAAAAATTCTACACACTTCCGATTGGCACATTGGTAAACAGTTGCTGAAAGTTGATTTCAATGAAGATATGGAATTGTTTTTCAAATGGTTAATACAAACAATTGAAAGCGAAGAAATAAATGTATTATTGATGTCAGGCGATTTGTTTGATCAAGCGAATCCGTCACAAGCTGCGTTGACGCAATATTATCAGTTCCTCAAGCGAATGATTCATTTGGAGTGTAAAATAATTATTACAGGTGGAAATCACGATTCGCCGCACGTTTTGAATGCGCCTAAAGAACTGTTACATTTTTTAGATATTGAAGTGATTGGTGGTGCTCCTGAAAATAGTTCTGAATTATTTATTCCTATTGAGAAAAATAACGAAAAAGTGGTCGTTGCGGCTGTACCTTTCTTGAGAGATAAAGACATTCGTAAATCTGCACCAGGAGAATCGTATGAAGACAAAATGGAACAAATCAGAGAAGGTTTGAAAGCCTATTTTGAAACTGTAAATAATTACTATTTAGAACATTATCAAGGATTTAATTATGTGGTAATGGCGCATTTGTTTGCACAAGGAGCACAGACTTCGGAAAGTGAGCGCGAAATTCAAATTGGAAATCAAGCAGGAATTGAAGCTGCGATTTTTGGCGAAGCTCCTGATTACGTTGCTTTAGGTCATATTCATAAACCACAAATCGTTGGTTTGCCACATATTCGTTATTCTGGTTCACCGATTTCATTGAGTTTCAGCGAGAAGTTGGACCGCAAACAAGTCGTGATTTTGGACATTCAAAATGGAAAATTAAACACAGAAACCCTTGAAATTCCAATTTTTAGACGTTTGGTTACTTTTGAAGGAACCCTTTCTGAAGTGAAAGAACAAATTGCCAATTACCAGCATCAATCACCTTTAACAGATTTGGCAGAATTAATTGTCAAAGAAGAAAATGAAAACGTCCAAACAATTAGAGAATTAGACGATTTGTTGTCGCGTGAAACGGAAAATGGATTGGACATTGTTAAAGGTAAATTGGAGTTTGTCAACAAGATTTTAGGAACTTCTTCATTTATGGGAGAAGGAGAAAATGTTTCTGATTTCAAGCCCGATCAATTGTTTGAAAAGCGGTTGGATTTGGAAGAAAATATCGTTGATCGTTTGGATTTGGTCAATGCCTTCAAGGAAATTATGGAACAAATCAACGAGGTGAAATAGGTCGAAGCGATGAAAATACTGAAAGTTAAACTCAAAAATATTCACTCGCTGAAAGGTGAACACGAAGTTGATTTTGCGAATGGAATCCTTGCTGATGCAGGTTTATTTGTGATTACAGGCCCAACTGGCTCTGGGAAATCTACCATTTTAGATGCGATTACTTTGGCTTTGTACAACCGCATTCCAAGAAATGGAAACACAAAAATTTCCGAAAAAACAATCGAAGACGAAGGAATTATTTTAACCAAAAACACCGAAGATTGTTACTCAGAAGTTACGTATCAAGTAGGAGATGAGGTTTACCGTTCAACATGGTCAATTAGTAGAGCAAGAACAAATACCTTACGGTCTCGAAAACAAGAACTTATCAATGATTCAACGGGTGAAATCATTATTGAAGGAAAAGAAACAGTTCCAGCAAAAAACGAGGAAGTTATAGGTTTAAGTTATGATCAATTTGTGCAATCGTTGATATTGGCGCAAGGTCAATTTTCGAAGTTGTTACTCGCTGGCAAAGACGATCGTAACAAGTTATTGGAAAAAATAACGGGTTCTGAGATTTACCGAACGATTGGAATGAAAGTATTTGAAAGGTACGCTTCTAGCAAAAAAGCATTTGAAGACCAAAAGCTGAAAATGGGTGAAATTGTACTTTTGTCAGAAGAACAAGAGCTTGAATTACAGCAGTTTATTACCGAAAACGAACCTAATCGCTTACAGTTAAAATCGGAACAAGTACATGCTAAAAATTTATTGGAAGTCAAAACGAAAATACAAAAGTTGACAACCGAAAGTTTGAAGAATCAAGAGGAATGGGTTGAATTTCTAAATAGGCAAGAACTTGTTGAACCTGAAAAACAAAAACTTGAAAAGTACATTGAATTAGTGCCTTTTCAAAATCAGTACCGAGCGATTCGTTTACAAGAAAAAACAAAGTTGGAACTTCAATCGCGTTTGGAATATTTACAAGGTCGAGAAATTATTCTAAAATCAGATCAACAATCACTTTTGGTAAATGTAAGTAAATTACTGAATGATAATATTTTTGAAATAGATTTTGAAACGAAATTAAACGCTTTTAAACTACAAATTCTAATGTTTCAGGCTAAAGAATTGGAGTTAAAAAATCAAGTAGATACTTTCAATCGTCAACTTTCAGATGCTCTGAAAAGATTGAAAAACGAACAATTTGAAATTGAAAAATCAAATCAAAACTCTGTATTCATTCTTCAAGAAGTCTCTAGAATCAACACTATTTCTGAACGATTAAATTTATCTGATTCAAGAGAAATTGCTTCAAAAAAATCTCAATTAAAAGATGAGTTGAATTTAGTTAATGTACTGATTAAGAATAAAAATATATACAATTTACAAAGTTCCCAAAATCAAAAGTTGAAGAAAGAGATTTTAGATTTAATGACTTCGATTGTGAATATTGATACACAACAAAAAGACTTGATTGCTCGCCTTGAAATTTTACAACCTAAGCTCGAGAGTAAAAGAAAAGAAGTGGAGCAACTAAAAACAGAGCGAAGTTTGGAAGAACACCGTAAGCATTTAGTCGAAAACGAACCTTGTCCTTTGTGTGGCGCCTTGGAACATCCTTTTGCTCTTGATTATGAAGAACGTTTGTTAGATGCGTTGGAAACCCAATTAGTAGCTTTAGAAAATGAATTAAAATCCATTGAAAGTGAACAAACAAAACTTAGTACTGCTAAAGAATTAGCTCAACAATCAATTATAAACAAGCAAGAAGAATTACTAGTAAGTCGTTTGCAGTTTGAGAAAATAGAAAAAGAAATTAAAACTGTTTGCGAACAATTGTCGTTGAGTTTTGAAGAAGAATTAGAAGTTTGGGAGCAAAATTTGGAGAAAATTTCAACACGTTTACTTGAATTGGAAAACTTGGAAAGGCAATTACGTATACAATCCATTTTGAAAGAAATCCTGTCGCAGATTCAAGAACGTGAGCAATTTCAAAACGAATTGGAACAAACCACAGCTGAACGAAGCAAATTGTATTCTGGTCTTAATATTGAAACGGAAGTTGCAACTTACTTGAAAAATTGGACGGAAAACAACTTGAATTTAAATAATTGCTTGGAAGAAACGACTGTGAAAAGCATGGATTTAAATGATTTGAACAGCGAATATCAAGTGACTTTAGAAAAATTGCTTTCCAATTTGAATGAAAAATCAATTCATTCGTTAGAGGAATTTGAACAGCAACTTCTTACAGAAAATGATGCAGAAGCGATTCGAACAAAAGTGAGCCAATTGGACATTCAAAAAGCGAAATTGGAGCAAGAAAAAGTGCGTATTCAAAATGAATCGGTTGAAAATCAAGCGAAGGATGATTTGACGCAAACCGAAGAACAGCTCAAACTTTTGTTAGTGCAATTAGAAAATAACATCCAAGTTATATCGGAATCTATTGGTGCCAATCGTATGAAACTTGAAACCAATAATGAATCTAAGTCACGTTTAGCAATCAGTCTAGCGACTTTGGTATTACTAAACAAAGACCTTGATTTGTGGACAACTATGAACAAATTGATTGGCGATAGCTCTGGAAAACGTTTCTCCGATTTTGTTCAAGATCTGACCTTGAGCCAGTTGATTGCTTTTGGAAATGAGCGTTTGAAAAGTTTTTCTGATCGTTATTTATTGGCTATTCCGCAGCGCAACGAATCCACTTCTTTGATGGTTATCGACACGCATATGGGTAATACACGCCGTTCGGTGAGTTCACTTTCGGGTGGAGAAACCTTCAAATTGAGCTTGGCGCTTGCCTTTGGATTGTCTGATTTGGCAGCGAAAAATGTTAACATTGAGTCTTTGTTCATAGACGAAGGATTTGGAACCCTCGACCCTGAATCCCTCGATCAAGCCATCACGATTTTGGAAGAAATGCAGCACAAAAACAACAAATCTATAGGAATCATTTCACATGTTGGCGAGTTGAAAGACCGAATCGGTGCAAAAATCAAATTGGTAAATACAGGTGGCGGTTATAGTAGAATAGTGGTAGAGTAATACAAAATAAAATCGCAAATCTTATTTTATTCCTCTTTATTTCAAGTTGTTTACATACCGAAATCTTTACTTTTACCTTAATGTATCAAAGGCACCAATGATGTGCTCCAGGTTCGTTCTATAACTATTATGAACTATGGAAATAATATCGAAACGAACGTTTTTATCAATTTGATTTTTCTGAACATAATGGTCAGCAACAGAAATTATTTGTCTTTGCTTTGATTTTGTAACTGCACGCCAAGGTTCACCAATTTCAGCCGTTATTCGTGCTTTAACTTCAACAACAATTAATTCATCGTCCTTTTCAGCAATTATATCAACTTCATATTTCTTGAAACGCACATTTCTTTCTACTAAAGAATAGCCGTTTTGAAGTAAAAAATTGCTTGCAAAATCTTCACCCCATTTACCTAATTCGTCTTTTGTCATTGTCTTTTTTTATATTAAGTTACGTCAAAAGTTGATTTCAAAATAACTTTAAGATAAATTTTTTTCTAACTAATCGACGATTAAGCCATTCAGAGACTTAAATATTTATTGTTTTATTTAAATGAAAAAACTACATGTTCAATGAGTTGAATAAAATCTTTCTTTGGGCGTTCCCTAGACGAAAATAGTTTCGTGCCTCAACTAATCTTGTCGAGGTCGGGCTTTCCGCTATATCTCCGACAAGGTTAAAAAACCTTTGTCGGAGGATGTCGCTTCTATCCCTAACGCGAATTATTTTTTATCCATTTATTTTTTGGTATTTCAATTCGTGTAAATTCGAGAAATTTGTGTCTATCAACCTCCTTTTTCAAATCAATTCAAACCAACAAAGATTATTAAAATCAATTCGTGCATAAATTCAAGTAAGTTGAAATTCATTTTTGAAATTTAAAACTAATTTTACTTTATGAACGCAACACAGGCACAACAAGAAATTTCTCGGTTGACCGAACAAATCAATCACCACAACTATTTGTATTATGTGGAAAGTAATCCTGAAATTTCAGATTATGAATTTGATTTGTTACTCAGACAATTACAAGATTTAGAAGCTGCCTTTCCACAGTTTGCCTCACCGAATAGTCCTACCAAAAGAGTAGGGGGTGACATAACTAAAAAGTTTAAATCAGTGATGCATCGTTTTCCAATGTTGTCGCTGTCGAATACCTATTCCGAAGAAGAAATCGTAGATTGGGAAAATCGCATCAAAAAATTGATTGAAGGTCCAATTGAGTTTGTTTGTGAACTTAAATATGACGGCGTTGCAATTGGTATTCGATACGAAAACGGACAACTCACAAGAGCAGTAACGCGTGGCGATGGAGAAAAAGGCGAAGATGTAACTGCAAATGTGCGTACCATTCGTTCCATTCCTTTGAGTTTGAAAGGCGATTTTCCAGCTGATTTTGAGATACGTGGCGAAATCTTTATGCCACACGCACAATTCAAAAAATTGAACGAAGAACGTGAAGATATTGGTGAAGCTTTATTTGCAAATCCAAGAAATACCGCTTCCGGAACATTGAAAATGCAAGATTCTAAAGTCGTTGCAGAACGAGGTTTGGATTCGTATTTGTATGGAATTTATGGAACTGATATCCAAGCAAAAGGACATTTCGAATCCGTACAACAAGCAGGAACGTGGGGTTTTAAAATACCTTTAGACAAAAATAAATTCATTCTCAAAACGGATTCCATTGAAGGAATTATGGAATTCATTCATTATTGGGATAAAAAACGCGAAGATTTACCTTTCGATATCGACGGAATTGTATTGAAAGTGAATGATTATCAGCAACAAAAGACCTTAGGCTTTACTGCGAAATCACCTCGTTGGGCAATCGCTTATAAATTCAAAGCAAATCGAGTTGAAACAAAATTAAACGAAGTGACTTACCAAGTTGGACGCACAGGAGCAATCACACCAGTTGCAAATTTGACGCCTGTGCAATTAGGTGGAACAACTGTGAAACGTGCTTCTTTACACAATGCCGACCAAATCGAAAAATTGGATTTACACGTTGGCGATTTCGTTTACGTGGAAAAAGGAGGAGAAATCATTCCTAAAATTGTAGGAGTAAACGTAGATAAGCGCGACGATTCAAGTGAAAGAGTAACGTTTTTGGAGAATTGTCCTGAATGTCAAACTGCTTTGATTCGTAGAGAAGGCGAAGCGCATCATTACTGTCCGAACGAAAAAACCTGTCCACCACAAGTGAAAGGAAGAATCGAGCATTTCATCAGTCGCAAGGCAATGAATATGGACGGTTTGGGAACTGAAACAGTAGATTTATTGGTTGAAAAAGGACTCATTCACAATATCGCTGATTTATACAATTTGACTTTTGAACAAATTTTGAATCTTGACCGAATGGCAGAAAAGTCAGCTGATAATTTGATAAAAGGCGTTGAATTATCGAAAGAAGTTCCATTTGAGCGCGTTTTGTTTGGAATCGGAATTCGTTTTGTAGGAGAAACAGTTGCCAAGAAATTAGCGAAGCATTTCAAGAATATTGACAACATCAAAAATGCACTTTACGACCAATTGATTGAAGCTGATGAAATAGGTGAGAAAATCGCCATTTCGATTCAACAATTCTTTTTGGAAGAAGAAAATATAAAACTAATTGAAAATCTGAAATCGAAAGGCTTACGTTTTGAAATTGAGGAAAAAGTTTCTTTATCGAGTGTTTTGGAAGGTAAAACGGTTGTGATTTCTGGAACATTCGAAACCTTTTCTCGCGATGAATTGAAAGAATTAATAGAACGAAATGGTGGCAAAAACGGTTCCTCAATATCAAGTAAAACAGACTATTTGGTAGCTGGAGCAAACATGGGACCAGCGAAATTGAAACAAGCAAATTCACTTGGAATCAATATGTTAAGTGAGAATGAATTTATAAAACTGATCAATTCATTATGAAAAAAAATCTTTGGAATACAACCCAATCTTTACTTGTTGTTTTTAATTACGAAAACTTAGATCGTTTGCATGATTTTCGTATTTCTTTGGATAAATTACTGACGCATAGCGCTATAGAACGAGTAATTATAATAGTGAATATTGATAAAGAAGTCGATAAAAACACTTTGCCACCTCATTTTTTGATTTACTACAACTCGCCAAATGATTATAATTTATGGGGTAAATTAAAAGATATTCAATTGGAGGCTGAATTAAAAAAACAATATGACACATTACTTTGGCTTGGAGAAACGAAAAAGAAAAGTTTCAACGAAGTTAGAAAAATGAAATTTTCAAATAAAATCGGGGTAAATACAAATGATTCTTTTTTTGAATTGCATTTGAATTCAGAGTCCGATGTACCCAGCGAAATGCTTAATTTTGTAGTAGAAACCTTAAAAAAAATAACCTTAGCATGAACAATCCATTCACAGGGTCGGGTGTTGCATTAGTGACTCCATTTCATAAAGACGGAAGCATTGATTTTGACGCATTGAAAAAATTAGTCCAACTTCAGATAGATGGAGGTACGGATTTTTTAGTCGTACAAGGAACAACCGGTGAATCGCCAACATTGTCTCAAGATGAAAAAATGCAAGTTTTACAAACAGTTATGGATGTGAATCAAGGAAAATTGAAAATCGTTTATGGAGTAGGGGGGAACAATACACTGGCAGTTGGAGAAAACTTGAAAAAAGTACCTGCGGGAGTTGATGGAATTTTATCTGTTTCACCTTATTACAACAAACCTATTCAAAAAGGAATCATTGAACATTATAAATACATCGCTTCTTGTACCGATTTACCAATAATTTTATACAACGTTCCAGGGCGAACAGGTTCAAATGTTTTACCAGAGACAACTATTACATTAGCTGAAATTCCAAATATTGTAGCGATGAAGGAAGCATCTGGAAGTATGGAGCAAATTATGGAAATTATTCGTTTGAGAAAACCTGATTTTGGAGTTTTATCTGGCGATGATGCGATTACAATGCCATTGATTGCTGCTGGTGCGGATGGAGTTATTTCGGTGGTTGCTAATGCTTTTCCAGAGAAATTTTCTAAAATGGTGCATGCATCGATGGAAGGAGATTTGGATAAAGCGCGCAAGGAACACTACGATTTATTACCTATTACCAAAATGTTCTTCGAAGAAGGAAATCCTGGTGGCGTGAAAGTGGCACTTGCAGTTCGAGGAATAATGGAAGAAAATATGCGTTTGCCTTTGTTTCCAGTTTCTGATGGTTTGAGAGCAAGAATTACTTTAGAAACCAATAATTTATTGGGAATATAAAAAGAAAATATCAACAAAAAAATAGAGGAGAATTACAATTCGCCCCTATTTTTTTATTGAATGTCAGTTATTATATCTTAGCATTCAAGCTTGCCCACGAACCACCATTTTGAACATCATAGCCATTTGATTTTAAAATTCCTTTTGCAGAACCACTTCTCATTCCAGAAGCGCAGCACGTTATAATTACTTTGTTTTTTGGAATTTTGCTTAAAGAGCCAGCAATTTCTGGTAGAGGAATATTTACAGAACCTTTGATGTTTCCCGATTTGAATTCGCCTTGTGAACGAACATCAACAATCATTGCACCATTTTTCACTAATTCTTTATAGTCAACTGACTTAATACCGAATAATTTTGAAAGGATAGACATAATTAAATATTTACCGAATAATTAACATCCATCCATGAACCTCCGTTTTCGCATTCCACTCCAATTGAATGAATATAGTGAGTTGCTTGTCCACTTCTGTTTCCGCTTGCACAACAGAAAACGATTGGTTGCTTCATAGCTCTGATTTCTTCAATGTGAGCTGTTATTTCTTGCAATGGAATATTTACTGATCCTGCAACATGACCTCCGCTATATTCAGCATGAGTTCTAACATCTACGATTGTTCCAACTTTAGACATAACTTAATTTTTTTGTGTTATAAACTTTTTAACTAATTGAAAAACTAAGTCACCGATTAATGCGCCCATCAATATGTTAAAGAAGATATTTGAACGAATAGCACAGCCTGTTTCACACGGAAACAATTTGAAATAAATTATTCCACCTATACCGCCAATGACATATCCCAATAAATTAACTAATGAAGCAATTTTTATCATCTCTTAATTTTATTTGACAAATGTAAAGCAGATGTTTAATTCTATTTGTAACTTTTGATACACTTTCAAACTGTGTTATGAAATACTTCCTTATTTTTGGAAAAACAAAATTTATCATGAAACACGTTTCCCTAGCATCCATTGAAAAAGCAATTGATATCGTAGATAATTTAGACGACGACCAATTAGAATCAACATTTGAAAAGTACGCATTAACTCAACAAATTTTATTGGAATACGTAATGTCTGCTCCTGTAGAATATGAAAATGAAGACTTGGAAGGTCTTTTAGTCTATTATTTTTGCTTAATTCATGAGTGTTTCAGTCAAGAAGGCATTAAATTAAGAGAAGTTACAGAGGAAGACATAGACGAAATGCAAGAACCTTTTGAAGAAATGTTAGATCAATATTTCGATGATGAAGATGAAGAGATTTTAGAATCGTTTTGTGACCAACCTGAACTTGCACAATTTATGGCAATGGAGGTTTCTACTGATGATGAAGACGGAAGCACAATGAGTGACGAAACTGCTAGTCAATTATTTACAGTAGCAATAGCAATGATAAGTTTAATGAATAAAGTGATTGAAGCTTAATCCAATTCTTCTAAATTCCAACTCTAAACAATATTTCGTATGTTGAAAATTGACATGCATACCCATATTATCCCGAAAACTATGCCCAATTGGACAGAGAAATTCGGATATGGAAAATTCATAAATTTGGTTCACAACGAAGATCGCTCGGCTGACATGATGCAAGGAGGTCAGTTTTTTAGAAGAATTCAAGAAAATTGTTGGAATGATGAACTTAGAATTACTGACTATAAGCAATTTAATGCCCAAGTTCAAGTAGTTTGTACCATTCCAGTTATGTTTTCTTATTGGGCGAAAACTGCAGATTGCATTGAACTTTCTCAATTTTTGAATGATCATATTGCTGATTTGGTAGCGAAATATCCTAAGAATTACATAGGTTTGGCGACAATTCCAATGCAAGATACTGAAGCAGCAATTAAAGAATTGGAACGAGCAAAGGCAATAGGACACGTTGGGATTCAAATTGGGTCAAATATCAACGATGAAAATTTAAGTGAAGAACGTTTTTTCCCAATTTTTGAAGCTTGTGAGCGCTTGGGAATGGCTGTGATGGTTCATCCGTGGCAAATGATGGGATTTGATTCCATGAAAAAATACTGGTTGCCTTGGTTGGTTGGAATGCCAGCAGAAACTTCTCGTGCAGCTTGTTCAATGATTTTTGGTGGAGTTTTAGAACGTTTGCCTAATTTAAGAGTGTGTTTCTCTCATGCTGGTGGATCTTTTCTGCCAACTTTAGGACGTGTTGAACACGGATATAATTGTCGCCCAGATTTAGTTGCAATTGATAATCCTGTAAATCCTAGAGAATATATCGGTAAATTTTGGGTAGATTGTATCACACACGATATTGATGCCCTGAAATATATTTTGAAATTACAAGGTTCTAAACGCGTTTGCCTCGGTTCCGATTATCCTTTTCCGCTGGGAGATTTGGAGATTGGAAAATTCATAGAAGAAAGTGATTTATCGAAAGAAACGATTGAAGATATTTTCTCACATTCGACTCTAGAGTGGCTGGATTTGAAGAAAGAGCTTTTTATTTAGGATTTAGGATTGCGAATTAAAAATCACGAATTGCGAATTGAATATTGTCATTCATTTCTCATTCCCTCAGAATATCCTAAAGTCCTAAAATCTAAAGTCCTAAAGTCAAAATAAACTAATCAATATCATATTTCAATCGCATAGTAATATTCGCTGTTTTGCGACGCGAAGATGTATTGAAGCTACCTCCCCAATCGTATTCTTCAGCTGAGTTTTCTGCTGTAATTTGAAATACACCCATATCTGCAGTTTTAAGTTTCCCTAAAGAACCGCCAGCATTTTCTGCAATTTTTTCAGCGCGACTGTATGCATCCTTTGTTGCTTGTTCAATCATTTTAAGTTTTAATTCTGCCAATTTTGTGTAGTAATATTCTGGAGCAAAAGAATTTAATTCTATACCTGCATCAATCAATTGAGAAACTTCACGCGATGTTTTTTCAACTAAATCAACATTTTTAGATCGAACTTTTAAACCTTGGGTTAAATTATATCCTGTAAAATATGAAGTGCGAACGCTTCCGTTTTCATCGTATTCGTAACTAAATTCCTTCTGAATATCTGCTGCTTCAAAAACGATATCTGATTCTGGAATTCCTTTCGATTTCAAGTAAGATTTAACTTTTCTCACATCCGCATTCAAATCTGCATAAGCTTGTTTAAGTTCGAAGTTCTTTTTGGAAAAGTTTGCTCGCCAAACTATTAAATCTGAATCGAAACTTGTCTCACCTAGACCAGTAACACTAATAACAGGATCTTCTTTTCCTTTAGATAAATAGGAATTTCCTAAAATATACCCTGTAATAATCACCGAAATGGAAATAAGAATTGTCGCAATGTTTGCTTTTAAAAAGTTCATAGAGTAAATTTTGTCTAAAAATATAAATTAAGTACCTAATATTATCTTATTTCATAAAAAATTGTGAACCAATAATTTCTATGTATAAGTTTTATATTTTACTGGCATGATTTTTTGTAGATTTGTTGTCAATGATTAATTTGAATATATGAAATTTTTTGTTATTTTATTGTTTCTTTTTATTGCCTTTAACGCAAATGTTTTGTTCGCTCAAAAATTCTCTTTAGAGGAGTTATTTTTATTTCAAAAAATGGAATTAGGTCAAGTAAATGATACTTTACTTGCTAGAAAATGGAAGTTTTTTAAATCGGATGGGCAAACAGAAACAAAGTATGGAGAATCAATTTGGTATTTCGGTAAATTGGAAAAATATAAAATAAAAGCAGAAGGTTGGTTCTATTTTTTAGCCGCAGATTCTCTGCCAAATCGAATTATTTATCAGTTTCAAAAACCAGAACAATTTGATGCTTTCAAACTTCAACTAGACAAACCTATTTTTCGTGAGATTGGCTCTGAGATGTATGAAGGAAGTATCATCGTTTATTATCGCGGTAAAGATTTCGTTGTTGGAACCACTATTTTTCCAGAGAATAATATTTCTGCTTATGCTCTTACGATTTACACAGTTGAAGATTATCAAAAACTCAAAGGAATCAAAGAGGAAGCAATTAAAAAGAAAAATAAATAATCCTTTAGATTTAAAACGTTTTTAATTCCATTTCAAAAATTCAAACAACTCCTTATCTTTGCGCTATGAGTTCAAAATGGTACGGAGAAGATATGCGCATCGGTTTACTGGGCGGAGGTCAATTGGGTAGAATGCTACTTCAAGAAGCAATTGATTTAAATATTCATTTACATTGTTTAGATCCCGATAAAAATGTTCCTTGTGCTAAAATTGCTCATTCATTTACTGTTGGAAGCTTAACTGATTATGAAACCGTTATCAATTTCGGAAATGACAAACATTTAATTAGTGTTGAAATTGAGAATGTTAACGTTGAAGCTTTAAAAGAACTCGAAAAGTCAGGAGTAAAAGTTTTTCCACAACCTCACATCCTTGAACTTATTCAAGACAAAGGTTTACAAAAACAGTTTTATCAAGAACATCAAATTCCAACAGCGTCTTTTGTGCTGATTGAAAATAAAGTGGAATTATTAGAAAAAGCGACGTATCCAATTGTACATAAATTGCGAAAAGGTGGCTACGATGGGAGAGGAGTGAATGTTTTGAAAAACCAAGAGGATGCTGAAAATTCATTTGATTCTCCTTCCATTTTAGAAGAAAAAATTCCTTTCGTGAAAGAGCTTTCGGTCATTGTTGCAAGAAATGAAAAAGGTCAAACGAAAACTTTTCCTGCTGTTGAATGTGAGTTTAATCCAGAAGCGAATTTGGTTGAGTTTTTATTTGCTCCAGCCGAAATTAGTTCTGAAATAGAAAAACAAGCAGCCGATTTGGCAATCGATGTAATTGAAAAATTAGGTATGGTTGGTTTGTTGGCAGTTGAGTTCTTCTTGGATGAAAATGGAAATTTGCTAGTTAATGAAATCGCACCTAGACCCCACAACAGTGGACATCACACGATTGAATGCAATGTAACTTCTCAGTTCGCTCAACATTTGCGTGCGATTTTAAACTTGCCTTTGGGTTCAACAGAAATTTTGCAAGCAGGAGCAATGATAAATTTGTTGGGCGAAAAAGGATTTGAAGGAAAAGCAGTTTATGATGGACTTGATCAAGTACTTCAAATTGAAGGCGTTTATCCACACATTTATGGAAAAGAAACAACAAAGCCTTTCCGTAAAATGGGACACGTAACAATCACTGACTTAACAATCGAAAAAGTTAAAACTAAGGCCAAAAAAGTACAAGGTTTGATTAAGGTTATAAGCGAATAGTTAAGAGATTCTTCATTCTTAAGTCTTGAGGCTTGATTAAAGTCCAACTACGAGTTCAGGTTCATCATTTCAATTCTGAGAGTATAATACCTAATCAAAAATTGAGCATCAAAAATCAAAAATCCTCCCTTTGAATTAAGAAACTAATTGTCATCCTCTTTCCGTCCTCCTTCGAAGTAGGAAACCTAATCTCACTTCGAGTTAAGATTCACAATTATTATCTTCGAGTTAAAAACCAATTAAAAATCATCCGCCGCGGCTCAAAAATCAATAATCCTCTCTTCGAGTAAAGATTCTGCACTATTTTCTTCGACATAATATCATAATTAAAAATCAAGCATCAAAAATCAATAATCTATTTAACTCCCTCAATTAAAGTTAATTAATCATTAATAAATGATAGTATAGAATTTTTCCTTAAAATATGTGTACCTTTGCACCCAATTTTAAAAATACAAAATGACATTTGAAGAGCTCGGATTGAAGAGCGAGGTGCTGAAGTCGTTAACAGAATTGGGTTTTACAGCACCAACTCCAATCCAAGAAAAAGCAATTCCTTACCTATTACAGGAAGATTGCGACTTTGTCGGCTTAGCGCAGACAGGTACAGGGAAAACGGCAGCATTTGGCTTGCCACTAATCAACAACATCGATACAAAAGCTAGACTTCCACAGGGTTTAATTATCTGCCCGACAAGAGAGTTGTGTTTGCAAATTACTAAAGATTTAGAGGTTTTCTCTAAATACGTAGATTGCAGCATCGTTCCAGTTTATGGTGGAACTGACATTCGTAAACAAATTACAGATGTTAAAAAAGGAGTTTCAATTATCGTTGCAACACCAGGACGTTTGATGGATTTAATCAATCGTAAAGTCATTCAACTTTCACAAGTACGTTACGTTATCTTAGACGAAGCGGACGAAATGTTGAATATGGGTTTCAAAGAAGACATCGACGGAATCTTAGAAACTACACCAATTGAAAAGAACGTTTGGTTGTTCTCGGCTACAATGCCATCGGAAGTTGCTCGCATCGCGAAAACGTACATGCATGATCCTTTAGAGGTTTCTATTGGTCACAAAAATCAAAGCAACGAAAACATTGATCACATTTATTACCAAGTAAAAGAGAAAGATCGTTATGAAGCAGTTAAACGCTTAATTGATTTTAATCCAAATATTTACGGTTTAATTTTCTGTCGTACACGTAACGAAACTGCTACGGTTGCTGAAAAATTAAGTCGCGATGGTTACAATGCTGAACCTTTACATGGTGATTTGACGCAAGCAATGCGCGACCGTGTAATGGATCGTTTTAGAAGTAAAGAATTACAAATCCTTGTAGCAACAGACGTTGCAGCGAGAGGTTTGGACATCGACAATATTACGCACGTAATCAATTACAATCTTCCTGACGATATCGAAAACTACACTCATAGAAGTGGTAGAACGGCACGTGCAGGTAGAAAAGGTGAATCTTTAGTGTTGATTAACACGCGTGAGATGATGAAAATCAAAGCGATCGAACGTCAAATGCGTACAACATTCACAGTTGGAACAGTTCCAGAAGCAGAAGAAATTTGTGAAATTCAATTGATGAAATTGATAAACAAAACAATCGCTACTGAAGTTCGTGAGAAAGACATCGAGAAATTTATGCCACAAATTTTGGCAGCTTTTGAAGAACTCTCTAAAGAAGAAGTTATCAAACGTTTCGTTTCTACAGAATTCAATCGTTTCATCGAGTACTATCAGCGTGCTGGAGATTTGAATGTTTCCGGAGGAAGAGGAAGTGATGATCGTTCTGAACGTCCTTTGAGAAGAGAACGCGGACAAGAAGAAGGTAAAACTCGTTTCTTCGTGAATTTAGGTAAAAGAGACGGATTGAATCCAGGTGCTTTATTGCGTATCGTTTGTGATGCAACAGGTTTGAATTCAGGTGCAGTTGGCCGTATTGACTTAATGCCATCGTTCTCATTCTTTGAAGCTGATCAAGATCACGCAGAGAAAATCTTACAAAATGTAAACGGAACTGACTTTGAAGGTCATCAAGTAAAAATCGAAATCACTCAGAAAAAAGATACTGGTTTTGGTGGCGGTGGCGGACGAAGCGACAGAGGTGGTGATGCACCAAGAGGTCGTGGACGTTTCGGAGGAGACTCTAAACCAAAAAGCTACGGCGGCGGAAGCGGCGGTGGTTATTCTGGTGGCGGAGGCAGAAGCGGCGGATTTTCACCAAGAAAAAGCGGTGGAGATTTTAAAAGCGGTGGCGACTTTAAAGGTGGTGGTGACTTCAAACGTGGAGGATCTGACAAACCAAGTGGAGACAGAGCGAGAAGAAGTACAGGTGGAGATGACCGTAAATCTGACGGTGGAGGAAGCTATGGTGGGAGAAAGAAATATTAATCTTTGGATAAAAGTTAAAAGATAAAAGTGAAGATAGAAGGGTTGCCTTCGAGAGCCTCAGTCAACAGTTGGCTGAGGCTCTCGAAGAAAACTGTTAAACTAACTTTGTCCTAAAGTCTTAATATCAAAAAAAGTAAAAAAAAGAATAAAGTAAACAATGGAAATAAGAAACATCGCAATTATCGCCCACGTTGACCACGGTAAGACTACGTTGGTAGATAAAATGATTGAAGCAGGAAACGTTGAAAACGAAAGAGAACGTTTGACTGGTGATTTAATAATGGATAACAACGATTTAGAGCGTGAGAGAGGAATCACGATCGTTTCTAAAAACGTTTCAGTATTATATAAAGGTACAAAAATCAATATCATTGACACACCAGGTCACGCCGACTTTGGTGGTGAGGTTGAACGTGTGTTGAACATGGCAGATGGTGTTTGTTTGTTGGTGGATGCTTTCGAAGGTCCAATGCCACAAACTCGTTTCGTACTTGGAAAAGCGTTGGCTTTAGGTTTGAAACCACTTTTGGTAATTAACAAAGTAGATAAAGAAAACTGTACGCCTGAAGAGGTTCACGAAAAAGTTTTCGATTTGATGTTCGAATTGGACGCAAATGAAGAGCAATTGGAATTTCCAACAATTTATGGTTCTGCTAAAAATGGTTGGATGGCTGATGATTGGAAAACTCCAAAAACAGACATTACATCATTATTGGATAAAATCTTAGAATATTTTCCACCGATTACAATTCCTGAAGGAAATACACAAATGTTGATTACATCTTTGGATTATTCATCTTATGTTGGACGTATTGCTATCGGTCGTTTAACTCGTGGAGAAATCAGAGAAAATCAGCCAGTTATGGTTTCTAAATCAGACGGTACACTTCAAAAACATAAAATCAAAGAAGTTTTTGTATTTGAAGGAATCGAAAGAAGAAAAGTTGATTCAGTTCAACCGGGAGATATTTGTGCAATTACAGGTATTGAAGGTTTTGAAATTGGAGATTCAGTTTGTGATTTTGAAAATCCTGAACCGATGGCAACAATCAAAATGGATGAGCCAACAATGAGTATGTTGTTTTCAATCAACGATTCACCATTCTTTGGTAAAGAAGGAAAATTTGTTACTTCTCGTCATATTTCTGACCGTTTAAACAAAGAGTTAGAGAAAAACTTGGCTCTAAGAGTTAAGGATACTGACAAAGCTGACAAATGGATGGTTTTCGGACGTGGAGTATTGCATTTATCGGTTTTGATTGAAACAATGCGTCGTGAAGGTTACGAAATGCAAGTTGGTCAACCACAAGTTATTATCCGTGAAATTGACGGAGTTAAATGTGAGCCAATTGAAGAATTGACAATCGATTTACCAGAAGAACACAGTGGAACAGCGGTTGAAGCGGTTACAAAAAGAAAAGGTGAAATGAAAAATATGGTTCCAAAAGGAGAGCGTATGATCATCACTTTTGAAATTCCTTCTCGTGGAATTATCGGTTTACGTAACTATTTATTGACACAAACTGCTGGTGAAGCGATTATGAATCACCGTTTCTTGGAATACCAACCGTACAAGGGAGAAATTCCTGGAAGACAAAATGGTTCGTTAATTTCAATGGAGCAAGGAGTTTCGATTCCGTTCTCGTTGAATAACTTACAAGAACGTGGAAAATTCTTCATCTCTCCAAGTGAAAACATTTACGAAGGTCAGGTTATTGGAGAAAATTCTCGTGCAGGAGATATGATTGTAAACGTTACTAAAACGAAGAAAATGTCGAATATGCGTTCGTCTGGAGCAGATGAAAAAGTACGTTTGGCGCCACCAAAAATCTTCAGTTTAGAAGAATGTTTAGAGTACATCCAAGGCGATGAGTATGTAGAAGTTACACCTCAAAACCTACGTATTCGTAAAATCTTATTGAAAGAATCAGATAGAAAAAGGGGCGGAAAAGCTTAATTTTCTAACTATTGTAAATACTAAAACACTCGTCATTGGCGGGTGTTTTTTTTGTTTTAAAAAATCAGAATTGTTCAAAAGCACCTAAACCAAACAAAGCGAAATCATATTTTGAAGGATCGTTTTCGTCGAAAATTCGTAAAGTTTGAATCAATTCTTCATTCGTAGTCCAATCATTTTGAATTCTGGAGAGTAAACCCAATTTTCGAGCAATGTTTCCTGTGTGAACGTCTAAAGGAATGTATAATTCTGAAGGAGAAATGGATTTCCAAATTCCAAAATCTACACCTTTACTCGAATCGCGAACCATCCATCTTAAAAACATAACGAGACGTTTACAAGCTGAATTTGCAAGTGGATTTGAAATGTGTTTTTCAGAACGTGGTTGATGTTCAGTGGTTAAAAATGTAGTCCTAAAACTGTGAATCCTACCTTTTAAACCATCAAGTTCATTGTTTAAAGAAAAAGATTTTTCTAAACCGCCATTTTCGTAAATAGAACGCAAACTTCTGAAAAAGAAATCTAAATCTTCAGCGTTGAAAGTTCGATGTACAAATTTTAAATCTTTATTATTGGAATAGTTTTTAATGAATTCAAAAGGTTCATTTTCCATAATTTCAACCAACTTTTTGCCGTTAGTAATGATACTTTTGCGATTTCCCCAAGCGATTGTTGCTAATAAAAAGCCCATAATTTCAATATCCTCTTTTAGAGTAAAGAGATGTGGTATTTGAATTGGATCAGAGGAAATAAAAGCTGAATTTTCGTATTGTTCAACTTTGAAATCTAGGAATTCTTTGAGCTCATTTTGATTCATTTCCCAAAGATAATCGCTAATTATTTTGAAATGATGATTCTTTTAATGATTGAACTCTTTTTGAATTTGAAATTGACAAAATAAACACCTGAATTCATTTCGTTGAAATCAATTTCGTTAGCATTGTTTTCAATCATTACTCCTTCTCCTCCTGCAATTGGACACAAAGTAATCGAAAGAAGTTCATTTAAATTTTCATTATATCTAAATTGTAGTTTATTCTTTACAGGATTGGGAAATACAATCAAATTAATTTTTGAATCCGAACAAAATTGAAAAAACTGCTTCTCTGTATATGAATATTGACCGTTATAATCGGTTTGTTTTAGTCGATAATAGTCAGATTTTTCATTCAACTTATTTTCAATTTCAAACGCATAATTAGTTAAACTTGTTGAATTTCCAGCACCATTTATAGTCGCAATTTCTTGCCAATTTTCTAAGTCTTTACTTTTTTCAATTGTGAAATAGTCGTTATTGGATTCTGAGGCTGTACTCCATTTTACTATGCCTTTTTGTTGTTGACATTCGACAGAAAAAGAAAGCAATTCAATAGGTAGGGGTGAATCATTAAAATTCATAAACACAACATTGCTCGTAAGTGAAATAGCTCCTGCACGTGACAAAATACGACCTTCGACCGAGGAGTTGGTAAGCAAACTATTAGCTCCATCGGTTATCATTGTTCCTTTAAATTGAGAATTGTCCCCGAGGTTAAACAAACCATTTACTTGCCAGAAAATATTTTTTGCCTGTGCTTGATTGATGAGTAAAATTGTTGAATAAACACTTGTAGTTAATGCACCATTTATTTTAAAAATGAATTGAGCGTTACTATTATTTTGGCCATCAAGAATGAGTGTATCATTCAAGGATGAGGCTGTACTTATGCAATATGTATTAGCAACTAAATTTTGATTATTTCCAAGTGTGCTAGAAATCGTGGAATCGCAACTTAATCCTACAAAATAGGAGTAGAGCAAATCAACATCAATTGCAGCTTGAGCACTCACAGCATCGGCAACGTGAATGTTCCCATCGATAGTTCCAGGCGGGAAACCATTGAAAGCACCGACATTTGTTCCAACGTCTCCTGTAATTGTGGAAGCGCCTACATTATCTATTGCTCCAACAGCGGAAAAAATAGCAAAATTACTTGTTGCTCCTAAATTTGGCGTTTGACAAATGAATGTGTTTGTGAAAAATAGGCTAAAAAGAAAACCGATTTTTTTTAAATGGAAAGTATTTTCTATAAAATGACCAATTGATTTCATTCCACAAAATTCAGCTAAAGTAAAAGATTTTAGCTTTTTGAATTTTTAGCATAAGTTGTAAAATTCACAGAAAGGAGTTAGATGCTAGACTTAATGTTTTTTAAATCAATAATTTAAATGATTATATTGATTGAAAAATTGTGCTTTTAGAATTTCTTTTTATTAGGTGTTTGTTGGTTTGAATAAAATTGATTTCTAATATTTGACTCTGATTTACAACTCCAAATGTTTTGGCTAAAAATAATAGTACATTTTTTTAGAAATCTTATAAATTTTGCTTTGTTAAATTTTAACATTTTCAGCAACTTAAATTCTTTGTAAACGTTTACTTTCGTACTAGAGTATGATAATTAAAAATAAAGTAGGAAATTCAATTTCAATTAACGTTAAGATTTTTATTCTTTACTTGTTCTTTAGCAATACTTTATTTTCCCAAGTTGTTTCACCTTTCAATATTCGTTATCAAACTAACCAAAAAGGCGGTATAGTAATTCTGTCGAATGTATCATTAACTTGTAACAGTAGTAGTTCGAATTGTGGGACTTTTCAGCAGCAAGTTCCACCAGGTGGAAATCATAATCAAGATGGTGGTGTTGTAATGAATTTTGTCGATATAGACGGTGTTTCAAGTACTTATAATTCTTCAAGTGATAGTTTAAATTTAGCGAATTGTAGTGAGATTTTATGGGCAGGTTTATATTGGAGTGCTCGTCTTGCTGAAGGAGTCCCTGAAAACACAACGAATTATAACTCTAGAAATCAAGTCAGAATAAGAAGGAATTCGGGGTCTTATCAAACTTTAGTAGCTGATCAGACACTTGATGTCCTTAATATTCCTTCAAATCCAAACTTTCAAATGCCAGGATATTTTTGTTATAAGAATGTAACTAGTATTGTTCAAACTGGTGGAGCGCGGGCTAGATATACTGTCGGTAATATTGTATCAGAGACAGGAGTTAATAATTTATTTGGAGCCTGGTCTTTGGTCGTTGTTTACAAAAATGTTTTTCAAACAATGCGAAACCTTACCGTTTTTGATGGTATGGCTTATGTTAGCAATGGAAATAGTGTTGATTTGCCAATTTCTGGATTTACTACTCCTTTACTTGGACCCGTTAGTTTTGAACTTGGGATCGTAGCTTATGAAGGTGACCGAAATATTCAAGGGGATAGATTGCAGTTTAATGGAAATGGAACTTTTCAAGATGTGCCTGATGCGATGAGAAGTTCGAGTGATTTCTTTAACAGTACTTGTACCTATAATGGGGCATACACTCCTTTTCGTAATCCTAGTTATAACAATAATCTTGGTTTTGATTGCGGCATATTTTTTCCAAACAATACTAATTTAGATTACATTTCAAACAACGTTTCTAATGCCACAGTTAGAGTTGTAACTTCTCAAGATGCGATTCTTCCTCGTGTAATCACCTCCTCCATCGACATTTTCGAGCCTGACCTTCGCGCCGACGTTCGAATACGCGACATTAATGGTGGGAATGTCAACCCTGGTGACGTATTGGAATACACCGTTGTAGGTAAAAACATTGGTTCTGATTTATCGATAAATACGTATATGGTTGATACTTTGGATCCACGAACGACCTTTGTTCCGGGTTCTATTTCTATTTCTTATGGTCCAAATTTGGGCAATAAAACCGATGTAGTTACCGATGATCAAGCAGAATACATTTCGTCATCAAGAGTGATTCGTGCTAGAGTAGGGACGGGTGCAAGCGGCTCTACAGGAGGACAAATGCAATCCTCTGGCACAGGCGCTGACAGTACGGTTTTGAAGTTTCGAGTAACAGTTTTAAACGATTGTCCTGCGTTTTTGTGTAATCCATCTATTTCAAACTCTGCCTATATTTATGGAACTGGAAATATCTCGGGCAATCAATACAATAATGGCGGAGTTTCGGATAGTTACAACAGTCAAGGGTGTCCGCTTACTGCGAGTAATGCGTTGCTTATAAGTGTCGCCTCGTGTCCACCTTTTGCCATTACGAATAACACCGTTTGTATTGGCCAGACTTTAAATCTTGGCGCCACTTCCTCTTCCACGATTGCCACTTATTCTTGGTCAGGACCGAATGGATTTACTTCCACTTTGAGTAACCCAACAATTAACAACGTCAGCGCTGCTAGTGCTGGAACTTATACGTTGACGATTGCTTTTCCGAGTTTAGGAGGTTGTAGCATCATCGTTTCTAAAACCATCACGATTCAAAGTCCCCCGGTTTTAAACTTGGTGAACTTAACCAATGTCACTTGCTTTGGACTAAACAATGGCTCGATACAAGTTTCGACAACGGGCAATTCACCTTTTACCTATTTATGGTCGAATAATGCTACGAGCACCACTATTTTCAATTTGACACCTAATAATTACACTGTTACAGCAACCGATAATTTAGGCTGTACTGCTACTCAAAGTTATACTATTACGCAACCTACTATACTTACAGCAAGTGCAAGCGTTACTTCCAACTATAACGGCAGAGATA
>CALPMC020000034.1 GCA_943324565.2 Chitinophaga pinensis | reverse complement strand
TATTCATAAAGCATTGGTAAATAAAGCACTGATTCCAATCAACATACTCCATTTGATGATGGTGTTAATCATTTCAAAAGGAAACGGTTTACGTATAAAAAATAGAACCAAACAAGCTAAATTAAGTAATGCCGAAATGAGCAGTAAAACACCAGAAATTAGATTTATTTCAATCCAGCCTTGGCTTATGGAAACGACTCCAATGATTAATGGTAGCTGTAAAATTGTAACTGAAATTAAACCTGCTTTGCGTTCACCTATTTTCATTGGAAGTGAATAAACATGGATTAACTTATCGCCAACAACATCTTGAATGTCTTTGGAAATTTCTCTTGAAAGGTTTTGGAAGAAAGCACAAACAGCAAAAAAGTAAATGAATGAATAATCTAAATAAGTGGACCAAGTATCTTGATGATAAGGTGAAAAGGGTGCCGAACTTTCGTTTACAATTTTAAAATACCAAATAGAAAGCAAAGGAACTAAGGCAGTTAAAAGCGCTATAATGAAGTTTCCAACCAATAGTTTCTTTTTGAAATACGCACTGTAAAACCACAATAAATTCATTGATATTAAGTGAATAAAAACAAACAAAAAGCTATTGTAGCGAATAGTAAGTAAAATTGAAATAAAAACAGCTACAAGATTTAGACCCCAGTGAATTACAATCGCCCATCTTTTTTTAAGGTGTTTTGAAATAATGAGTTTTTTTGGCTTGTTAATTCTATCTGCTTTTACATCGAAATAGTCGTTTATCATATTTCCTGCAGCAGCAATTATTACCGTTGAAAAAATCAACAATGAATAATTTAATAGATGAAAATCAATATAGAGGTAATTGTTTGTTTTTAAAAGATTGAAAGCTACACCAATCATTGTAAGCACAATAATCAGAAGATTGACAACGCGAATTAATCGTAGGAAATGCTTCATGGAATAATAGTATAAACGGTACGTCGATTTTTTTGATGTGCTTGTTCTTTTTGAATGTCAGAGCCAAGTTTTGAAATGGCATCATCGGAATAAATAGGCTGTGTTGGACCATAACCTTTATAAGAAAGTCGATTTGCTAAAACTCCATTTGCAACTAAATAGTCGTAAACAGTTTTCGAACGATCAGTTGAAAGTTTTAGGTTTTCGTCTTTGTTACCACGTGAATCGGTATGTCCGCCTAATTCAATTTTGATTTTTGGATTTTTCTTCAAATAAGCGACAAAATCGTTTAACTCAATTTTAGATTCTGGACGAAGTGTTGATTTCCCCAAATCAAAAAATACATTTGCCAATACATTTTCTTGCTGACTTGTCTCTGGATTTAAAGGAATATCTAGGTGATAGCTATCTTTTCCATCTGGAATCAACAAGTTAAAATTCAAGGTGTAAGGAAAATAGCCGGGGTAAGTAACACTAATTGCATACTCGCGATTGATAGGCAACGCAACCATAAAAGTTCCATCGGTTTTGTCAGCGTCAGAGATAATTATCACTTTTCCCGTTTTTAAATCCGTTAATTGGAAATGTCCAGGGATTGAATTTTTAGTAATCGCATCAAACACACGCCCATCAAAATACAATGTTTTCACAGGTCTTAATTCCTCAGGAAGTTCGAAATAATAAATATCCAAATCGCCAAAACCTCCTGCGCGATTAGAAGCGAAAAAAGCAATATCACCTGTTGGGGCAACAACTAATGAATTTTCGTCATTTACAGTATTAATTGGGTAACCTAAATTTTCTGGTTTTGACCAATTTCCATTGTCATCAATTCTTGTAACAAATAAATCAGAACCACCCATTCCAACATGTCCACGAGAAGCAAAATAAAGCGTTCTTCCATCTGGGTGAATGTGGACAGACTCTTCTGCATAAGGAGTGTTTACGGTATTAGATAATCGTTGAGCTGTCCCCCAAGTTCCGTCTTGTTGTAAATAAGAAACATAAATATCTGCATCTCTTTTTCCATCTCTATTTCGTAATCCACGAATGAAATACAAGGTTTTTCCATCTGCTGAAAGAGAAGGCTGTGTTTCCCAATGCATCGTATTTACATTTCCGGGAAGATTGATTGGGGTTGTCCATTTGTTGCCAATTTTTTGGGTGAAAAACAAATCACAACTTCCTTTTCCTTCGCGATTGTCACCGTAATAAATTCCTGATTCATCTGAACAGCCTACGAAAATTAAACTTTTTCCATCAGGCGCAATTGTTGGTGCTCCTTCGTTGTTGATTGTATTTACGTTTGGAGGCATTGCAAAGGAAGCTCCCCATATTTTATCATCACCAAAATTGGAAATGTAAAAATCTTCCTGTGCAAAATAATGTTCAACGCGCGGGTCACTAATTTGTCGCGTAAAGAAAATCGTTTTTCCATCCACCGTCATTGTTGGAAAATACTCTGGAAATCTTGTGTTAATGCCAGGACCAATATTAACTGGTTTAAAAGGTTTTGGATTTTGAATGGCGTTTTTGGCAAATTTTGCATTCGCTTGAATTTGTCGAGCTAACCCAATCAATTGATCACTCGCATTTGGATTACGTAAAAAACGTTCTATGTTTGTATTGGCATCATCGTATTCACCGATAGCTAATTGAACAGCTGATAAATAATAAAGAGTTGCCCCACTAATGCTGTGATTTGGGTCAATTTCTAAAGCACGTTTATAATGTACTATAGCATTTTTGTAGTCATTGCTACGTTCGTATAATTCGGCAATTAACAAATGTGCTTCCCAAAAATCAGGGTCTTTTTCTAGTGCTTGATTGGCAATTTCAATTCCTTTTGGGTAGTTCGGACCTTTTTGTTGATCGTAGTACACTTCAGGTGCTTTCTGTGCTTCTTCATATAGTTTTATTGCTTTTTTGCTTGAAGTAGAATAGGGGAATTGCGCTGTAGAACACCCTATCAAAAGGAAGCTAAAAAATAAAAACGAAACAATTTTAAGCATGAACGTGATTTAAGGTATTTGCATGAATTTATGTGTCTGTAACGAAATGCGCCACTTTTGGTTACTTTTCACATAATCTATAATTTGAGGTAAAATTGTATCTTGTTTACTCCACTCAGGTTGTAAAAAAAGCACACAATCAGCATTAACTTTTGAAGCATGTGTCTCCGCCCAAAGTAAATCAGAGGGGTGAAAAATTATAATTTTAAGCTCACACGCTTTCGCATAAGCTTCTCCGCACGGTGATTTAAATTTCTTTGGTGAAAAGCAATACCAATCGACATTTCCAGCAAGTTCATAACAACCTGATGTTTCAATCGCCACTTCGATTTCATGTTTTTTTAATTCGTTTACTAGAGTTGTTAAATCGTATATAGCAGGCTCACCTCCCGTAATAACGACAAAATCAGCGTTATTTTCTTTTACTGCTTTTACTAAATCTGAAATTTTGACTAAAGGATGTATGGCTGAATCCCAACTTTCTTTTACATCACACCATACACAGCCAACATCACATCCTGCAATTCGAATAAAGTACGCTGCTCTTCCTGAATGTTGTCCTTCACCTTGAATAGTATAGAATTGTTCCATGATTGGAAGCTCAACTGAAGTATCAATTTGACTAAAATGCATAAGCAAAAGTAATCATTTCAAACGTTGCGATGTTAATAATTTAAGATTAAGGTTTCGTGAGTTTTTCTATATATTTGTTTTAATAAAACCAAAATTATGAGAAAAATTACCTTAAATATCTTTCTATTTTCAAGCCTTAGCGTGTTTGCTCAACAACAAATTGGCAACTCAAATATGGAGTCTTGGGATAATGTTGGACAATCAACTGAAGAGCCAACAAATTGGAGTTCTTTCAAAACAGGAACAGGTGGATTAGTTAGTTTTGCGTCACAACAAGTAGGTCGTTCAACGTCCATACGTTCAGGAGCTTCAGGAACTTATTGTGCTCGTATTTATGCCGTTAGTATTTTAGGAGCGATTGCAAATGGAAATTTGACAGTTGGCCAAATAAATATGGGGAGTTCAACACCAACAAGTGCTTCAAATTATAATTTTTCTAAAATAGCAGACGCTAACTTCTCAGAAGCGTTAACAAATAGTCCAGATTCATTGGTGTTTTGGGTGAAATATACACCAGTTAGCAGTTCAAGTAATGCAAGAGTTCATGCGATTTTACATGATAGTTACGATTTCAGAGATCCAATTGATGCAAATTCTGCACCACATACAGCTGCTCGAGCAGAGTTGAATTATGGAGCAACTGGAGGAAATTGGGTTAGAAAATCTGTTCCATTTGTATACGAAGCGCAAGTCCCAGCTGTAAGTGTTGAATATATTTTAGTAACGTTTGCAACAAGTTCAACTCCAGGTGGTGGTTCGGCAAATGATGAGGTTCTATTAGACGATGTTGAGTTGATTTATAATTCAGTTGGTTTAAATGAGCAAGTTGCTCATTCTTTCAAAGCTTATTATTCAATTGAGAATGGTTTGACAATTAAAGGTGCCGATACAACTTATGAATTAATCAATTTGGCTGGTGCTAGCGAAAAAGTTGGCAACCTAACTACTCTAAATGGAATGAGTCTGAACACAGGGCTTTATTTCCTTAAATCAGGAGATTCAGTAGTGAAAATTTTAGTTCCTTAATTTGAAGATTCAACATTTTATTGCTGTTGTTTTTCTTGTTCTAAGTAATTATTCAATTGCTCAGAATGGAAAAATTACAGGTGTGGTGCGCGATGAGAAAGGCGTTGCGTTACCTGGTGCTGCTGTGATTTATCGGAAGGATGTTACAATAGGAGCATTAACAGATGCAAATGGAAAGTATTTATTAGAAGTGCCTGCCGGAACGTGTAAGTTAGTTTGTCGCTTTACAAGTATGAATCCCGATACTTTAACAGTGCAAGTATTTGAAAACCAAACAGTAAATCTTGATATAGTCTTGACTTCTTTTATCAAAGAATTAAAGCAAATTGATGTGAAGGTTGGTCGATTTGATAAGCCGATTGAAGAGCAAACTGTTACAATGATTGTCATCAAGCCAGAGTTAATTGAGAATAAAAACACACGTAGTATTGAAACAGCCTTGGATCAAACTCCAGGCTTGAATATTTTAGATGGCGAACCTCAAATCCGCGGGGGAAGTGGTTTTACTTTTGGAGTTGGTTCAAAGGTTTCTGTAATTGTAGACGATATGCCAATGCTTTCGGGCGATGCCGGAAAACCAGAGTGGGGATTTATTCCAGTGGAAAACATCAACCAAATCGAAGTAATCAAAGGTGCTGCTTCTGTTCTTTCTGGAAGTTCCGCTTTATCAGGCTCAATTCACATTCGGACAGCTTATCCAACATCAAAACCTTTAACAAAAGTAAATGTTTATTCAGGGGCATATTCAGCTCCAAATCATCCAAATTCCAAATGGTGGACAAAATACCCAGGCATTCATGGAATGAATTTCTTGCATTCACAAATGTTTGGAAATTTAGATGTCGTTGTTGGTGGAAATGTCAATTTCGATCACGGATACATTGGTCCACCCATTACCGATTCAATTGTTGCAACTGTTTTTCCAGATACCATCACGAACTTCACAGAAAGTGAAATGATTTCAAAACGCGGTCGATTGAATTTCAATTTGCGTTATCGTTCCAAAAAAATTAAAGGACTTAACTACGGGATGAATGGGAATTTTATGCTGATGCATACGGTAATGCCGCTTGCTTGGTTGAATGATTCTTCGGGATTGTTTAGAGCTTATCCAGGAGCCATTTTTATGCAAGATCAGTTTATTTTTAACGTTGATCCTTATTTTAATTTCTTCACACAAACAGACGGAAAACACTCTTTACGTACTCGAATTTTACACGTTGATAATGAAATGAGTGCCAATCAATCCAACCGTGCGACCACGTATTATGGCGATTACATGTTTCAAAAAAGTTATCCTGATTTAAAAAATCTTGATTTTATTGGTGGAGTGACAAGTACCTACACGAATTCTTTTGCGAATATTTACGCAGGTTCAGGTTCTCCCAATAATCAATTATTGAACATTTCTGCCTATACACAAGTTGAAAGTAAATACAATAAATCCTTGAACATATCTGCTGGTGGGCGTTTTGAATATTTCAGGTTAAACGATTCAATTACAGCAATGAAACCTATTTTTCGTGCTGGTGCAAGTTTGAAATTGTATCAAGAAACTTATTTGAGAGCTTCTTATGGTCAAGGTTATCGTTTTCCCACAATTACCGAACGCTTTATAAGAACTGGAGTTGGAAATTTTGGAGTTTTTCCCAATCCAAATTTGAAACCCGAAAGTAGCTGGAATGCTGAAGTTGGAATCAAACAAGGTTTGAAGTTAGGTGGTTTGATGGGATATTTAGACGTTGCTGTTTTTTGGCAAGAATATCAAAATACAATCGAATACATGTTTGGAATTTGGAACGAATTGACTGATGTTCAATCAATGGGAAAAAGTGCAGGTTTCATGTTTCTAAACACAGGAGAATCTCGCGTTACAGGAATAGATGCTTCATTCGTTGGTGGCGCAAAAGTGACTAAGAAATCAGAAATGACGTTTTTATTGGGTTATAACTACATTGTTCCAAAAACCCTTTCTCCAGATTTAGTTTACGCAACAGATTCATTAAATCGCGTATTTACCTACAACTCTACCTCATTAGATCCTTCAAACGGAATTTTGAAATACCGTTTTTTACACAATGTAAAACTAGATGCCGAGTTTGTATATGACAAAAAACTATCAATTGGAATGAGTGCTAAATATTTTTCAAAAATGATAAATATGGATGCAATCATCAAAGATTTTGAGGAAGTGACGATAAATAATGAACTTATTCAAGATTTGAGATATATGGATTTTTTCAACGCTCATCGCTTTGGTAATTGGATTTTCGATGCACGTGTTTCTTACAATGTAAGTGAATCACACAAACTAGCCTTGATTGGGAGTAACATTTTAAATAGAACATATTCGCTTCGCCCATTAAAAATTGAAGCACCAAGAACGATAATGGTACAATACACTTACCGTTTGGAAGGAAAGAAATCGAAAGTATAAAGCATAAAAAAACCTCCTTTTGGGAGGTTTTTTTTATGAACTGATCCTACTTAATTATCTAACAAATCATTACTAGAAAAGCCATTCGTACCTTTGGGGTCTGAACCATACTGATTTTCTCCTGAGGTTCCTTCAGTTGCAAGCCAAACAATTAGAAGAATTGCTAACCCTAAAACGGCTAAACAGCCAATTATGATTAGAATACTTCCAAAACCTCTAAGAATTAGCCCTAAAATGACTAAAATATATGGTGCTATCGGCAGTAATAAGAACCAACCACTTCTATTTGTATCATGTAATCTTCTTACTGCGATTGATAATCCAGGAACAAATGTTGCTAATGAATAAATCACACCTAAAACCCCTGTGTTGTTAATTCCTTCAGAAGTTAACTTTAACCCAAGTAATTGATCTAATAGTGCTAAAACTATACTAATAATAATATTAAAAAGAAAGAACATCCAATATTCTTGTCTTCTAGATCGTCCAGAAAATGTTGCATATTTTTTAAAAGCGAGTAGGTACCAATTCATTGTGATGAATATTAATTATCCAATAAATCGCTTGAAGATGAGTTGTTAAAGTCTGCTTCATTTCCTTTCAAAGAGAATGGAGGGTAAACATCAGTCATATAACCCATATAGATTGAAATTCTATACTGCCAACGAAGTAAACCAACCATGTAATCGTGCATTCCTTTTGGATATTTTCCTGTTATCAAAACAGCCCAAAAAGCAATTAAACGAACAAAAGAAGCTCCAATTAGTAAAAAGATTAAACAAAATGCATGAGGAATCAAAACATATAAAAATCCGAACATTGCTCTTAAAAGAACCGTTCCTCTGTTTGATTTCACTGGTCTTTCGATTTCAATTATAATGTTTGAGTCGTTTGAAGATAAACCAAATGCAGGATAACCGTCACTTAAGTTTTGTAATCTTACATTTACTCTTAATGCCCAACGTTGCAAATTCAGTTGATAGTTGAACATACTTTCTGGATATTTACCTGTTATCAAAATTGCCCAAAATGAAACAAAATTCAATAAACTTGACCACAATAAAAGAAAGATTAAAACAAGAGCGTGAGGTAACGCAATGTACAAACCACCGAACATGGTTCTTAGTAATAATTCTCCACGAGAATACGATTCTTGGTGTCTTACGCCATACTTCATAATATAAATAATTTAAGGTTAAGGTGATAAAAATAGAAAAAAAACTTAAATCTAATAACCTGAAATTAAAATATTTACATAAAAATAGTGAGAAAGTGTAATTTTAAACACTAAGAAGACCTTGGTTTTTTCAGAATTAACTTTAGCACATACTTAAATTACGAAGGTTTTGATGGTGAGTTTATTTTTTAAAATGTTCAAACTCCCCAATTTTCAAATTTTCAAATTCTCTCATTTTCAAATCAACTACTGTTTACTCAACTTCCCTTCTTTCCAGTCTTTTATCAATTTCGCCCATGAATATGGATTTAAAAGATTGTTGGCAGGAAGCTGACCATTCGTGTATAATTTTGTGTAACGCTGATTACTCGCATAACCTGATGCTAAAGAGGCATCGTTATCTAATCGAGCAGCAACAAACGCTAACGATTCACCTGATAATTCTCTTTGTGCTCTTCTAATTGCGTCATCATATGGCTTCATATTCACAAAATAATTGGCAAACTCCTCACGTGAAGGCCATGGAAAAACAGTCACTTCAGGTAAGTTTACAGTGTCTGGTTGAAGCATGTGAATAATACTATATCTGTCGTCTTTTAAAGTATCGGGCACGATATAAGTAGAAGTCTTGTATCCAAAATACGAAAAGTATATAGTATCACCAGGGAAAGAAACGGTTGAAAAGAAACCATAGTAATCTGCTACAACTCCTTTTTTAATAGATTTATCAAAGACTGTAATGTAGGGCATCGGTACCAAATCTTCCTCTGAAACAACTACACCCGATAATTGAATCATGCGTCTTTGATCAATATCTTTACGTTGTGCATATAATTGAGAAGTTGCTAAAAATAGAACGGTAAAAAGTAAAAAGCGCATAATCTGGTTTTTTGACTAACAAGTTTAATCAAATTAGAAATAGAACCTTTATTTTTTGAAGAATATTAACAAATTCCTACTTTTTAACTGCGTTTTTTGCAATTGAATTTTTGTTACATTTGCAAGAATTTATTTAAAAATAAGTTCAAATGTCTCTAACAAATCTTCAACAAATTTCTGAAGGACTAACCTACGACGATGTGTTACTCGTTCCTGCCTATTCGGAGGTATTACCACGTGATGTTCAATTGAAAAGTTATTTTTCAAAAAATATCCCTGTTAATACTCCAATTTGTTCTTCTGCGATGGATACAGTGACGGAAGCAAGCCTTGCGATTGCAATTGCACAACAAGGTGGAATAGGTGTGATACATAAAAACATGTCTATCGAAATGCAAGCAATGAACGTTAGAAAAGTAAAACGTTCAGAGAGTGGAATGATTATCGACCCAATTACTTTAAGTGAATCTGCAGTTGTGGCTGATGCAATGAAGTTGATGCGCGAAAATAGTATCGGTGGAATTCCAATTGTTGATGAAAATAATTTCCTTAAAGGAATCGTTACAAACCGAGATTTAAGATTTGAGAAAAAAGGTGATCGTCCAATTACACAAGTAATGACTTCTGACAATATTGTAACAACTGTTGATGGAACTGATTTGTTAACGGCTGAAGGAATTTTGCAAGAAAATAAAATTGAAAAATTACCTGTTGTAGATATTAACAACAAATTAATCGGACTAATAACTTATCGAGATATCATCAAGGTTAAACAGCATCCTTTTTCTTGTAAAGATAAACTAGGAAGATTACGCGTTGCAGCAGCTGTTGGAGTAACAACAGACACAATGGAACGTGTAGCGGCTTTAGTCAAAGCTGGTGTTGATGCAATAGTAATCGATACAGCTCACGGGCATACAAAAGGCGTTGTTGAAAAATTAAAAGAAGTTAAAGCTAAATACCCTAAGATAGATGTAGTTGTCGGTAACGTCGCAACTGGAGAAGCCGCATTGTATTTAGTAGAAGCTGGAGCAGATGCTGTTAAAGTTGGGATTGGACCTGGTTCAATTTGCACAACACGTGTTATTGCAGGTGTAGGTGTACCTCAATTGACAGCTATTAATGATGTAGCTCAAGCACTTGCTGGAACTGGAATTCCTGTTATAGCTGATGGTGGAGTTCGTTACACAGGTGATATTGTTAAAGCAATTGCTGCAGGTGCGGATTCTGTAATGTTAGGTTCTATGTTTGCTGGAGTGGAAGAATCACCCGGAGAAACAATCATTTTTGAAGGAAGAAAATTCAAAGCATATCGCGGAATGGGCTCAATTGAAGCGATGCAACAAGGTTCAAAAGACCGCTATTTCCAAGATGCTGAAGACGATGTAAAAAAATTAGTGCCAGAAGGAATTTCTGGTCGTGTGCCGTTTAAAGGAAATTTAATGGAAGTAATGTTCCAAATTATGGGAGGTTTACGTGCTGGAATGGGTTATTGTGGAGCACCAACAATTGCTAAATTAAAAGGTGCAAAATTCGTTAGAATGTCTTCGGCAGGAATGAGAGAATCACATCCACACGATGTTGTAATTTCAAGAGAGGCTCCAAATTATAGTATTAAATAAATGTTAAAAATCGAAAGTGAATTTTTAAAAGAATTTATTTTTAAACCCTAATTTTAAACAATGAAAAAAATTATTTCTCTATTTGTTAGTGTTTTATTTGTTCAGATTTTAGTTGCTCAAAAGGAGCAAGTTGTTATGGAAATCAATGGCAAACCAGTTACAAAATCAGAATTTCTTCAGATCTATTTAAAAAACAACAATGATCCAAAATATGATAAACAGACGTTGGATGATTATGTGGAAATGTTTAAAAAGTTCAAATTGAAAGTAGCAGAAGCAGAAGCATTAGGTTATGACACTATTCCAAAATTGAAAAAAGAATTGGAAGGCTACAAAAAACAATTAGCTACTCCTTATTTAATTGATTCTGTTGAAAATAGATATTTAGTTGAGCAAGCCTACGAACGCATTAAAACAGAAGTTAGAGCTTCTCATATTTTAGTTCGTGTTGACGCAAATGCTAGCCCAAAAGACACCTTGGCTGCTTATAATCGCATCCTTACTTTGAAAAAACGCATTGAAAAAGGGGAAGATTTTGCAACTGTTGCTAAAATGAAAAGTGGTTCGGAAGATCCTTCAGCTGTAAACAATGGTGGAGATTTGGGCTTTTTTACTGCATTCCAAATGGTTTACGCCTTTGAAGAAAAAGCTTACACAACAGCTATGGGTTCGATTTCAGAACCTTTCAGAACGCGTTTCGGTTACCATATTTTGAAAGTAACTGACAAACGTCCAGCAAGAGGAACAATTAAAACAGCTCATTTGATGGTTGCTGTTCCTAAAGATGCAACGCAAGAAGTAAAAGATAATGCAGAGAAAAAAATCAATGAATTATATGAAAAACTATCCAAAGGAGAGAAATGGGAAGATTTAGTGGCTTTACATTCTGACGATCCGAGTTCTTCAAAAAAAGGAGGAGAATTAGCTGCATTTGGTTCGGGGACAACGCAAAGAATGGTTACTTCTTTTGAAGATGCTGCTTTTGCATTAAAAACTGACGGAGAAATTAGCAAACCAATTCGTACGGATTATGGTTTCCATATTGTTAAGAGATTGGAGTGGAAAGATGTTGCTCCTTATCTTACAATGAAAAAAGAATTGCAAGGAAGAGTGAATAAGGATGAGCGTTCTAAAAAAACACAAGATTCATTCGTTGCTAAACTTAAAACAAATTATGGTTACAAGTATGCTGGAGATAAAAGCTTAAAATGGTTTGTTAATAATCTTGATTCAACTTACTATTTAGGAAAGTGGAATGCAGGAAGTTTAAAATCAAATAATACCTTATTTAAACTAAATGGAACGGCATTTACACAAAAAAGTTTTGCTGATTATCTAGTGAAAAATTACCGTGGAATAAAAAGGGACGAAAGTAAAACGGTTGTGAAGGCTCAATATAAAGCTTGGGAAAAATCAGAGATTTTAAACTTTGAAGAAAAATTATTACCAGAAAAATATCCTGATTTTAAAGCACTTATTAATGAATACCACGATGGAATTATCCTATATGAAATTATGTCAGATAAAGTGTGGAACAAAGCTGTTAAAGACACAACAGGATTAAAGGATTTCTTCGCTAAAAATAGAGCTAATTACATGTGGCCAAAAAGATTAGACGCAACAGTCTATGAATGTTTGAATAAAGATATTGCAGTGAAAGTGGTTGGAATGCTAAAAAACGACACAATCAATTCAAAAGATGTTCTAGATGTGGTTAACAAAGATTCAGAACTGAATTTGAAAGTTAGAATGAACAAGTTTGACTTAGATCAAACTAATTTCTTGAAAGACAAAACATTCAATAAAGGTGTAAATCCTGCGTTTGAGTTTGAAGGTAAGATCTATGTTGTTAAGGTAAATGAAGTTTTAAGCCCAATGCCAAAAGAATTTAGTGAAGCAAAAGGAATCGCAACTTCAGATTATCAAACTTACCTAGAGAAAACTTGGTTGGATGAGCTGAAAGCAAAATATCCAATTAAAATAAATAACGAGGTGCTTTACAACCTTGGTAATAAATAATTCATGAACAAAATCTTATCGATTTCCTTTTGCTTATTTTCAATTGCTTGCTTTGCTCAACCAAACGGAAAAGTTGTCAATAAAGTGATTGCTCAAGTTGGCGATAACATAATATTACTTTCTGATATTGAAAATCAAAAAATGCAAGCAGTTCAAGCGGGTGTAGAAACATCTCGCACGATGGATTGTACAATTTTGGAGGAATTAATGATGGGGGAATTGCTTGTAAATCAAGCAAAACTAGACAGCTTGGTAATTTCAGACGAACAAGTTGATGCTGAAATGGAAAACCGTTTGAGAATCATTGAAAACAAAATGGGTAGCCGTCAGAAATTAGAAGAATTCTATGGTAAAACGATTTCCCAAATCAAAGAAGAATTTCGTGACCAAATTAAAGACAAATTGCTTGCTCAAGAAATGGAGCGAAAAATTGTAGCTGACGTTACCGTTACGCCAAAAGAAGTTGCTGAATTTTTCAAATCACTTCCGAAAGATAGTATTCCATACATCAATATGAAGTTGAGTTTTCAGCAAATTGTAAATTATCCAAGTATCACAAAAGCGGATAAGTTGAGATCATTTAATGAGTTAAAAGACATAAGAGAATCAATAGTTGTTAGTGGTAAAAGCTTCGAAACGCAAGCGAGAATAAATTCAGACGATCCAGGAAGTGCACCATTAGGAGGGAAAATTGAAGCAAGTCGAGGAATGATGGTTCCACAATTTGAAGCAGCTGTTTTTCAATTGAAAGTGGGAGAAATTTCTGATATTATAGAAACTACTTATGGTTATCATATTATAAAGTTAGTTACAAGAAAAGGCGATGATTATGTTGTGCAGCATATCCTTAAAATGCCTGAATTTAGTCCTGATGCCATTAATCAATCGGCATTAAAAATGGATAGTTGTTATCGCTTATTGAAAGAAAACAAAATTACTTGGGATGATGCTGTTTTGCGTTTTTCAAATGATGAATTAACGAAACAAAACAAAGGAATTATTACCAATCCTATCACAGGCGACCAAACTTGGGACATGGAAGATTTAAATCAAGTTGATCAACAGATTTATTTATTGACTGACGCCATGGAAAAGGGTGATTACACTTCTCCCAATTTATATGTAGACATTTACGAGCGCAAACAAGGAATACGTATAGTTCGTTTGATGGAAAGATATCAGCCACATGTTGCAAATTTAAAAGATGACTATTCCCTCATTAAAGGTGCAGCTGAAAATGATAAAAAACAACGAATTGTAACAGAATGGACGAATTCCAAAATTGGAAATGCGTATATTCGAATTGATGAACAATATTCAAATTGTGAGTTTAAAAGTAATTGGATAACCGAAATTAGACTAAAATAAAATTATGTCAGATAAAGAAGCCATTGATCGATTAGTAGTTCATTATAAAGAACTTAAAGAAGAGATTCATAAAATTATTATTGGTCAAGATGAGGTGGTAGATCAAGTTTTGATTTCTATTTTTTCACGTGCACATTGTTTGTTAGTGGGTGTACCAGGCTTAGCAAAAACCTTACTCGTAAACACCATTGCTGAAACGCTTGGATTGAGTTTTAACAGAATTCAGTTTACACCCGATTTAATGCCTTCTGACATCGTTGGTTCAGAGATTTTAGATGAAACGAAAAACTTTAAATTCATAAAAGGTCCTTTGTTTGCAAACGTTTTATTGGCAGATGAAATCAACCGTACGCCACCGAAAACGCAGTCTGCACTTTTGGAAGCAATGCAAGAAAGACGCGTAACAGCGGCAGGTACAACTTATACTTTACCGGCTCCATTTTTTGTATTAGCAACTCAAAACCCAATAGAGCAGGAGGGAACCTATCCGTTGCCAGAAGCGCAGTTAGATCGTTTTATGTTTAATATTTGGGTAGATTATCCAAGTTATGTGGAGGAATTGGCGATTGTGAAAGCTACGACAGCTGACACAAAAATTAACTTGCGTAAAGTTTTAACTGGTGAAGAAATCATCAATTATCAAGAATTAATTCGTCGTATTCCTGTTGCAGATAATGTATTGGAATATGCTGTAAAATTAGTTGGTAAAACACGTGTTAATAATCCAGGAGTCCCTCAAATAACCAAAGATTTCATCACTTGGGGAGCAGGACCAAGAGCTTCACAATACTTAGTTGTGGGAGCAAAATGTCACGCTGCTTTACAAGGGAAATATTCGCCAGATATTGAAGATGTAAAAGCTGTGGCTAAAGCAATTTTGCGTCACCGTTTGGTGAGAAATTACCGTGCAGAGGCAGAAGGCTATTCAATGGATCGTATTATTGACGAATTATTATAAATTTAATCAATGAATTTTCTTGTAATAGAAAATAGGTTGTAATTTTAAGCTATGAAAATTCGGATACTTTCCGTTTTATTGTTAGTTAACTTCTTTGTGTTGCTCTCGCCACGCGATTGGTGGCATCATTGTGATCACCACGATGCAATTGAGTTTTCGCATTCTGACACTCATTTCGACGATGGTTCTTGTAATTTTTGTGAATTTGATTTAGGTTCATTCACGATTCACAATTTTCATTTTTTCACAGCAAAAAAACAACTTTTCATTTCAGTTTCAGTAGCCGAAATTGCGAATAAAGAACAAGCAGCAATACAATCCTTTTTACTTCGAGGCCCACCGAGTAGTTGCTGATTTCCCCTTCATCTCCTTTAATTCAAAAGTAATTTAGTGCATGGATGTATTTTTTCTAGTAAGATAAATACACTTCTATGTAGTTGGGAAAAATCAAAAAATATTCTTTCTCGTTACAGTTTTAAACCAAGTTTTATGTTATTTCGGTTATCTCTAACTTCTAATTTACATAAATAAACTTTGGTGTTAAAGTCTGTAATTTATTTCAAATCAATGATGAAGTAAAGTAAAATTTAAATGAAATTTAGTGTGTTATTAGTTGGGCTTTTTGCATTTACTGCAATGGCTCAAAAACAATTCTCAGGAGTTGTAAAAAATCAAGCTACCAATCAATTGTTGGTTAAAGCTTATGTTCAAATAGTGGAAACGGGTGAAAGTTCTTACACGGATGAAAAAGGTCAGTTTGTATTCAAAGGTAATTTCCCTCAAACCATTCAATTGCGAGTTTCAACAACAGGATTTGAAGCCAAGATCATTGGTGTTGCAATTCAAGATCAAACTGAAATACAAATCAGTCTTGTTGAAAGACATATAGATTTAGAAGAAATAACTGTTTCAAGTGGAATAACCGTTCAACAGAATAAAAATCCTTTTCACATCGAAACACGTAAACTCTCCGATTTGAACGGAATCGCAAGTATTAATATCGGTGAAGCTTTGGCAAAAATTCCAGGCGTATATCAATCAAGCCTTGGGAATGGTATTTCAAAACCTGTAATTCGCGGTTTACAAGGAATGCGCGTTGTGAGTTTGCTTAATGGTTTACGAATGGAAGGACAACAATGGGGCGGTGACCACGGAATGGGAATTTCGGAAATTGGAATTGGTTCAGTGGAGGTAATTAAAGGTCCAGCTTCCTTACTGTACGGATCAGATGCATTGGGAGGAGTTTTATATTATTCCGACGAGGCTTATGCTGCTGTAAATTCTCGTTCCTTGCAATTTCAATCTTTTTATCAAACCAACACAAATGGAGGCGCAGTAAGGTTTTTGTATAAAGAATCAAATCAGAAATTCCGTTGGATTCTTGGAGGAAGTTATACCAATCACGCTGATTTTCAATTGCCAGACAAGAAATTTGCTCAAAATTCACGTTTCAATGAATCGGTTGTGAAAGCTGCATTAGGTTGGAATGGTAAGAACAGTGTCCACCATATTCGTTATTCATACAATCACTCAATTAGTGGAATTCCAGGACATACACACGATACGATTATCAATCCACTTGATTTTCAAGTTACGACTCAACGCAGAAAACGAACTATTCCAGCGCAGTTTTTCGATAATCACTATTTGTCTTTTGAAAATAAATGGTTTGCTGGCAAAAATGAATGGAGTTTGATATTTGGTCAAACCTTGAATCAATTGACTGAATACGACGAAAAAGTAACAATTCCTGGGATACAGATGAGTTTATGGAATTCTGTTTACAATTTGAAATGGTCGCATTCTTTTTCCAATAGTTTGAAAGTAATCAATGGTTTACAAGGAATGTTTCAAAACAATATCAATGGTTCAAAAGCAACCGAATCGCTCATTCCAAGTGCGATTACGCTTGACAATGGCGTTTTTTCTAATTGGATTTATTCTTTAAATAAGTGGAATTTTCAAGCTGGATTGCGATATGATTTACGCTACTTAAAGACCTTAACCGATTTTAAAGGAAAAGCTCCAATTATTAAGACTTTTGCTAGTCCAAACGCTGCTTTGGGTGCTGTTTATTCAAATGCTGCTTTCACGTTTAGAGCTAATCTTTCTTCAGGCTATCGTGCTCCGCATTCCACCGAATTACTGGCTAATGGTTTCCACCACGGGGCTTTGCGATTTGAAATAGGAGATGTGAATTTAAAAGCTGAAAAAGCACTTCAATTGGACCTTACTTTTGAATTAAGGGGAGAGCATATCGTGTTGATTGTTAATCCATTTTTAAATCGAATTACAAATTTTATTTACATTCAGCCTGTTGATTCAATTGTGAATGGTTTACCTGGTTTCAATTATAAACAAGTGGATGAAGTACTTTTTTACGGAAGTGATATTGGGATTCACTACCATCCACATTTTGCACATAACTTACATTTTGAGTCCACTTTTTCATGGGTTCAAACGCAAAGAGCAACTGACAGTAGTATTTCAATGATTCCACCAGCTAGGTTCACCAATAGCATTCGCTATGATTTTAACATTGGCAAGAAACTTCAATTTAAAGACGTAATGGTGCAACATACATTTATGACTGCTCAAAACAAAGTTGCTTTCAATGAAACGCGCAGTCCATCTTATCAACTAGTGGATGCTTCGTTGCGATTTATTTGGAATATCAAAACTCCTTTACACCTTCAATTAGGCTGTAAAAACATTTTAAACTCAAATTATATCGATCATCTTTCACGATTGAAAAATATAGAAATGCCAAGTCCGGGCAGAAATTTTTATTTAAGTCTTAATTTTTTTATTAATCAAAATCTAAAAACAAAGTAGTATGAAAAAAGTAGTTTTATCGAGCGCAATCGCTCTAGTAACTTTATTTGCAATGAGTTCTTGCAACAAAAACAAATGCCACGAATGTCATTATGACAAAGCTGGTGCAGAAATCGAAATGGGTGAGTTTTGTGGCGATGCTTTAGAAGATTTAGAAGCATTAGGAACTTATACTGATACAACAGGAACCTACACTGTTCATTGCCACGAGCATTGATTATTGAAGTGTAACAAAGTGTTTTTAATTACCTTGTGAGTGGTATAATTTAAATGATTTATGAGGTTTTTTGTCTCTTTTCCACAGGCATTAATCTCATAAATCATTATGTTAAACATTTTTATTTTATGATGTTCAGCATGTTATTTGGTATAACTTTACCCAAAATTCAATAATGAGTCTTAAAAAAATCATTTTTCTTGGAGCAATTACCTTGGGAATAACCTCTTTTTTAGTTCCGATAATCAGTTCATCAGAGAATATTAGAATAACATTTTCGGCACCAAACCCTGCTCCTAACCAATGGATTAAACCAGAATTAATTCATTTAAATAAATTAGTAGAATTCGAACAAGCGCTTGCCATCGAAAATGAAATTGTTGTTCTCAAAAATGAAAACAATGTTTTGCCAATTGGAAATTTAAATCGTAAAACCACTCATTTATCAATAGGTGGAGACTCAAAATCATTTGAAGAAACGAGTAAATTATTTACCGACTTTGATACTTCTATTCGAATCTCAAGCTCTGACTTTGCGGCGAAAAACAATTCATTTTTAAACAATTCAGATTTAATCATTTTAACCATTCATGCGGATAATTCTGGAAATGATAAGAATGAAATTAAAAAAGAATATGCTTCGATTATCAATGAAATTTCGATTTCAAATCCTGTTTCTATCTGTGTTTTCGGAAATTTAAGCTTTATCGATTTTCTAGATTTAAAGAATGTAAAATCTATTTCTTTTGCTCCCGAAAATCATGAAATTGCACAAAACGTGGTTGCACAGCAATTATTTGGAGCAATTGAAGCCAAGGGGAAATTAAAAAACAATTGTGGCTCAAAATTTAAAATTGGTGATGGAATTCAATTCAAAACAAACGGACGATTGAAATTTACACAACCCGAAGAAGTTGGAATTGCAAGCACAGATTTAGCAAAAATAGATGAAATCGCAACGAATGGAATGAATGTTAAAGCTTATCCTGGTTGCCAAATTGTGGTAGCAATCGAAGACAAAATCATTTATAGAAAAAGCTTTGGAACAGCAACTTATTCAGATAAAGAAGCAAAAGTAAAAAACGATGATTTATACGATATTGCATCGGTTACAAAAATCGCTGCATCTACCTTGATGGCTTTACATTTACATTCTAAACAACAATTTGACTTGAATAAAAATCTAGGGGATTATTTGCCTGATTTAACCTCAAAAACTCCATATCATTCAGTATTGATTAAAGATATGATGGCGCATCAAGCAGGATTTAAGCCATGGATTGCGTTCAATAAAAACACTTACACTGCCGATCAATTAAATACTGAAATCTATTCAAACACCAAAAAAGAAGGATTCTCAAAACAAGTTGCAGCAGGGATTTTTGTCAGAGATAATTACATAAATGTAATGTTTGATGAAATTGTTAAAGCACCACTTGGGACAAAGAAATATGAGTATTCAGATTTGTGCTTTTATTTCGTGCAAAAAATAGTTGAAAAACAAATACATGAAGGACAAAATACCTATTTAAGAAATAACATATATCTTCCGATGGGATTAAGAAATGTGAGTTATTTGCCTCTAAATTTTTATCCAAAAAATAGAATAATACCAACAGTCGACGAGAAAATATTTAGAAATCAATTACTTCAAGGTTATGTACACGATCAAGGTGCAGCTTTGCTTGGAGGTGTTGGTGGTCATGCTGGTTTATTCTGCAACGCAACAGATTTAGCGAGTATAATGCAACTGTTTCTCAACAAAGGAAAATATGCTGGCTTCCGTTTTTTCAATGAAAAATCAATTGATGAATTTACTAGGCAACAATTTCAAGGAAACAAACGCGGTGCAGGTTTCGACAGACCAAGTGCGTCTGGTGGCGGAACTTGTGCAAAATCAGCTTCTCAACAAAGTTTCGGACATTCTGGATTTACAGGAACTTTAGCATGGGCAGACCCAAAAGATAAAGTGATTTTTGTGTTTTTATCTAACCGCGTGCATCCCGATCCTGAAAACTGGAAATTAAGAGATATGCACATTAGAACTGATATTCAAGAAGTTGTTTATCAGGCTTTGAGCAAGAGAATTAACAATTGATAATGGAGTTGATTCGCCGCGGCGAACAGACAACTAATAACTAAAAGTGAAAAATTAAGAGTTAAAAGTTACAAGTGAAATATGAAGTTAGTTGGTTAATCTCCTTTATGTTGTGAGATAAAACAGCAGTTAAAACATAAAACACTTCATCTATGACAACTTTCACAATTAAGTCAACAAATGAAGGTTTTAAACTTCTGTATTTCAAATTTAAGATTGAGGTTATATCTTAGATAATCGTATCACTTTACTTGATATACCGTCTTCTATTTTTAGCAAATATATTCCACGACTTAGATTTGAAAAGTCAACATTAAAATCAAAAATACCTTGTTCTACGACTTGATTATCAATCACATATTGAACAATCTCTCCACTCATATTATATAGTGAAACTTTGAGTTTTGCTGGTTCGCTAGAAGCTGGAATAAGTAAACTTACATTCGTTAAGTCTTCAGTTGGATTTGGTGCGACAGATAACAAAGCTATTTCTTCATTCTCTGTATTTTGACAAACTTTATTGTTCTCTAAAATAACATCTACATTCCCTAAATTGTCTGATGCAAAACTTTCAACACATAAGAAATTTGTCAGTTCATCTTGTGTTGAGTTATAAGCTGAAAGTTTCGCATTGAACAGATAAATCAAATCTTGGTTTGCAAGTAGATTTCCAGTCCATGTTTCTTGAATTGTTGAATTATTTAAGCCAGATAGTTCAAAATCTACCTTATTTATTGAAATTGTTCCTTTGTTTTCGAATTCAACACCAATTGTATTAAAACCATTAATTTCTTGAATAAAAATTGACTTCACTTCTAAATCAAATGCAGGACGTTGAACGAAGAAAGTTTTGCTTATTGTATCCTTGCATCCAATTTCATTTTCTACGAATAAAGTTACATCAATTGTTGAATCGACCCATTCCAACGGGTAAGATTGTACAAATTGATTTACTGGTGGTGTGTATGTTATTAATTCTTCACCTATTCCCATATCCCAAGTTGAGCTAGATGAAGCAATACTTAAATCACTAAAAGTGACTGGAACTCCTGAAACAATATTTAAAGGTAAGTAGTTAAATCGTGCATCTAATTCAGAATTTACGTTCACAATAATTAAAGTGTCTGATGTACAGTTTTGATCACTAGTAGAAGTTAAGTTCAAGTATTGAACACCCGTAGTAACGAATTTATAAGCAGAGTTTGTTCCTTCAAAAGGATATTGTAAGTTAACCAACCATTCAGTTTGCGAAATACTACCCAATGGAATAGTGCTTTGATTATCAAATGTTGTCCAAGTGTTTTTGCAGGCAGGACCTAATTCCCACTCTAAAATTGGAATTGGGTGAATAGTGATGGTTCTTTGGATCGTGTCTCGACATCCGTTATTAGCAATCGCAACTAAACTTACTTCATAATCACCATATTCAGAGTAAACATTAGAAAAAGTTGAATCCGCAGAACTTGCTCCATCACTTGTATTCCATTGATAACTTGATATTGAAAGTGTATCCGAAATTGTACTTCCGTTTAAAAATACAACAGTTTGCTTTTCACATGGATTGGTACTACTGAAATCAACCAAGGGACCTTCTTGAATATTTATATTTTGGACGACTGTATCTTTGCATCCATTCTGATCCTCCACGTTCAATGTCACAGTATAATTTCCTGCTACGCCAAACAAATAAGTAGGATTTGGAGATATGCTTGAAAAATTACCTGAGTCACCAAGCCAATTGAAATTTGAAATTTGCGTAGAAATTGAATTCACAGGATTAAACACTACAAGCTCATTCGGACAAAATTTTTCGGTAGTAAACGAAATAATTGGTTTGGGGAAAACGGTCAATATAAAACTTGCATTATTGTTACAACCCTCTATTGTTCTAACTTCCAACTCACATTGGAAAGTTCCACTTTCATTGATAATTATTGAACCACTTGCTCCAATATAATCTGGCTGATTTTCAATATGCCAAACTACCTCATTTATTTCATTAGGAAGAGGAACAGTAGATGAGTCAGAAAAATTAACAGTCAGGCCTTGGCAAATTTCACTTGGAAAATCAAAGTTTAATGTTGGTGCTACTCCAATTATTTCAACGTAAACTTCATCTGAATTGGAACATGCATTTTGATTTGAAACCTGAACAATGTATGTGCCTGAGGTATCAATTATTTGACTTGAATTTGTATTGAGCGTATTCCATAAATAATTCAAGTTTCCAGTAGGTGTAATTTCTAAAGCTATTGAGTTTCCTGCGCACAAAGAAGTATCATTGCCAAGAGATATCCCGATTAGACTTGAGTCAATAGTTATTTGTATCAAATTTGAACTACGTTGACAATTCAAGCTATCCTTAATCGTAAAACTCAATGTTTCAACAGTATCGATAGTTCGCGTTGGGTTTGTTAATCCATCACTCCATTGGGAAAATGTATAATTACCTATTGGGACGGGAGCAGAAAAAGATTCACTTTGACCAAAACAAATAGCCTCATTATTTAAGGTTATTTCGTCAAAAACAGGTCTAAATACTTGAATAGTATCGCTAGACGTTCTTCCAAAAACATCTAACGCTTGCACCCAGTAAGTTCCAGGTTCATTAATAGCGATTGATGAAGATGTAGCATTATTGCTCCACAAATAAGACGTATAAATTTGATTGGTTGGTCTAAGTGTAATATCACAAAACCCATAGGTGGAATTAAGATCCGCTCCTAAATTTACTGGTGGTGCATAACGATCCATCAAATAACGTTCTATTTCATTTCTTTGGGAAGTTGGTAACGCTTGATCATAAAGAATAACTTCAGCAATTTCACCATTTAATTTACTTAATTCTCCTCCTGAAATTTGGTAATTTGCATTTGTAAATGAGCCAACTAATGACGGAACAGTATTTATTGAACCCGTAATGCCATTACCATGCAGTTGAACGTTAACACCAAAATTTTTGGTCATTCCATATAATTTGAAAGGAAATCCAGTGTTAGGCATAGGGTCTGGAATATCGAAAACTAAACTGTTTGTTGCATAATTAGTTAGCAATGTAAATTTTTGATAAAAAGTACCACGATACAAACCGAAACCTTGATTTAATGTCCCTATTGTAAACAATCCACCATTATCTGTTTGACTATATCCATTAACTATTATAAAAGCTGTCATTGAACTATTGTTGATTCCTGGTATTGTTTGACCAATTAAAAAATCGTCTATACCATCAAATTTTACCGCAGGGTGAGCAATATTAGGAGAAATAGATGCTAATGTCGGCCGCGAACTCACTGTATTTTGAATAGCGTGAAAACCATTTCCACTTCGATCATACCATTGTGCAATTTTACCACCTAGAATTTGTAATGAATCACTTCGCAACCATAGACGCTGACCATTACTTATATTTACAATATTGAATTTTCTAAAATGCGACCAATTCTGAGAGTAGCAACGTTTGACACGCCAGAAATAGAAACCATTTAGTGATGCTGGTGAATAAATCAAATTTGATTGACTAATTGTCTGCTGATGAACGAGATTTACAAAAAGTGAATCACTTGCAATTTCAATTGTATAAGCTGTTGAAATAGGATCAAAGGGCAAGTCGGTCCATGAAAAATGTATGTCATCACCGCTTGATAGCGTCACATTATTACTTGGCGTTGTTTGTTGAATTATATTTTCGGCAGGAATAGGAAAAATAGTTGAAATTTGATTTGAACAAGCTAATTCATCGACCACTGATAATTGGACGTTAAGAGCATTATTAGAATTAAGCGTGAAAAGAACTGTATCCAATGAACTTTGAAGTGCAACACCATTTTGTGTAATAGACCAATCATAAGTAGCAATATCCAACCCTGTTGCATTAACGGCGGTCACTTCAATTATACCAGGAGTACAACTATATGATTTTTTAATTTCCAAAATTGGCAGCGGGGAACTGTAAATGGAGAAATTAGCCGAATTGGAGCAACCTTGAAAGGTAGTTACCTCTATAGAACCTGTGAAAAAGCCACTATCTTGATAGCTAATTGTGCCATTTGTACCTATAAAATCTTGTTGATTTTGGAAATGCCATACAGTCGATGAAATTGTACTGGGCGCCACTACCGTTGATGAATCCCAAAAAGTAAATGTTCCACCTTGACAGGCTTGCGGCGAAATGTAAAAATCGATTATTGGAGCAACTCCAACAACTACAACTGCAATTTCATCGCTCTTTTGGCAGCCATTGGAATTAGATACCTGAAGGATATAGGTTCCAGATGTATCCGCAATTTGGGTAGGTTGTGTATTTCCTGTATTCCAACTATAGTTTATAGAGCCTACTAAATTCTGAACTAATCCAATCGCATTTCCAGCACACAAGGAAGTATCTTGTCCCAATGACATATTAACTAACGTAGCATCAACCGTAATTTGGGCGACATTTGATGTTCGTTGACAACCCCCATTATCTTGAATTGTATAACTTAACGACTGGGCTGAGCTAATCGTTCTTGTCGATGAAGTAACTCCATCACTCCAAGAAACAAACGTATATGCACCACTTGGAATGGGTGCTGAATAAAATTCAGGTTGACCAGCACATACCAATTCATTTTGTAAAGTAATTTGATTATAAATTGGACGAAAAACATTGACTGTATCTCTCGAAGTCCTTCCAAATACATCTACCGTCTGCACCCAATATTGTCCCGGTTCATTTATTGAAATGGAGGATGCATTCGAATTAGTACTCCATAAATACGAAGTGTAAATTTGGCTTGTTGGCTGTAAGGTAATATTACAAAAACCATAAGTTGAAGTAATATCCACTCCTAAATTAACGTTCGGTGCATAGCGATCCATCATGTAACTCTCAATGGAATTTCTTTGAGCAGTTGATAAAACTTGATCAAACAACATGACCTCAGCTATTTCCCCATTCAATTTCCCCAATGGTCCACCGGAAATCACGTAATTCGAATTAGTAAAAGCACCAACCAAAGTTGATGTTGAATTCGTCGAACCCATAATTCCATTTCCATATAATTGCGCACTAACACCAAAATTCTTTGTCATCCCATACAATTTGAATGGAAAACCTGAGTTTGGCATTGCATCGGGAATATCAAAAACTAAGCTATTAGATGCGTAGTTGGTTAACATGGTGAATTTTTGATAATAAGTACCTCGATACAAACCAAAACCTTGATTTAAGGTTCCCATAGTCAACAAGCCACCATTATCTGTCTGATTATATCCGTTGAAAAGTAAAAATGCGGTCATCGAGCTATTCTGGATTCCTGTAAGGGTGGTGCCATTGAGAAAATCATCCACCCCATCAAATTGTATTGCAGGAATAGCCAGATTCGGAGATGAATTTGGACGTGCTGGCCTTGATGCAAGTGTTGCTTGCGTTGCATGATTGTTATTTCCGCTCCTATCGTACCATTGAGCTACTTTTCCACCAATAATTTCAACGGAATCACTTCGTAACCACAAACGCTGTCCTAAAGGAAAATTAACCAAGTTCATTTTACGTGTAGGCGACCAATTCGCTGCACTCACTTCTTTTGTACGCAACCAAATTTCTCCGAAACTGCCATCAAATCGACGTTGAAAATTAATTGAATTTACAACAGTGTCAAGAGTTAGAACCCCAAAACTTGAGGATGTCGAAAACTGCACTTGGTAATTTATTCCATTACTTCCATTGATTTGAAATACGATGTTTTCACTATTTAAAAAGGTTTGATTTTCCTTGGGAAGCACAAAATTCGTTTGGGCACTTATTCCAAATAAGTGAAAATATGCCATGAACAAAATAATCGTATGTAAGTATAATTTCCTTTGCATATAGCACACAGTTAAAAATCAAAGATAGGTCAAAAAACCTAGAACCAAAAACAATAAAAGAAAGAAAATTAGTGAATTTTTGGGAGCAAGAAAAATCTATTTCTTTGTTGGAAGTAACCACCAAGAAATAAGTCCCAAGACAACAACCAGAACGGTTTGTGTTGACCAAATGATAAGACCAAGTGCGTTTCCAATAGCATTGGCCTCATCTGTTGGTTTATCTACTAAGAAAAACCCTACAACGAGTCCCACTAAAAGTGGATAACTTCCTATTCCACCATTGGTAAGTGAAATACCTACAGTGCCAGCAATGAAAGCTAATAAAACGCAACTCATCGGAAGATTTTCTGTGCTTTCAAACGCATAAAAAGGAAGCATGAATGAAATAATGTAACAAACCCAAATTAAGATGGAATGAAAAATGTATGCTCCAGGATTTTTCGTTTTTAAAATCGAAAGGGAGCTTTGAAAAAGTTCATGAATAATTTTGAAGATTGCGTTTCGAATCTTTTTGATGAGTAGCAACGATAGACTAATAATTGCCAAAGAAATTAAAATCCAAATAACATTCGATTGTGTGTCTTTTGTTCCACCAAAGTTGGTCTCAATCAACTCTTTGATGCGCATGAAATCGTTTTGTCCAATTAAAAAGGTTATCACGGTTATGATAGCCAATGAAATCATATCTATCACACGTTCCGAAATGAT
>CALPMC020000033.1 GCA_943324565.2 Chitinophaga pinensis | reverse complement strand
TAGCACATTGCCATTGAAATTTAGACTCTAACCAATATTGCTTTGCGCAGCCACACTTCTTACAAGAAACACCTAATTTTTCTCGTTCTGCTTTAAAATGTAATCGACAGCTTTTTTCGTCAGGAAAGTCAGCTAAAAAGGTTATAATTGTCATATTCAGTGATTTATTGACAAATATATACTCGACTTGACGTAATCTATTTACGTTCTTAGTATTTACTGGTACGATTGCGGACACTCAATAAAAATTTCATATTTAAATTTTAGAATAGTTATCTTTAAAGTATTATTAAAATAAAATGTCCCAATTCAAAACCATAGAACGATTAAGTTTGATTCTCAATTTTGTGAATGTAAACCACTATCCAAGTTTAGATACTATTTTAAGTTATTTATCTGATAATGATTTAGAAACAACCGAGCGAACCTTACAGCGTGACTTGAAAACGTTAAGAGAAATGTGTTTCATCGATGTGAAGTATAACCGGTTAAATGATGGTTATTGGATTGATGAAGCGAGTAAAAACGATTTTCAAGAATGGATGCGAGTTTTTAACCTATTCATTAACGCACGCGTCATAAATGAGATTTTATTAAAAAGTAAATCAAACCTAGATGTAATAGATTTTGATAGTAGTGGACAAGAATTGAAAAGTGATATTCTAGGAAAAGTACTTGGTGCTGTAGTAGATAGAAAAATGATTCGGTTCGTTCATCACAGTTATTGGCACAAAGAAGCAAAAGAGGTGGAAATTTACCCCCATTTGTTAAAGCAATATCTTAATCGTTGGTACGTTTTTGGGTGTTTTAAAGATGGTGAATTTAGAAGTTTTGGTCTAGATGGAATTTTGGAGTTGGAAGTTCTTAGTGAAACTTTTAAATTGAAAAAGAAAAAGCCGAAGGATGTTTTTAATTCAATTATTGGGTTGACTTATGAAGCTGAAAAAGTTGAAACAATTGTACTCACTTTTGATCCATCTCAAGGGAATTACATCAAATCACAACCTATACATCATTCGCAAAAAATACTAATTGACAACGAAACAGAATTGAGAATTGAAATTCGTGTGAAAGTCAATTATGAATTAGAAGAACAAATATTAAAACATGGTCAATTGGTTAGAGTTTTAGAACCAAAATCTGTTCGAAAATTGATTAAAAACCGTTTAAAGGAAGCACTTGCAGTTTATAAGTCTGGGAAAAATTAAAAGCAAATATTAAAATATGATTATCTAGTGAACAATCCCTGACTCCATCCTTCTAAGTGTTCCAACTTTAAATAAATGCCTTTTTCATTTTTACTTAATTCATAACTTTGTTTGACATTTTCCCAGTTTGTATTTTCTTTTTCTTAAAAAAAATTATCAATAATATATCCCAAACGTTTAAAAACATGCAATCGATTTTCTTCAATTTTCTCTAAATAAAACTATGCATTCCATTTCCTTCAGGTGATAATAAATGAATCCGGTTTCCTTCTTTAAAATCTGATGTTTCGTAATAACTTCCTTAACAGAAAACAGAAGTCCATTTAATATAGTTTTCTAGTTCCCATAAGTTTTTCCAAACAATTGCAGGAGTTGTATTTATTTGAATTTCAAATTGTAAAGTTTTCATTTTGCTAATTGTTTGTGCGAACCATCGCAATTGGGCATTCTTTTTGAAAGACCACAAACACAGTCATTCATTCCTTTTTTGTTATAAATTCGATCAGTATAACTGTCAATTCGGCTGAAACGTGTTTCTGATTGTTTCGCTGCCGTAAAAAATAGATTGTAGGCTCGCTGTCGACCCGGTGTTAAGGCTTCAAATGCTTTTTTTAATGTTGGATTTTCTTCAAAACGTTGAATTAACTCTGAAATCAAGGGTTCAGCTTCTGGATCTCTAGGTGCTATTTTTAGTCCTGCTTTTTCCACTTCTATTGCTTCAAAAACGTAAGCTTTAATTATTGCTTCTTTTTCGATAATTTCATCAACAGATTTAAACCGAATAAATCGACCGCTTTGTGAATTTTCCCCTGGTTTTACAAGTAAATTTTCTGTGTCAGATAATAAGGCTCCCTTCAAAAAACTAACAGCACAACTTTCTTTAAAATTGGCCAAGATGACTACATTCGTTTTATTGAACATATAACAAGGTTGTCCCCATTTCAATGTTTCAATCAATTGACAATCAAGCATAATGTTGCGAAGCGAAGTCAATTCTGCTTTCCATTTATCCGTTTTTTCTAAAAATGCATCGACGCTAGGATTCATATAGAAATATTAAAAGTTATGACTTTAAACTCAAGAAAGTTTCATCAAGTAATTACCAACATAGTCAGCAATTCCTTCTTCAAGTGTGTGAAAATGTTTGTCGTAACCTGCCGCTTTTAGTTTGCTCATATCAGCTTCTGTGAAATACTGATATTTATCGCGAATATCCAAAGGTGTATCAACAAAACTAATTTTCGGTTCTAATCCCAATGATTTAAAAGTTAATGTAGCTAAATCAAGGAAAGTTCGTGCTTTGCCTGAACCTAAATTGTAAATTCCAGAGCTTGGCTGTTGCTGCATTAAAAATCCGCAAACGCTTGCTACATCTTTTACATAAACAAAATCACGCAATTGACCGCCATCTGTATAATTTGGATTGTGTGAACGGAACAGTTTCATTTCTCCATTCAGTTTAATTTGGTTGAACGTATGGAAAATAACACTCGCCATTCGTCCTTTGTGATATTCGTTCGGTCCGTAAACGTTGAAGAATTTCAAGCCTGCCCAGAAGGGTGGAGTAGTGTTTTGTTTTAAAACCCACTTGTCAAAATCATTTTTAGATTCACCGTAAGGATTCAAAGGTTTTAAACTATTAACTACTTCATGATCATCTCTATATCCGTATTCACCTAAACCATAAGTTGCAGCTGAACTTGCATAAACCAAAGGGATGTTTTTATCAGTGCAAATTTTCCAAATCGCTTGTGAATAATGTAAATTTAAGGCGTTGAAAAGTTCCACATTCATTTCAGTGGTGTCGGTACGCGCTCCTAAATGAAAAACGAATTCTATTTTTTCGTTAGTTGATTCTAACCAATCAATAAAAATGGATCGCTCGATTTTGTGAGCAAACTTTAAATCAGTTGTTGTGTAAGTTTTTTGTGGGTGAGAAAAATCATCCACAAGCACTAAATCGTTATATCCTAAATCATTGAATCGTTGAGCAACTACACTTGCTATAAATCCAGCTGCACCAGTTATTGCAATCATTTTAGAATAAACCGTTAATTTCTGCGTCGATAGAGTTGATGATTTTTCCTAAATCTTCTTGATTCTCAGGAAAACGATTATTATCAATGTCGATAATTAACATTTTTCCTTTATCGTAAGTTGAAATCCAAGCTTCGTAGCGTTCGTTCAAACGTTTCAAATAATCTAAACGAATACTTTCTTCGTAATCGCGACCTCTTTGTTGAATTTGATTCACTAGAGTAGGAACACTCGCTCTTAAATAAATCAACAAATCAGGAGCAGAAACAAATGAATCCATTAGGTTGAAAAGAGAGAAATAATTTTCAAAATCTCTTGTAGTCATCAAACCCATTGAATGTAAATTCGGAGCAAAAATAAAGGCATCTTCGTAAATCGTACGGTCTTGAATAACAGTATGTTTAGTTTCCTTTATTTCTTGTATTTGTGTAAATCGACTATTCAAATAGTAAATCTGTAAATTAAATGACCACCGTTGCATATCGTGGTAAAAATCATTCAAATATGGGTTGTGATCAACGTCTTCAAAGTGTGTTTCCCAACCATAATGTTTTGATAGTAAATTGGTCAAAGTTGTTTTTCCTGATCCAATATTTCCGGCAACGGCAATGTGCATAGTTTAATTTTTTAAGACTGCTAAAATACGATAAAAGTATTAAATGACGGTTTAAAATTTAGCGCTAATAAGCTTGAATTTCGATATTTTTTTACCTTCACTGAAATAAAAATCAGTACCACTTACCCGAAAATCTTGAAATTTAGACAAGGTTTTACTAGATAGCTTATTGTTTTCATTGGAACTGATACTTGTGAAAGTCAATGTTTGATTATTTAATCCAATGATATTATCTTTTGAAAATGAAAATTTCGACGCTGTTTTCGTGAATGTATTACTCCAATTTAGCATTAAATCAAATTCGTATATTTGCTCAGAGTCATATAAATAAAGCTTATTTTGGTGTTCTTCCATTCCTATTAATTCTGATTTAATAGAAGCAATTCCTGCAAAGTTCTCCACTTTCTGAATGATTTTATCTTGGATTAGGTCGATTAGCAAAATACTAGAGTTTAATTGGTCGTATATCCAAACTAAATTAGGACGATTGGAAACTGCAATAAATTTCGCAAAACTGATATCGTATTGGTCCATATATTTGCACTTACCATTGATTGTCAATGTATTGTCAAGTAAACAAATACTCTGCTGTTCCGCTGAAAAAAGAACAATTTTCATAGAATTAATGGCTGAAATTTGTGAGATTTCTCCTAGCGATTTAATGCTTTGTGTGAAAGTTTGTTTTCCAGATGAATCAATTTTTGTGATGGTATTTCCTTGTTGAACAATTAGATTACCGATGTTGTCAATGGTCCAATTATTAATTTCTTCTTTAAAAGAAAATTCTTTAATTAATTCTAAATCAATTGTTTGTGACCAACATAAATTGGATAACAAAGTAATAAAAAGTAAGAATTTTAATTTTCTCATAACTTGATTTGTTGAAGTTACGAAATCAATTGCAGAATTTGTTCCAAAATCGATCGATTGTTCATCAAGCGTGGAACTTTGTGTTGACCGCCGAGTTTTCCAATGTTTTTAAGCCACAATTGAAAGGTTCCTGACGGAGTAAAATGAAAGGACGGAAAATCGATATTTAAATTTTCAAATCGTTTGGCATCGTAATCGGCATTTGCTTTTTTTAATTCCAAATCCAAAGCTGTTTTAAATTTCTCAAAATCCTTTGGTTCCTCTTCAAATTCGATAATCCATTCGTGACAACCAGTTGAATTTGCAGTATTGAATTTAGGCGCAACAGTAAAATCTCTTATCGAACATTGAAGCGCTCGACAGGTTGCTGTTATTGCTGACTCAGCGTGTTCAACGATTAATTTTTCACCAAAAGCATTGATGAAATGCGAAATTCGACCTGTTACAATAAAACGATAAGGTTTGAGGTTGGTGAAGCGAATGGTGTCGCCAATGATATATCGCCATAATCCTGAAGATGTGGAGATAACAAGTGCATATTCCTCGTTTTCACTAACTTCGGCAAGGGTTAGAACTTTTTGAGATTCCAGTCCATTAAATTCAGCCATTGGAATAAACTCATAAAACACTTGAGAATCTGTTAAAAGCAATAAATCTTTAGTTTCTAATTGGTCTTGTAAACCAAAATATCCTTCAGAAGAATTGTACGATTCAACATAATTTATGGGAGAACCAATCAATTTATTAAAAGTCAAAGCGTATGGTGCGAAATTCATTCCACCATGGATGTACAATTCAAGATTTGGCCAAACTTCAATGATTGTTTTTTTACCAGAAATTTCCAACACTTTTTTGAGTAGGAGAGAGGTCCAGCTTGGAACACCAGCAATAATGCAGATATTTTCTTCAATTACTGCGTGTGCCATTTTATCGAGTTTTACTTCCCAATTACTTAAAAGTGCAATTTCTTTTTTGGGAGAACGACGCAATTCAGTCCACCAAGGCAAATGATTGATAATTATTGCAGATAAATCACCTATGAAAATTCCTTCGTTGTTTGTAATTACTTCTCCACTGCCACCAATAATTAAATGTTTGGAATTGTAAAGTTTACGATTTGGAAGATTCGTGTAATACTGAGCTAATAAGTCTTTTCCACCAGCGTAATGATTTTCAAAAAGGGAATCTTTGGTGATTGGTAAGATTTTAATTCTGTTAGCTGTTGTACCTGAAGATTTGGCAAACCATGATGTTTTTTCAGGCCATAGTAAATTTTCTTCGCCTTTGATTGTTCGATCTATCCACGGTTTTAAAGTTCCATAATCTTGCAGCGGAACTTTTTGTTGGAATTGTTGAACATTTAATGATTTATTAATCTGGTAAGTTTTACCAAATTCAGTGTCTTCAGAATTATTTAGTAAAAAGTCAAAAACTTTATTTTGAGATTCAATAGGAAAATCACGATAAGTATCAATACGAAATTGACGTTTCCCGATTAGCCAGGAAAATACAGCGTTGAAGGGCATGTATGTCGAAGGTAAGAAACTGGATTATTCTCTACAGAAAATTAACCCCAAATCAATACGCTAACGATGATTGAAAGAATAAAAATTGTGTAAATTGTACCTAAGGCTACAGTTGATTCTTCAAAGAAATTATTAGACATAATATTATTTTTTTTCAAAGTTAAAAATTGTTTGGTTTTGACAAGTGATTAAAATAAAAAATCCCGAAAATTCATTTGAACAATCGGGATTTAATAAGTTTGAAGTCTGATTAATCTCTTGAACCTAAGATTCTTAATAAAGAAAGAAATAAATTCACAAAAAGAATATAAAGTTGTAATCCACCAATAAGCGATAATTTATTTCGGTCTTCTTCACTTAAACCAGGTTGTGTTGAAACTGATTTTAATTGTTGCATTTGATAAGCAGTTAATCCAGTGAAGACAAATACACCTAAACATGCAATTACAAATCCCATAGTATCGCTTCCGATAAAAATATTTACGATTCCAGCAATGAACATTCCAATGAAGACCATGTACAACAAACTTCCGAATTTAGTTAAATCAGTTTTAGTAGTATAGCCTAAAATCGCCATGCCAGCAAACGCACCTGCAGCAACAAAGAAAGTTGATGCAATAGCTCCCATATTGTAAACCATAAAAATTGAAGATAAGCTTAATCCCATCAATCCTGAATACACAATAAATAAAGCTAATAAAAACCCCATTGATAGACGCTCATAAGCCCATTGAATTAGAAGCCCAATTCCGACAGGTGCAAAAGCAATTATCCAAAATACCGGAGAGAGTCCTGTTCCTTCGGCGTTTAGAAAAAGTTGAGCAAACATTAATTCATTCGTTCCAACCATGTAAGCTAGAATTCCTGAGATTCCTAATGCACCGAACATGTAGGTGTAAACGTTTCTAAAAAATACTCTAGATATTTCAGCAGAGTAACTGTTGTTGTTGTCTATTAAATCTTCCATTGTTCTTTAGTTTTAATGCGAATTTATTACTATTACTTTTAAGTTGTATTGTTTTATGATTTTTTTTGAAGGAAAGATTGTTGGTTTCGTAGAAAAACCCAATCAAAAATTCTTGTTATTTTGAAAAATTATCTTGAACCAAAAATTAGATCTCAAAATTAAGGACATTCTAAAGCGAATATTTAATTAAAAAAAAAGACCTCTCAATGAAAGGTCTTTTAAATTATTTTATTCCAAATTATTTAGAAGCTATTGCTACGAAATCATCATAACTTACTTCTTTTGTATCTAAAGAAACCGCAGATTTAAAATAAGTTGTTAATTTTTGTTCAGCCAAACGATCATAAATTCCATTTGCTTGTTCCTTGTTTTTTAATAACCGAATAGCCGATTCTGATAATTCAGCATCATCTGGCGCTGGAATTCCATATTGTGCATAGTTTGCAACTAACAAACCTTTTGTGTGTTCAATAACCTCTTCATTTGTTAATTTAAGGTTGTTTTCAGTGAAGATTTTTGTTTGAATCAATTGCCATTTAAGTGATTTTAAATAAGTATCAAATTCATTTTCAATATCTTCTTCAGTAACTGGTTTGTCACTTGAAATTTTTATCCAACGTTTCAAAAATTCTGTTGGGAATTCCATTTTAGTTTCTTCTAACAAAAAATTATAAACATCTCTAGTTAAAATACGATCTGAATCTTCACTGAACATTTTACTAATGTCATCTGCGATTCTTTTTTTCAATTCTTCAATAGTTGTAACTTCACCATCCATGAATAATTTTCCGAAAAGTTCGTCGTTTAATTCAGCTAATTCCATTTGTTTGATGTCAGAAATAGTGAATTGGAATTTGTCACCGATTGAAGTTAATTGATCCTCTTTCAAACCTAACATTGCTGCCTTATCTGCCTCGTTTTTAGAAACTAAACTTGGACTTAGTTCAAAAGTATCATTTACTTTTTTGCCATTTAATAAATCTGAAGCGTCTTTTTTATCCAAAAATTCCAATGAAATGGTTGTAGAATGAGAAATTCCACCTTCTTTCACTTCACCAGTCTCCGTTAACTCTTCGAATTTACCAAGAACCATATCTTTTTCTCCTGCAGTTTCCACAGAAGTTAATTTTCCATAACGTCTTTGAAGGTCTTCAATTTGTTTATTGATTAATGTATCATCAATAATTACTTTTGGAAATTCAAATTTCTTACCAGCAATAACTATTTCAAATGAAGGAGCAAAACCGATTTCGAATGAAAATTCAAAGTTTTCTGGTTTATCAAAATCTCCAATTGATGTTGCATCCTCTTTTGGAATTGGATTACCTAAAATTTCTAATTTATTTTCTGTTATAAAATTGTATAAACTATCGTTAGCTAATTTATTTAATGTTTCAGCTAAGACTGATTTTCCATATTGTTTTTGAATTAAACCAACTGGTACATGTCCTGGTCTGAATCCTGGGACTTTCGCTGATTTTCTGTATTTTTCCAATTCGGTTTTTACTTTCGATTGGTAGTCTTCAGGACTTATTTGCACTTTTAATACTGCGTTTAGCGCATCAACATCTTCGCGTAAAATGTTCATTGTTACTTATTTTTTAAATTGTATTAAATAAAAAAGGTCTCGCTTTCAACAAACGAGACCTAATAGTGCGGATGGAGGGACTCGAACCCGCACACCTCTCGGAACCAGATCCTAAGTCTGGCGTGTCTACCAATTTCACCACATCCGCAATTATATCAATCTAAGTTCTTTCTCTTAAGAACAGGATTTTTAAAGAATTTTTTTCCTCAAAATCGGGTTGCAAAGATAATTATATTTTTGAAAAACAAAATACTTTTAAAAAAATTATCTTCTTTTTTCTTGCATGGAAGCTCTAATATCTTTCATAAATTGAGAAGCATAAACAAAATTTCCAATTTCGGGATTATCCGTTGTAATAATTGTTTCGCTGTTTCCTTGCCACCAATTTTGGCCTTTATAAATAAAAAGAATATTGTCTCCAATTTCAATTACTGAATTCATGTCATGGGTAATTACGATTGTAGTCATTTGAAATTCAGCAGTTATGTCTTTAATTAAACCATCAATTAAAATAGAGGTTTGAGGATCAAGTCCAGAATTAGGTTCATCACAAAACAAATACTTTGGATTCATAGCTATCGCTCTGGCAATGCCAATTCTCTTTTGCATTCCACCACTACATTCAGAAGGGAAAAGTTTATTCTTTCCTTTCAGATTTACTCTATCCAAGCAGAAATCAACTCTCTTTTGCATTTCACCTTTTGTCATTTTAGTAAACATAATCAAAGGAAACATGACGTTTCCTTCAACTGTCATCGAGTCAAAAAGTGCAGCACCTTGAAAAAGCATTCCAATTTCTTGCCGAATTTTACTTCTTTCGTGACGATCTAAAAGCGTAAAATCTCTTCCGTCATATAATATTTCACCGCTATCAACTTCATGAAGACCTACCATACATTTTGCCAAAACAGATTTCCCTTGACCAGATTGACCGATGATTAAGTTTACTTTACCTTTTTCAAAATTTGCGCTAACATCATTTAATATAGTATTCCCACTAAATGCTTTGTTTACTTTGATAACCTCAATCATTACAACAAAATCATTTGTGTTAATAAAAAGTTAGCTATTAATATCGTAACACTACTGCTTACCACTGCTTGTGTTGATGCACGACCTACATCTAACGATCCACCTTTTACATAATAGCCATAAAAGGAAGAAACAGAAACGATTAAAAACCCAAAAACAACTGTTTTAGAAAGCGCATATTTGATATTAAAAGGATCAAAGAAAGCTCTAAGCCCAAGAACATATTCCTCTGTTGTTGAAAGGTTTGAAACTACTAAAGAAATCCAACCTCCCAACATACTCAATGCCATTGAAAAAATTACTAGAATCGGGAAGAAAATAATAGCTGCCGTTATTTTTGGTAATACCAAAAAATTCAACGAATTAACTCCCATTATTTCTAAAGCATCAATTTGTTCTGTAACTCGCATTGTTCCTATTTCAGATGCGATATTTGACCCAATTTTACCTGCTAAAATTAATGAAATAATAGTTGGTGAAAATTCCAAAATCGTACTTGATTGAGTAATGTAACCAACTGTGTAAGCTGGCAATAAGGGACTTGACATATTTGATGCCGTTTGAAGTGCAATTACACCCCCAATAAACGTTGACATTAATGCAACGATTGGAAGTGAATTAATTCCTATTCCATTTAATTCTTCTAAAAGTCGTTCAAAAAAGACGCGCCATTTGTTCGGTCTTGTGAAAACGTCCTTCAACATTAATATGTATTTCCCTATATTTCTCATTGCTTCAACTCGCTAAATTAAACAATATTTTCACTTTAGGAAGCTCTCAATTTTGAAATTAATCTTTTGTACTTTTGTGCATCTCAAAAAATGGATAAAAGAACACGCTATTCTGAAACATTAAAACGATTTGCGCCAGAAGTTTATGTGCCTTATTTAGTTGATACTATTCTCTCTAGCAAAGTCATTTTTAAAATTGTTCCTGGTAGAAAATCTAAGTTAGGTGATTTTAGAGCAAATATACGAGGCGAACTTCCTGTTATTACTGTAAACGGTGATTTAAATCCGTATAGTTTTTTGGTAACCACTTTACACGAAATTGCACACCTACGAACATTTAACAAATATGGCCATCGTGTGAGTCCACATGGCGAAGAATGGAAAAATGCTTTTAGAGAATTATTGATTCCAGTTTTAGACAGTAAAAATCTCCCACACGACTTAGAAAAAGCACTTTGGAAGAGTTTCACCAATACAAAAGCTTCATCTTGTTCAGATTTGAATTTATCTCGTGCCTTGAAGAAATATGATAAACCAACAATTCACCAAACCCACACGTTAGAAGAGATTCCGATGCATTCTCATTTTTCATTAAATGGAAAAGTATTTAAAAAAGGAAATTTAAGAAGGAGTAGGTATCTTTGTACTGATTTAGCAGGAAAACAATTTTTAGTTCACGCTTTAGCAACAATAGAAATCATCGACAATCATGACAAATAATAATTACGGATTAATTATGGCAGGTGGCGTTGGAAGCCGTTTTTGGCCAATGTCAACCCCTCAAAAACCAAAGCAATTTTTGGATGTATTAGGAATTGGTAAATCTCTTTTACGTTTAACTTTCGAACGACTTCAAGACTTAATGCCTGATGAGCAAATTTACATTTTAACAAATACGATTTATAAGGATTTAGTTTTGGAGCAATTACCTGAATTAAAGGAAAATCAAGTATTGTGTGAACCAATGCGTAAAAATACCGCTCCTTGTATTGCTTATGCTGCAGCGAAAATTTATCATGAAAATGAAGATGCGACTTTAATCATTACTCCATCTGATCATTTGATTTTGGATAGCCAACGTTTTTGTGAAATCATTAATACAGCTATCGAAACTTCAAGTTCTAAAAATCACTTGGTAACTTTGGGAATTGCTCCAACTCGACCTGATACTGGTTATGGCTACATTGAGTTTGATAATACAAATGGAGTTGAAGCGAACCAAGCTTATGAAGTAACTAATTTTAGAGAAAAACCAGATTTAGGAACTGCTAAATCATTTGTAGAAGCAGGTAATTTCTATTGGAATGCTGGAATATTTGTTTGGAAAGCAAAAGTAATTTTAGATGCTTTACAAGCTTTTCAACCGCGTTTATTTAACCTATTCGCAGATAATTTAACTGTATATGATAATGGATTAAAAGAAAAAGTTGCTGTTTTTAATGCTTTTGATAAATGTGAAGATATTTCCATTGACTTTGCTGTAATGGAACATGCCAAAAATGTATCTGTGGTTTTATCTGATTTCGATTGGAGCGACCTTGGTACGTGGGGAAGTTTGAATCAACATTTGCACAAAGACGAGCGAAATAATTCAATTATTGGTGATAATGTTTACACTTTTAACTCTGAAAATTGTTTAATAAATGTTCCGAAGAATAAATTGGTTTTATTAGATGGATTGAAAGATTACATAGTAGTAGAATCGGATGAAATGTTGATGGTTTTGAAATCTGAAAACGAACAAGAATTGAAAAATTATTTGAAAGTTATTCAACAAGAAAAAAAATAAAAAATTAGAATGGTAAAAATTCGCGACATTGAATTAGGAGAATTTCCGCTTTTGTTGGCACCAATGGAAGACGTGAGTGACCCTCCGTTTAGAGCACTTTGTAAAAAATATGGTGCAGATTTAATGTATACTGAATTTATTTCTTCCGAAGGATTGATTCGCGATGCAGCCAAAAGCTTACAAAAATTAGATATCTATGAATATGAACGTCCGATTGGAATTCAAATTTTCGGTTCTGAAATTGAAAGTATGAAGCAAGCAGCAATCATGATTGAAAAAACTAATCCTGACATCATTGATATTAATTACGGTTGCCCTGTGAAAAAGGTAGCGTGTAAAGGTGCAGGAGCAGGAATCCTACAAGACATTTCAAAGATGGTACGAATGACTGAAGCAATAGTTAAATCAACTAATTTACCTGTTACAGTTAAAACAAGATTAGGATGGGATGAGGATACAAAATTCGTAGTTGATACAGCTGAGCGTTTGCAAGACATTGGTATTGAGGCTATTTCTATCCACGGACGTACGCGTAAGCAAATGTACAAAGGTGAAGCAGACTGGACTTTAATTGGTGAAGTAAAAAACAATCCTCGCATGAAGATTCCAGTTTTTGGAAATGGCGACATTGATTCACCTGAAAAAGCATTGGAATATAAGAATCGTTATGGTGTTGATGGTATAATGATAGGTCGTGCAAGCATTGGTTATCCATGGGTTTTTAATGAAATAAAGCATTATCTGAAAACAAGAACGCATTTGGAAAAACCAAGTCTAAAAGATAGAGTAGGAGCTACCATCGATCATTTGAATATGAGTATTCGTTGGAAAGGTGAAGTGTTGGGAATCAATGAAATGAAAAGACATTATACCAATTATTTTAAAGGAATTTCACATTTTAAAGAATATAGAATGAAGTTAGTTTCTTCTCAAGATTTGACTGAAATTATAGAAACGCTTACTTTCATTGAAGAAAATAGCGATATGTTTCAGTTTGCAAACGAAGATATATAAAATCAAATTAATTGTTTACCTCTAGAAAAAACAAAAAGGTAGTTTACCAAATATTGTTTTCTTGTAAATAACTTTTAAAGTTTGATTTGTAAATCAAATTCTTAATTATACTTTTTCGGTTGATCCCTATTTTACACACATTTCTTTTTCTAGATTCTAAAGGCTGTTTTCAACATTTTTAAATACCTTCGTGACCATGAATTTTGTCATCGTTGATGTTGAAACTACTGGAGGAAGTCCCAAGAATTCTAAGATAACTGAATTGGCGATGTACAAATACGATGGCGAAAAAATCATCGATGAATTCGTGACGCTAGTCAATCCAGAGCAACAAATTCCAGAATTTATAGTTCGATTAACTGGTATCACTGATGAAATGGTGGAAAATGCCCCCAAATTCTATGAAATTGCAAAGAAAGTATTGGAATTTACTGACGATTGTATCTTCGTAGCTCACAATGTTGCATTCGATTACGGAATGTTTCGCCACGAATTTAAAAGTTTAGGTTTTGATTTTCGTTTACCTCATTTGTGTACAGTTCGAGCTTCGCGTTATGTGATTCCTGGTCACACTTCTTACAGCCTTGGTAAATTGAGTCGAGCGCTTGAGATTGAAATCGTTGGAAGACATCGTGCAGGTGGTGACGCTCTAGCAACTACCAAATTGTTTGATTTAATTTATCACAAAGATCCGAATCACCTTTCGACTTTTATTCAGCAAGAGGTGAATCCAAAATCAGTTCATCCCAATTTGAATATCGAAATCATAGATGAATTACCCAATAAAGCTGGAATTTATAAGTTTTTGAATGAATTTAATCAGATTATTTATATCGGAAAAAGTATTCATATAAAAAAACGAGTAGAACAACATCTTCGTAGTAATTCAACGGCTAAAGGCTTGAAAATGATTCAAGAAATTGTGAGAGTTGAATATGAATTAACTGGTTCTGAACTGATTGCAATGTTGTTAGAGTCAGAGTTGATTAAAAAACATCAACCGCTTTACAATCGAAAATTGCGCAAAAGTTCTTTTCCGTTTGGATTGTTTGATGTTGAAGATGCGAAAGGCTATTTGAATTTAACCATTCACTCAATTGCAAAAACTGAAAGTGTTCCTTTGCTGCATTTCACAACTCGAAAAGAAGGAACAGATTATTTGACGCACATCGTTGATAAATATCAGATGTGTCAGAAATTATGTGGACTTTACCCAACGCAATCTGGTTGTTTTCATCATTCCATCAAACAATGTAAAGGTGCTTGTGTGGGTGAAGAATCAGCTGAATCCTACAATGAGCGCGTTTCGGAATTAGTAAAACAATTGTCTTTTGAAGGAAAATCTTTCTACATTTTGGATAAAGGTCGCAACAAAGGTGAACGAAGTATGGTGTGGATTGAAAACGGTGCATACAAAGGCTATGGATTTGCTCCATTTCATTTCAACGGCAAAGAACCTGTAGATTGGAAACGTTATATTGCTCCTCAAAATGAAAATCGCGATATAAATACAATTTTAAATTTGTTTCTAAGAAAGGATGCTTCACTTAAAATTGTTGAATACTAAATTTGTCTTTGAAAAACTATATTTAATTTCGTTAGAATGGAAGGCTTGGTTACTATTTTAGGTTCTGGAACTTCACAAGGTGTACCTGTGATTGCTTGCGATTGCTATGTTTGTAGTTCTCCAGATGCCAAAGACAACCGAACTCGCTCTTCGATAATGATCAATGTTCAAGTCGACAATTACGTAATTGATACGGGTCCTGATTTTCGAAATCAAATGTTGCGTGAAAAAGTAAAATCCTTGAGAGGAGTGATTTTCACCCACGAACACAAAGACCATTTAGCAGGTTTGGATGATGTACGTGCTTTTAACTACAAAGAAGAGCGCCCGATGGAAATTTATTGCACTTCTCAAGTTGAACTTGCCTTACGACGAGAATTTCATTACGCTTTTTCAGAAGAAAGCTATCCTGGAGTTCCTAAATTTGAGTTGAAAAATATTGATTTAAAACCATTTACGCTCAATCATAATTTGACTTTAATTCCGATTGAAGTGCTGCATTATAAGTTGTCCGTTCTTGGTTTTCGCTTTGGAGATTTCACCTATATAACTGATGCAAAAACGATTAGCGACACTGAAAAAGAGAAAGTGAAAGGGACAAAAACTTTGATTGTGAATGCTTTACATCGTTCCACGCACATTTCTCATTTTAATTTAGAAGAGGCTTTGGCTTTCATTGAAGAAATAAAACCAGAAAAGGCGTATTTAACTCACATTTCACATTTATTTGGTCGCCATTCAGAAATTGAATTGACTTTACCAGAAAATGTATTTCTCGCTTATGACGGTTTGAAAATCCCTTTTCATTACTAACATTTTCAATGTGGATAATTTAATCCTTTCAATTCAACTTGTTTTGATATAAATTTTAATTTCGTTAACGTGAAAAGTGAAAAATTTATAGATGTAAAAGGCTTAATTGGAAGTAAAAATCCGAGGCTTTTGCGTTGGTTACCATCATTCGTAATCAATTATTTACGCCGTATCTTACATGAGGATGAAATCAATCAATTCTTGATAAAAAACAAAGACAAATATGATCAAGATTTTTGTGTGGCAGTGATGGAATATTTCAATATTACCGTTGTCATCAAAAACAAAGAATTGATTCCAAAAGATGGGCCAATGATTATTGCGATGAATCACCCTTTGGGAGGAATGGATGCTATTGCTTTGATTGCTGGATTGAAAGAACAACGAAGAGATTTGCGATTCATTGTCAACGATTTATTAATGAATTTGAAAAATATTAGCAATCTTTTTATAGGTGTAAACAAGCATGGGAAAAACGACAACAGTGTGCGTAATCAAATAAAAAATGCGTTCGAATCAGACAATGCAATTTGTATTTTCCCAGCTGGTTTGGTGAGTCGAAAGATTGATGGCGAAGTTCAAGATTTAGCTTGGAAAAAAACGTTTATGTTATATGCACGCTCTTTGGATAGAACCGTTGTTCCTATTCATATCGAAGGTGAATTGTCAAATTTCTTTTATCGTTTATCGAAAATAAGAAGTGCAGTTGGCATCAAAGCGAATATTGAAATGCTTTACTTGTCAAATGAATTATTTAAACAATACAATCGAACCATCACTTTTACAGTTGGTGAGCCAATAAAAGCAGGTGAAATTGATAAATCAATGAATGACCAAGCAGCAGCTGAAATGTTGCGAAAAACCGTTCATTCACTAAATAAATAACTATGAAGGAAATTATTGCCCAACTTCCAAAATCGATCATTGAAGAAGAATTAGTAACCTCAGGATTAGTGCGTTTGACGCGAAAAGGAGGAAACGAAATTTACATTGTCGATAATAAAAATGCTCCAAATACTTTATTGGAAATTGGTCGTTTACGCGAAGTTACTTTTCGTGCTTCAGGTGGTGGAACTGGCGAAGAAATGGACTTGGATGAATACGACACAGGTGAAATTTGTTACAAGCAATTAATCGTTTGGTCGCCTGTTGAAAAGGAAATTATAGGTGGTTATCGTTTTATTTTATGCGACGAAGCAATTGATTCTGAAGGATCAATTCATTTGTCAACAACCCATTATTTTGACTTTACTAAAAGGTTCTTAAGTGATTATTTACCTCACACCATTGAATTAGGACGCAGTTGGGTACAGCCTATGTTTCAACCAAGCGTTGACCCTAGAAAAGGTTTGTTTGCTTTAGATAATATATGGGATGGATTGGGTGCTTTGGTGCGTTTTTATCCAGAGAAAAAGTACTTTTTTGGCAAAGTAACGATGTATCCAAATTACAACACCGATTGTCGAGATTTCTTGTTGCATTTTATGCACCATTATTTTCCAGATACAGAAAATTTGATGCAACCCTATCATCCTTTGGTTCAAAATTATGACAAAGCGTATGTTGAAAGTCAGTTACAAGATTTGGATTTTAAAGATGGTTTTAAAGTTCTAAATGGACACATTCGCGAAAAAGGAGAATTTATTCCGCCTTTGGTTAACATTTACATGAATTTATCACCAACTATGAAAACTTTTGGTACTGCTGTTAATCCTGATTTTGGAAACGTTGAGGAAACAGGAATTTTGGTAACAATTGCTGATATTTTTCCTGATAAAAAGGAACGCCATGTTGATTTTTAGAGGAATTAGTTTATCTTCATTTTATCTAATAATGTCAGTTCTTTTTGGTAGTTTCCCATACGGAAATTTGTCGTTTCTCCTTATTTTGTATGAGTATATACTACTCACAATTATCACCTTCAAGTTTTAAAAAAAAGAAAGTAAAACAAGAGGATTTCTGTTGTTATTCCTAACAAAAGATACAGGTATTACCCATATACAAAATGAAAATTTGAAAACATCACTGTTTTAATGTTTTGAAGGTTAAGCAATATACTTGATAGCATTGCATTTAATTGTTCAATAAAAGGAAAAGTTGCTCGAGAAGTAACTAATTTCTTTAAAGAGTTAATTTCCGACAACAATAAATCCCAATCAGAAGTACAAAAATTAAACATAAAATGCACAATAAAAGATTTTCCAATTCTCCTAACTTTGCAACCACATGAAAAAAGGAATTCTATTTATCGTACTCTCAGGATTGTCCTTTTTAGTCGTGAATTTTTTTGTAAAGCTTTTTGGAATGGGAAATGAACAACTCCTTTTTCCAAACTTGCAAAAGATTCCAGCACATGAATTGGTATTGACACGTTCAATTATTTCTTTCTCAATAAGTTCAGTAATAATCAAAAGCAAGAAATTACCTTTTTTCGGAGTGAATAAAAAGTGGTTATTCATTAGAGGTTTTGCCGGAATGATAGCTTTAACGATGTTCTTTGAAACGATTCATCATTTACCGATTGCTGTTGCGTCAACGGTTCAATACCTTGCGCCAATTTTTACCATGATTTTCACTTTGTTATTTTTGAGAGAACGCATCCTTAAAATGCAATGGCTATTTGTTTTGGTTGCGTTTATTGGTGTTACTTTGATTGGCTTAAACGCACTCTTATTAAAGACAAATCCTGTTAAATTGGATTTCTTTTGGTTAACTTTAGGTCTCATCTCTGCAGCATTTTCTGGAATAGCTTACACAGCAATTGTAAAATTAAAAGCAACAGATGAACCTATAAATATCGTGAGTTATTTCCCTATGATTTCGATTCCAATTATGTCTATTTGGTGCTTGTTTGACTTTGTGATGCCCAAAGGAATTGAGTGGCTATTACTTTTGATTATTGGAATTTTCACTCAAATAGCACAAATGTTATTGACTAAAGCTTTGCATCAAGACAGTGCTTCATTAATTACTCCTTTTCAATATTTGGGTTCAATTTACGCTTTGTTGATGGGGTATTTTATATTCGATGAACGTCTGAATTTCTTGATAATTATTGGAGTTGCACTGATTTTAGTTGGTGTAATTGCAAATACTTTGATAAAAGCATATCAGCGGAAAGAAGATAAAATCCGTTAATTTTTTGATGGCTTTATAAATCTCAAAACTTCAATTGCTGAATATTGCTTAATTTAGTACCAACTAGAAAAGATGAAAATAGATCGACTGCGTTTAGCTCAATTTGGAAACTTGGAATTACTTGCAAAACAAGTGGTAGAAGGATTTATTACTGGTTTACACAAAAGTCCCTTTCATGGTTTTTCAGTTGAATTTGCTGAACATCGTTTGTATAATGCAGGTGAATCTACACGACATATTGATTGGAAATTATTTGGGCGAACTGAAAAAATGTTCACAAAAAAATACGAGGAAGAAACAAATTTACGCTGTCAAATTGTGATTGATTCCTCAAGTTCGATGTTTTTCCCAAAAGATGGCTTGTCAAAATTTGAATTTTCAGTTTATGCTGCAGCAAGTTTAATTGAATTGTTGAAACGTCAACGTGATGCTGTAGGTTTGAGTTTGTTCAATGAAAAATTGGAATTACATACGCAAGCAAAATCTTCTTTGTCGCATCATCGTTACTTGTACAGTGAATTGGAACAACGTCTGCGTTCATATGATGAACAAACAAAAAAAGCTACAAATACTGTTCAGCTTTTACACGACATTGCAGAGTTGACACATCGAAGAAGTTTGGTGGTAATTTTCTCTGATTTATTTGACGACCCAAGTCACTTAGATGAATTGTTTCAGGCTTTGAATCATTTGAAACACAACAAGCACGAAGTGGTTATCTTTCATGTGATTGACAAAAAATTAGAATACAATTTCGAATTGGAAAATCGTCCCTATCAATTGATTGACATGGAAACAGGTGAACGCATGAAATTGCAACCTGCTGAAGTGAAAGAAAAATACATTGAAGGCGTTCAAAATTATTTCAATGAAATTAAGTTACGCTGTGCCAATTACCGAATAGATTTTATGCCAGCTGACATCAACGAAGGTTATGATCAAATCCTTTTGCAGTATTTATTGAAACGTCAAAAGATGTTTTGATAGAAACGTTTTTTTATTGACTATCCGCAATCTTTCCTGTAAATATTTTAAACTTAAAAAATAAAGTGTTTAATTAAAGTGGGAACTAATTTGTAAATATTTGCGAACATTTTCGGCCTTAAATTTCTGGGTTTTAGCTACTGAATTGAAACTGTTAATTTTTAAAATTTCTGTAAGAACATTTTTAAAAAATTTCAGTTTCAGAAAGGAGTTAAAATTGTTCGCAACGAGTTGTAACTATTTACAGAACAAGAATTTGCGAACAAATAGAAATTCAGAGCCTTGATTTTTGATTCTTTTGATCAAGCAAAAAATGGCGAAAATTAAACAAAGGCTCAAACCAGTAATTTTAAGTTCTGAATGCTTGTACAAAAACGTATCTCCATTTTTTTTTCTCCAAAATAAACAAAACAAAAAAAGGCTCCTTTTGAGAGCCTTTAAAATTGTATCTAAAACGATTAATAATAAATCGCTCTTCTTACTTTAGAAACGTATTTCGCTAAACGAATAACTTGTTTAGTATAACCAAACTCATTATCGTACCAAGCATATAAAACTACATTCTTATTGTCTTTTGATACGATTGTCGCATTTGAATCAAAAACTGAACAACATGTATTTCCGATTATGTCACTTGAAACTAATTCTGGGTCAAATGAATAATAAATTTGATTAACCAATTCTCCGTTTAAGGCTGCATCTTTAACTAAAGCATTCACATCTTCAACTGAAGTAGCATTAGCCAATTCAAGACTTAAAATCGCTAATGAACCATTTGGTGTAGGTACACGAACAGCATTTGCAGTTAATTTATCTTTCAATTCTGGGATTACTTTCGTTACTGCATTTCCAGCACCCGTTGAAGTAATTACCATGTTAACAGCTGCAGATCGTCCACGTCTTGGTTTTTTGTGCATGTTATCCAATAAGTTTTGGTCATTGGTGTAAGCATGAACAGTTTCGATGTGTCCTTTAACAACGCCGTATTTATCATTTATTACTTTCAAAACTGGAGAAATTGCGTTTGTTGTACAAGAAGCAGCTGAGAAAATATTTTCATTTTCAATATCTAGAGTTCCTTGATTGATACCATAAACCACATTTGGAATTTCCTTTCCAGGTGCAGTTAATAATACTTTTCCAACACCTTTTGCTTTTAAATGTCTTGACAAAGCTTCACGATTTGTGAAAACACCTGTGTTGTCAATAATTAAAGCGTTGTTGATACCGTATTGTGTGTAATCAATATCTTCTGGATTCGAAGCATCAATCATTTTAACAATTTGACCATTGATAATCAATGCTTTATTTTCTAGGTCTTCAATTACGGAACCTTTGAATGCGCCGTGAACAGAGTCGTTACGCAATAAAGAAGCTCTTTTAATGATATCTGAATCGGAAGATCCACGAGTTACAATTGCACGCAAACGTAATTGTTGACCTTTTCCTGCTTGTTTGATTAACTCACGAGCAGCCAAACGACCTATACGACCGAAACCATATAAGACAACATCTCTCGGTTCTACATGTCCATCTGCAGAAGTTAATTTACCAATTTTAACATCTAAAAAAGCTTGTTTTGATTCGAAGTTTGAACTTTCAGTTAACCATTCACTTGCCAATTTACCGATGTCTAATTTTGCAGAGGTTAATTCCATATTAAGGATCAATTCAGCTAATTCACTAGTGGTGAATACATCTATTGGACGATTAACTACTTTACCTGCATATTCGTGCAAGTTTAAAATTTCTGAAATCGTAACATCTGTTAAGTGATTTCTAAAAAGGACCAATTCGATTCCTTTATCATAGAGCAATGCTCCAACTTTACTCTGCAGTTTTACCGCTGCTCTTTCACGCTCAATGTGAGATTTGAGCTCTTTTTCATAGCCAACAATTGTTTCCATGTTTATTTGATTGATTAATTGTGAATGTATAAAGCAAAAAAGGCTATCAGTTGTGGAACTGATAGCCTTTTTTGAATAATGTTATCCTAAGTAGGATTTAAGTAATTTGTTTCTCGATGTATGTCGAAGCCTTCTGATTGCTTTCTCTTTAATCTGACGAACACGCTCACGAGTTAAATTAAATTTTGCGCCAATTTCTTCTAACGTTAATCCGTGATTCATTCCTATACCGAAAAATAAGCGGATGATTTCTCTTTCTTTATCAGTTAAAGTACTCAATGAACGTTCAATTTCTTTTTGTAATGACTCAGCCATTAAAACATGATCTGTTTTTGGAGCATCATTGTTTGCCATAACATCCATCAAAGTTCCACCGTCTTCGTTTGTTGTTAATGGCGCATCCATTGATACGTGACGACCAGAAACATTTAAACTCTCTTTAATTTTATCTTCAGGAACTTCTAGTGCTTCTGCTAATTCTTCAGCTGAAGGTGGTCTTTCAAATTCTTGTTCTAAACGAGAGAACGCTTTATTGATTTTATTTAATGAACCAACTTGATTTAAAGGTAAACGTACGATACGTGCTTGTTCAGCTAAGGCTTGTAGAATTGATTGACGAATCCACCAAACGGCGTATGAGATGAATTTAAAACCTCTTGTTTCATCAAATTTCTGTGCAGCCTTGATCAAACCTAAGTTACCTTCATTGATTAAATCAGGTAGGGTAAGACCTTGATTCTGATACTGCTTAGCAACTGAAACAACAAAACGAAGATTTGCTCTTGTTAATTTCTCTAATGCGCGTTGATCTCCAGCTTTAATCTTTCTTGCTAACTCTACTTCTTCTTCTGCTGTGATTAGTTCTTCACGACCAATATCTTGTAGATATTTATCAAGTGATTGACTTTCGCGATTGGTGATTGATTTGGTAATTTTTAACTGCCTCATTCTAGACTTTATCTCACTGTTAAATTAATACTAATTTCCCTAAAGAAACGGTTGGCAAAGTAACGCCAAAAAAAACGATTACTAAAATTTTAGACCTATTTTTTTTCGTTTTTTTTAAGCTTTTGCAATTACCAAAAACTATGCCTTATTTACAATCATAAACCAAATCCAACAAAATCTCTCTTCCCACTTTCCGACATCACTTCCAAAAGAATTCCACGGTTGATACTATTTAGTTTTGAAGTTAGTTGTTCTACAGTTTCAACAGGTTCATTATTTACCTTCGTTATAATCGTGCCTTCCTTTAGACCAATCGATTTTAGTTTACCTGTACCGATAGAACTTACCTTAACTCCGTATGAAATATTCAATTCCTTTTTTTCTTTTGCTGTTAATTCTGTAAATGTTGCTCCTAAAGCAAAATTCTTCTTTATTTCTTCCTTTGTCATTAACGTCGTTTCACCGTCTTTGTTACGAAGCAATAACTCTTTTACAACTTCTTCTCCATCTTTTTTACGAATTGTTAACGAAACTTTATCGCCTGGACGTCTTTTACCAATTTCCTCTTGTAAAGATGCTACTGAGTTAACGTCCTTATTTCCAATCTTTAAGATTATATCACCATCTTTTAATCCTGCTTTGTCAGCGCTACCATCTTCAATTACTTTTGCTAGGAAAACTCCTTTAAGATTCGAAAGACTATTTTTTTCTTTGATTTCTTGAGTAATGTCAGCAATTTGAACACCTAAGTAACCGCGTTGAACGATTCCGTAATCAATTAAATCTCGCATAACTTTTTCAACCAAATTTACAGGAACCGCAAAGGAATAACCGCTGTAACTTCCAGTTTGCGAAGCGATCGCAGTATTGATTCCTACTAATTCTCCTCGTGTATTTACTAACGCTCCACCGCTGTTTCCTGGGTTTACAGCTGCATCCGTTTGAATAAAGGATTCAATTGGAACGGCGTCTTTATTTGTTCGATCACCCAAAAGGTTAATATTTCTTGCTTTAGCTGAAACGATTCCAGCAGTTACAGTAGAAGTTAAATTAAATGGATTTCCAACTGCCAATACCCATTCTCCGATTTTTAAGTCGTCGCTATTACCAAGTGGAATAGGTTGAAAACCTGTACCTTCTATTTTCAAAACGGCAATATCAGTAGATGGGTCAGCACCAACAATTTTTGCAGTATATTTTGAGTTATCGTTAAGAATAACTTCAATTTCACTTGCATCTTTTATAACGTGATTATTCGTAACGATATAACCCTCAGATGAAATTATTACTCCAGAACCAGCGCCAGCTCCAAATTGTTTGAACTCTCGACCCCCGGCTCCTGGACCATAGAAAAACTCTTGAAAAGGATCGCGTTGAAAGGTTGTTTGAACGACTTTTGTGGTAACGTGAACAACAGAATTGATAGTATTAGCCGAAGCTTCTGTAAAATCAACTGAAGTTCCTGCTGCATTTAGACTTACAGGTTGCGTATTGTAGTAACGATTGCCATCAATTACTCTGTCAGAAAGTTTGTCTGTTGGACGATTTAGAACAACAAATGTCGCCAATGGAAGGGTACCTCCTAAAATTCCAATTCCGAAAACTTTTAAAAATCCTAAATAATTCATAGTGTCAAGTATTAAAATTCGATTGCAAGTTTACAATTTTCAGACAATTGTTAAAATTTGAAACGCGTTAAAGATTGTTAAGCAAAATCTTAATATTTCAAAATGTTTGGTGAACTATTTAATAAACAAAAATCTGATTTACTGTTAATTCAGTAATTATTATTGAAGTTGAATTTGATTGAAATCCTTATAACTTTGTCAAAAAAAAATGATATATGACTGATTCAAGAAAACACGTTGAAGTTTGTTTCACACCAGGCGAATATCCTTATTATAGAGATGAATTTGAAATTGTGGTTGTTATTGATGTTTTACGAGCAACATCGGCGATCTGTGCGGCATTTGATAATGGTATTAAATCAATCATTCCTGTGCCAACAGTTGAAGAAGCTTGGGAATATAAAAAGAAAGGTTATTTGGCAGGAGCTGAACGCAAAGGACAAATTGTTGAGGGGTTTGATTTTGGAAATTCGCCCTTTTCTTACATGAAAGAAGAATTTAGAGGGCAAGAAGTGGTTTTAACAACAACAAATGGAACGAAGTCACTTGATGTTGCTAAAGATGCTGAAATAGTAGTAGTAGGTTCGTTTTTAAATCTTCAAGTTTTAAGTGAATGGTTAGCAAAACAGGATAAAAATGTCCTTTGTTTGTGTTCTGGATGGCAAGATAAATTCAATTTGGAAGACACTATTTGTGCAGGAGCAATCTCTGACTTTTTGATTAATACAGGGAATTTCACCTCAGATGAAGATTCTTCCATCGCCGCAAAATATTTGTATTTGTCAGCAAAAGATAATTATTTTGGATATTTAAAATCTAGTTCACATAGAAGAAGATTAAAAAACTTAAATTTGAATGAGGATATTAAATATTGCTTAACACCCAATCAATCAAGCTCGATACCAATATTAAGAAATGGGAAACTGGTCAAATTATAGAAAAATAGTTCTTGTAATTCCTTTCGTTTTGATTTACCTTCTCGGAAGTGGAACGAAGGATTCACAAGCTGTTCAATGGGGTTTTTTTGGACATAAACGCATTAATCGAATTGCGGTTTTTACCTTGCCACCAGAAATTTTTGGTTTTTACAAAGAGCACATTGAGTTTCTAACTGATCACGCTGTTGACCCTGATAAACGTCGTTATGCGGTTGAAGGTGAGGCGCAATGTCATTACATCGACTTGGATCATTATTATAAAGCAGGCGAAAATCCTTTTGAAATTATGCCACGCAAATGGAATGATGCAGTTGCTAAATTTACAGAAGATACACTTCAAGCTTATGGTATTGTTCCTTGGCATATTCAAGTAATGAAGTTTAAATTACAAAGAGCTTTTGAATCTAAAAATGTAGACTTAATTCTCAAATACTCTGCTGAAATTGGTCATTATATTGGAGATGCACATGTTCCTTTGCATACAACAGAAAATTATAATGGTCAAATGACAGGACAGCGTGGAATTCACGGTTTATGGGAAAGTCGTTTGGTGGAAATAAATGCAGAAGATTACGATTATTTTGTTGGCAAAGTTCGTTATATTAAAAATGTACTTGATTTTGCTTGGGAAGCCGTAGAAGGTTCACACACATCACTTGATTCAGTTTTGCGCATCGAAAAAGAGCTCACTAAGGAATTTCCTTCCGATAAGAAATACTCTTATGAACAGCGAGGAAATGTTACTATTTCAACCTATTCCAAAGAATTTTGTGACGTCTATCACAATCGAATGAATGGAATGGTTGAAAGAAGATTGAGGGCAGCAATCATTGCTGTTGGTTCAATTTGGTATACTGCTTGGGTGGATGCTGGACAACCCGATTTATCTAAGTTACAAGCAAAACAACCTACTCCTGAATTGTTAAAAGAACTCAAAGATTTAGATGCACATTTTCACAACGATCAGCATAAAGGTAGAATTTGTGAATAACAACATTAACTTGGTTTAGTTTTTGTTTTCTAAAGATATAGGATATGTTAAAAGGCATTTTTGTTAGTCTGTTGTTCGGTTTACTTGTTGCTTGTAAAACGAATTTAGATGCTGAACTAGTAACTGCTGAAACTGTGACCTTTCCTGTTGAATCTATAAAAGACGTCTTGTTTGATTCTTCAAGAAATAGAAAAATACCAATTGTGATTTATCAGCCAAAAACTTCACAAAAACTTGCTCCAAGCTATTTTGTGGTGATTAGTCACGGCTATGGTTTTAATAAAGGAAATCCTTATTTGGGTTATTCGTTTATTGCTGAGAATTTAGCGAAAAAAGGATTTTTTGTAGTAAGTGTTCAGCATGAGCTTCCAACAGATGATTTGTTAGCAATGGAAGGTGATTTGCGCACAATTCGAAAACCAAATTGGGAAAAAGGAGTTCAGAATATTCTCTTTGTCACCAATTATTTAAAGGCTGTAATTCCACCTTTAACGACAAGTCAGTTGGTGCTAATTGGCCACTCAAATGGTGGAGATATGTCCGTATTGTTTGCTGAAAAACACCCAGACAAAACACACAAGGTTTTTACTTTAGATAATCGTCGAATGCCGATACCACGAGTTGAAAAGCCAACTTTTTATTCTATGCGTTCAAGCGATCAACCTGCTGATGAAGGTGTACTTCCAAGTCCAGAGGAACAAGAAAAACTAGGTCATATCATTTTACAAACGAACATTAAACACAATAGTATGTGCAACGATGCGTCGCAAGAAGAACAAGAATTAATTCTGTCTTTTATTGAAAAGCATTTGTTGGTAAAATAAAACAACTAAGGTTGATAACTGGGATTAGTATAAATCTTTTCTAAATCCAAAATTAAAAGAGAAAAACAATTGAGAGT